>NZ_BAABIB010000091.1:0-156494 GCF_039542405.1 Amycolatopsis dongchuanensis
TGGTTCGTGGCCCCGCGCCGCCCGGTCTCCCTGGCGACGAAGAGAAGATTACACACCCTGGAACCCCCCTGGAACAGGGGGGTCCGTTAACCACAAAACAGCAGGTCAGAACGGTTACCAGGGCACGATCCCGGCTTCGGCGAGGAACTGACCGGACGGGACGTCGTCGGCGGCCAGTGCGACTCGGGCGATCACCGCGGCACCGTCGGCGGCGGTCCGCGACCCGCGGTACTCGTTGAGGTCCGTCGCGCACAGGCCGGGCGCGGCGGCGTTCACCTTGATCCCGTCGGCCGCGAGCTCGTGCGCGTACATGACGGTGAGGGAGTTGACCGCGGACTTCGACGTGCTGTACGCGAGCAGCATGGGGTGGTCGGCGTACCACCCCGGGTCGCTGCTGATGGCGAGCGAGCCCAGCTCGCTGGACACGTTCACGATCCGCGGCGAGGTGGAGCGGCGCAGCAGGGGGAGGAAGGCGTTGGTCACCCGGACGACGCCGAAGACGTTCGTCTCGTAGGCGGTCCGCACCACCTCGGCCGTCGTCTCGCTCGGCCGCGCCTGCCCCGGGGGGTTGATGCCGGCGTTGTTCACCAGGATGTCGAGCCGGCCGTACCGCTGGTCGACCTCCTTCGCGGCGGCCTCCACCGATTCCTGGTCGGTGACGTCGATGGTGAGGGCGCTCGCCCCCAGCTCTTCGGCGGCGGCCTGGCCGCGCGCGGCGTCCCGCGAGCCGATGAGCACGGTGACCCCCTCGGCCAGCAACAGCCGCGCGGTCTCCCTGCCGATTCCCTTGTTGGCGCCCGTGACCAGGGCGATCTTCTCGTTCATGCCTCCACCCTCGGCGCTGGGGCGCACCGGTGGCAGAGACCGTTCAACCAGGGACCGGCGGTCCCTGGCAGCAACCACCGGCACGCCGCAGACTGGGGACGTGGACCGGAAAGGACTGGCGGACTTCCTGCGGACGAGGCGGGCGAAACTGCAGCCGCGGGACGTCGGGCTGCCCGCCGGACTGCGCAGGCGGACTCCCGGCCTGCGCCGGGAGGAGGTGGCAGGCCTGGCCGCGATCTCCACGGACTACTACACGCGGCTCGAGCAGGCTCGCGGGCCACAGCCCTCGCGGCAGGTGCTGACGGGGATCGGGCGGGCGCTGCGGCTGTCCGACGAGGAGCGGGCCCACCTGTTCCACCTCGCGGGCGAGGTGCCGGACCTGCCCCCTGGGCCGTCGCGCGAGGTCACGCCCGGTCTGCTGCACCTGATCGACCGGCTGGACGACGCCGTCGCGTACGTCACCGACATCGCCTTCGACGTGCTGGCGTGGAACCCGCTCGCCTCCGCGCTGATGGGTGACCTGACGAGGTTCGGCCGCCGCGAGCGCAACCTCGCCCGGCGCCACTTCCTGCCCCAGCCCGACGACGGCTTCCGCTGGTACCACTCGGACTTCGGCCGGACCGCCGTCGGCAGGCTGCGCACCGCGGCGGCGAAGTACCCCGACGACACGTACGTGCGGGAACTCGTCGACGAGCTGCGCGCGGGCAGTGACGAGTTCGCGGAGCTCTGGTCCCGGCATGACGTCGTGGCGCACCCGGCGCAAGGCACTCTGGCACCCGCTGGTCGGCGAGTTCGAGGTCGACTGCGAGGTGCTGCTGGTTTCCGAGCGGGACCAGCAGCTGGTGCTGTTCACCACCGAGCCCGGCACGTCCGGGCACGAGGCGCTGCAGCTGCTCAAGGTCGTCGGCACGCAGGACCTGGGACAGGTGAGCCACTAGGTTCGGCTGCCATGCCGACCCTGCTGATCGTCCACCACACACCTTCGCCGAACGTGCAGGCGATGTTCGAGGCCGTCGTGGCCGGAGCGACCACCGACGAGCTCGAAGGGGTGTCGGTCGTCCGCAAGCCCGCGCTCGCGGCCACCGCGCCCGACGTGCTCGCCGCCGACGGCTTCCTCCTCGGCACGCCCGCGAACCTCGGGTACATGTCCGGCGCGCTCAAGCACTTCTTCGACACCGTCTACTACCCCTGCCTCGACGCCACCCGCGGACGGCCGTTCGGCTACTACGTGCACGGCGGCAGCGACGTCGCCGGGACCGTCCGGGGCATCGAGGCGATCACGACCGGGCTGGGCTGGCAGCAGGTCGCCGCCGCGGTCACCGTCACCGGCGAGCCGGGCAAGGGCGACCTGGAGGCCTGCTGGGAGCTGGGCGCGACAGTAGCGGCGCACCTGGTTCCGTGACACTGTTTTTAAAACAGTGTTATGGTCACTGGCATGACGCTCACCGGTCCTGTCCAGCTGTTCACCGTCATCGCGCTGGTGTCACTGCCCACCGTCATGTTCGGCGGCTACTCCCTGCTCGGCCTCCTGCGCAGGCGCAGGCTCACCGAGGAGCAGCGGGCGTTCTTCCGCGCCGGGCACGCGCACGCGGGCGTGCTGCTCGTCCTCGCGCTGGTCGCGCTCCAGCTGCTCGGTCAGGGCGGGCTCGGCGAAGCACTCCGCTGGGTGACGTGCTTCCTGCTCCTGTTCGGCGTCCTCGCCCAGTCCGGCGGCCTGTTCCTGCACCTGCTCCCCCGCAAGGCGCTCGCCCACCGGGTGACGGTGAGCGGCGCGGTGCTGCTGGGGGCGGCGATGCTCCTGACGGCCTGGGGTGTGGCCGTCGCCTAGCTGGATAAACTGGGCGCACACCAGTTTTCCGACCGTGAGGATCGTCGTGCCCGAGTACCTGCCGACCGCGCCGTACCGGGGGACCAGGGATTTCCTGCCCCCGGAAATGTCCGTCCGGACGCAGGTGTTCGGCCATCTCTACGACGTGCTGGAGCGGTACGGCTACCAGCGCTACGACGGGCCGGTCCTCGAATCCGCCGAGATCTACGAGCGCAAGTCCGGGCAGGAGATCGCCGACCAGCAGCTGTACACGCTGACCGACCGCGGTGGCCGCCGGCTGGCGTTGCGGCCGGAGATGACGCCGTCGGTGGCGCGGATGATCGCCGGGAACGCGGGCTCGCTGCAGTTCCCGGTGCGCTGGTACAGCCACCCGAACTGCCACCGCTACGAGCGGCCGCAGCGGGGCCGCGTGCGTGAGCACTGGCAGATCAACGCCGACATCTTCGGCTCGGACAGCGCGAACTGCGAGATCGAGATCTTCGAGCTGGTTCACGATCTGATGCGGGGCGTCGGCGCGACCGACGACATGTTCGTCGTGCGCGCCAACGACCGGAACCTGCTCTCCAGCGCGCTGACCGACCTGGTCGGGGTGACCGCCGAGCAGCTGCCGCAGGTGTTCGGGCTGGTCGACCGGTGGGAGAAGTACGACCGCGAGACCCTGGCCACGCAGGCCGAGGAGATCGGGCTGCCGGACAAGCAGTTCGAGAAGCTGGGTGACGTGCTCGGTGCCGGCACGGCGCTGCTGGACGAGCTGCCCGAGCAGGTCAAGGAGACGTCGAACCTCGTCAAGGTGCTGGCCAACGAGGCCGCGGGCCTGGTGCGGTTCGACCCGATGATCGTGCGCGGGCTGGCGTACTACACGTCCACCGTGTTCGAGGTCTTCGACACCTCGCCGGAGAACAACCGCGCGCTCTTCGGCGGCGGCCGGTACAGCGACCTCGCCGGGATGTTCACGTCGCAGCAGATCCCGGGCATCGGCTTCGGCATGGGTGACGTGACGCTGATGGACTTCCTCGGCACGCACGGCCTGACGCCGCAGCCGCGCAGCGAGGTCGACGTCGTGGTCATCCCCGTCGCCGAGGAGCTGGCCGGGGCCGCCCGGCAGGTCGCCACCGAGCTGCGGGGCGCCGGGATGCGCACGTCGACGCCGCTGGAGCTGCGCAAGCTCGGCAAGGAACTGGGCCGCGCGGACAAGGCGGGCGCCAAGGTGGTCGTGATCGTGGGCCAGGAGGACTGGGCCGCGGGCAACGTGACGGTCCGCTCGCTGGCGACGCGGGAGCAGCGCGTGGTCGCGCTGACGGAAGCCGCCGCCGCGGTCGCGGAGCTGCTGGCCTGAAAACCCGTGGTCGCGCCTGCCCAGACGCGACCACGGGGGCTTCAGCGACCCGCGTTGCGGGCCAGGTGCGCCGGGTAGCGTTCGCCGGCCACGGCGTCCTCCGGTGCCGCGGCCTCGATGCGGGCGAGGTCGTCGGCGGACAGCTCCAGCGTCGCCGCCGCGACGTTCTCCTCCAGGTACGTGCGGCGCTTCGTGCCGGGGATCGGGACGACGTCGGCGCCGCGGTGCTGCACCCACGCGAGCGCGAGCTGCCCTGGCGTGACGCCCTTTTCGGCGGCCAGCGCCCGCAGCGCTTCCACGATCGCGAGGTTGCGGTCGAAGTTCCCCTCCGCGAACCGCGGCAGGCCGCGCCGCATGTCGTCCTCCGGCAGGTCCTGGACCGACCGCACGGCGCCGGTGAGGAAACCGCGGCCCAGCGGCGAGAACGGCACGATGCCGATACCCAGCTCACGGCACACGGGCACGACCTCGTCCTCCAGCTCCCGCGTCCACAGGCTCCACTCGCTCTGCAGCGCCGTCACCGGGTGCACGGCGTGGGCGCGGCGGATGCTGTCCGCGGACGCCTCCGAGATGCCGAGGTAGCGGACCTTCCCCTCCTCGACCAGCTCGGCCAGCGCGCCCCACGTCTCCTCGATCGGCACGTCCGGGGCCACGCGGTGCTGGTAGTACAGGTCGATGTGGTCGAGGCCGAGCCGCCGCAGGGACTCCTCGCAGCACTGCCGGACGTACGCCGCGTCGCCGCGGACACCCTGCCCGTCCTCGCCGAAGACGATGCCGAACTTCGTCGCCAGCACGACCCGGTCGCGGCGGTCGGCGATCGCGCGGCCGACGAGCTCCTCGTTGGTCCCGGCGCCGTAGACGTTCGCCGTGTCGATGAGCGTCACGCCGAGGTCGAGCGCGCGGTGGATGGTGGCGATCGACTCCTCGTCGTTGTCACGCACCCCGTAGGCGTGGCTCATCCCCATGCAGCCCAGGCCCTGCGCGCCCACTTCCAGCGCACCGAGCTTCCTCGTCGGGATCACGCCGACATCTCCTCCACGGTCACCCCGACGGCCACCATGTCGCGGCAGATCCGGTCGTAGTTGTCGATCTTGTAGTCGAGTATGTCCAAACAGGACTGCAGCTCGGCGATCCTGGCCCGCACGGAGTTCCGCTGCTCGATCAGGATGCCCATGCGGCGGGCGGCGCTCGCGTCGCCGTGGCGCCGCAGCTGCGCGTACTCGCGCATCATCTTGATGGGCATGCCGGTGGTCCGCAGGTGGGTGAGGAACTCGAGCCAGGCCAGGTCCTCGTCCGAGTAGGCCCGGCGGCCCGCCGTGTCGCGCGCCGGCGGGTCGACCAGCTTGATGCGCTCGTAGTACCGGAGCGTGTCGATGGACAGCCCGCTCCGGCGGGCGGCTTCCGCTATCGAGTAGCTCATGGTGGCTGACAGTACGACCTGGAGTGCACTCCAGGTCAACTCCCGCGGCCGGATTGATAACAGTGTTGCGATACGCTGGGACCATGCCCCGTCCTCGCACGCACGACGAAGCACTGCGGCTGCGCCTGCTCGACCGAGCCGGAGAACTGCTGTCCACGGAGGGCGCCAAGGCGCTCAGCCTGCGCAGGCTCGCCGCCGACGCCGGCACGTCGACCACCGCCGTGTACTCCCTGTTCGGCAGCAAACCGGATCTCGTCAACGCGCTGTACGCCGAGGGTTTTCACCGGTTCGGTGCGCGGATGCGGGCGGTCGAGCGGACCGGGGACGCCGTCGAGGACCTCGTGCGGCTGGGACTGGTCTACCGGGAGAGCGCGCTCGCCGACCCGCACCTCTACTCGGTCATGTTCACGACCGCCGTCCCGGGCTTCGAGCCCACCGAGGAGGCCCAGCGGCTCGGACGGGAGGCGCTCGCGCCGCTGGTCGAGGTCGTGCGGAACGGGGTCGAGTCGGGCCAGTTCGAGGACGTCGCACCCGAAACGATCGCCATCAGCGCGTGGGGCCTGGTGCACGGGCTCGTTTCGCTCGAACTCAACGGCACCCTGCCACCGGACTTCGACGTGGCCTCGTCCTACGAAACCGCGCTGCGCGCACACGCCGGGGGGTGGCGGCGCCACTAGACTCCGGCCGTGACCGTCATCGACGAGCAGGGCCGCCCCGAACCCCCGGTCGCGGCGGGCGAAACCGCCACGGTGCTGGGCTTCCTGGAGTTCCAGCGTGCGACCTTCGAGTGGAAGTGCGCCGGGCTGGACGCCGACGGCCTCACCGCGACGGTCGGCGCCTCCACCATGACGCTCGGCGGGATGCTCAAGCACCTCGCGTGGGTCGAGGACCACTGGTTCTCCCGGCGGCTGTTCGGGCACGACCCGCTGCCGGTGTTCACCGGGATCGACTGGCAGGCCGAGCCCGACTGGGAGTGGACGACGGCCGCCGCCGACAGCCCGGAGGAACTCCGCACGCTGTGGCAGGACACCGTGGCCCGCTCCCGCGAGCTGGTCGACGAGGCGCTCGCGGACGGCGGGCTCGACCGGATGGCGGTCCAGCCGTGGCAGGACGGGCGTGTGCCCAACCTGCGCTGGATCGTCTGCCACATGATCGAGGAGTACGCCCGGCACAACGGCCACGCGGACCTCCTCCGCGAGGCCGTCGACGGGGAGACCGGGGAATAGCCCTCAGCGCGGCCCGTACTGCCGGTCGCCCGCGTCGCCGAGGCCCGGCACGATGAAGCCCGAGTCGTTGAGCCGCTCGTCCACGCTCGCCGTCACCACGCGCACCGGCAGGCCGGACTCCTCCAGCCGCTTCAGCCCTTCCGGGGCCGCCAGCGCGCAGATCGCCGTCACGTCCGTGGCACCGCGCTCGGCGAGCAGCTGGATCGTGTAGACCATCGAACCGCCCGTGGCGAGCATCGGGTCGAGCACGAACACCGGCCGGGAGGCGAGGCTTTCCGGCAGCGACTCCAGGTACGGCGTCGGCTGCAGGGTCTCCTCGTCGCGGGCGAGGCCCACGAAGCCCATCTGCGCGTCGGGGATCAGCTTGTGCGCCTGGTCGGCCATGCCGAGGCCGGCCCGCAGCACCGGCACGAGCAGCGGCGGGTTCGCCAGCCGGTACCCCTGGGTGCGGGCGACCGGGGTGTGGATGCGCTCGGCCCGCACCGGAGCTTCGCGGGTGGCTTCGTAGATCAGCATCACGGTCAGCTCGTGCAGCGCGGCGCGGAAGGCGGCGCTGTCGGTGCGGGCGTCCCGCATGGTCGAGAGCCTGTCCTTGGCCAGGGGGTGGTCGACTACCAGGACGTCCATGGGGAAAAGGTACCCGCCGCGCGGGCCGGTGCCGCTACGCTCACCTGCGTGACGGAGGGGACCCCGGAAAGACCACCGATGCGGGCGTCGGACGCCGACCGCGAGCGGGTGGCGCAGATCCTGCACAACGCGTTGTCCGAAGGCCGGATCACCGTGGCCGAGCTGGAAGAACGGCTCGACACGGTGTACGCGGCGAAGACGCTCGTGGAGCTGGAGCCGCCGATCGCGGACCTGCCGGGCGTGTCGGTGGGCAAGGCCGTCGCGCACGCCCCGTCGCAGGCGGTGGACACGCGCATCGGCGGGATCCCGGGCTCGCAGGCGTCCATCGCGGTGATGTCCGGGGCCAACCGCAAGGGCAACTGGGTGGTGCCGCCGAACCACACGAGCTTCGCGTTCTGGGGCGGCGTCGAGCTCGACCTGCGGGGCGCGCGCTTCGCCGAGCGCCACTCCACCATCACGGCGATCGCGATCATGGGCGGGATCGACATCGTGGTGCCCGACGACATCGTGGTGGACGTCAACGGCATCGGGCTCATGGGTGCGTTCGAGAGCCAGGACCACGCGGGCGCCACCGCCGGGCGCGCCGACGGTGAAGATCACGGGTTTCGCCTTCTGGGGTGGCGTCACAGTTCATCGGAAGCCGCGAAAGCAGCAACCTACTATCGAGGGGTGAGCACACCTACTCTCCCGGCGGGGCTCGACGACGCGACCCGCGACGACGCCAGCCTGCGCCGGTTCCTGCACGGCCTGCCCGGCGTCGACCAGGTCGGCGTCGAGGCCAGGGCCGCTTCGCTGGGCACGCGCAGCATCAAGAAGGCCGCCAAGCTCTGGGCCATCGACACCGCGATCTCGATGGTCGACCTGACCACCCTCGAAGGCGCCGACACCCGGGGCAAGGTCCGCGCGCTGGCCGCGAAGGCCAAGCTGCCCGACCCCGAGCGGCCCGGCACCCCGCGGGTCGCCGCCGTCTGCGTCTACCCCGACCTCGTCGCCACGGCGGTGGAAAGCCTGCGCGGCACGGGGATCGGCGTGGCGAGCGTCGCGACCGCGTTCCCCTCCGGGCGGACCAGCCGGGAGATCAAGCTCGCCGAGGTCGAGTTCGCCGTGGCCGCCGGGGCCACCGAGGTCGACATGGTGATCGACCGCGGCGCGTTCCTCGAAGGCCGCTACGGGCAGGTGTTCGAGGAGATCCAGGCGGTCAAGGCCGCCTGCGGTGACGCGCACCTGAAGGTCATCCTCGAGACGGGCGAACTGGCCACGTACGACAACGTGCGCCGGGCGTCGTGGCTCGCGCTGCTCGCGGGCGGTGACTTCATCAAGACCTCCACCGGCAAGGTCTCCCCCGCCGCGACGCTGCCGGTCACGCACGTGATGCTGCAGGCCGTCCGCGACTGGTTCACCAGCACCGGCGAACTGCGGGGCGTCAAGCCCGCCGGTGGTATCCGGACGACCAAGGACGCGATCAAGTACCTGGTGGCGGTGCACGAGGTCGCCGGTGAGCAGTGGCTCACGCCGGAGCTGTTCCGGTTCGGCGCGTCCAGCCTCCTCAACGACCTGCTGCTGCAGCGGCGCACCCAGCTCGACGGCCACTACAGCGGCCCTGACTACGTGACGGTGGACTAGATGCCCGCCCGTCGCCCGACCACCACCCCCGATGGAGACGCTTTGCGCCGCCAATCTTTATTCGAATACGCCCCCGCGCCAGAATCGCGCGACCTGGCGAACCTCAAACCCAGCTACCGGCCTTTCGTCGACGGCGAGTTCGTCGACGGCTCCGGCGAGCCGCTCAAGACCATCAACCCCGCCACGGAGGAGATCCTCGCGGAGGTCGGCACGGCGAGTGAGTCTGATGTGGACACCGCCGTGAAGGCGGCGCGGCGGGCCTACGACAAGGTGTGGGGCCGGATGCCCGGCACCGAGCGCGCGAAGTACCTGTTCCGCATCGCGCGCCTGATCCAGGAGCGGTCGCGTGAGCTGGCCGTGCTGGAGACGCTCGACAACGGCAAGCCGATCAAGGAGTCGCGCGACTCGGACCTGCCGACGGTCGCGGCGCACTTCTTCTACCACGCGGGCTGGGCGGACAAGCTCGAGTACGCGGGCTTCGGCCCCGAGCCGAAGCCGCTCGGCGTGGCCGGGCAGATCATCCCGTGGAACTTCCCGCTGCTGATGCTGGCGTGGAAGATCGCGCCAGCGCTCGCGACGGGGAACACCGTGGTGCTCAAGCCCGCGGAGACGACCCCGTTGACGGCGCTGGTGTTCGCGGAGATCTGCCAGCAGGCCGACCTGCCGCCGGGCGTGGTGAACATCCTGCCGGGCGCCGGGGACGTCGGTTCGTGGCTGGTGCGGCACGAGGGCATCGACAAGATCGCCTTCACCGGGTCCACCGAGGTCGGCAAGCTGATCCAGCGCGAGGTCGCGGGCACGCCGAAACGGCTGACGCTGGAGCTGGGCGGCAAGGCGGCGAACATCGTGTTCGACGACGCGCCGCTGGACCAGGCCGTCGAGGGCATCGTGAACGGGATCTTCTTCAACCAGGGGCACGTGTGCTGCGCGGGCTCGCGGCTGCTCGTGCAGGAGTCCATTGCGGACGAACTGCTGGAGAAGCTGCGGTACCGCGTCTCGACGATGAGGCTGGGCGACCCGCTGGACAAGAACACCGACATCGGCGCGATCAACTCCGCGGAGCAGCTGGCGAAGATCCGCGAGCTCGTCGACTCCGGCGAGGCCGAGGGCGCGCAGCGGTGGACCAGCTCGTGCCCGGTGCCGGAGCGCGGGTTCTTCTTCGCCCCCACGGTGTTCTCCGACGTGCACCAGTCGATGCGGATCGCGCGCGAGGAGATCTTCGGGCCGGTGCTGTCGGTGCTCACGTTCCGCACGCCCGACGAGGCGGTGGCCAAGGCGAACAACACGCCGTACGGGCTGTCGGCGGGGATCTGGACCGAGAAGGGGTCGCGGATCCTGTCCGTCGCGAACCGGCTGCGTGCCGGGGTCGTCTGGGCGAACACGTTCAACCGCTTCGACCCGGCCGCGCCGTTCGGCGGGTACCAGGAGTCGGGCTTCGGCCGTGAAGGTGGCCGCATCGGCCTGGAGGGGTACTTGGATGTCTGACCGGATCGCTGTCGCGAAGACCTACAAGCTGTTCATCGGCGGAAAGTTCCCGCGGTCGGAGTCGGGCCGGGTGTACCCGGTGACGGACGACAAGGGCAAGTTCCTCGCCAACGCCGCGCAGGCGTCCCGCAAGGACGTCCGCGACGCGGTTTCCGCTGCCCGCAAGGCTTTCCCCGGCTGGTCCGGCGCCACGGCGTACAACCGAGGGCAGGTGCTGTACCGGGTGGCCGAGATGCTCGAGGGCCGGCGGGACCAGTTCATCGCCGAGGTGTCGGCGTCCGAGGGTTCCCGGCATGCGGCGTCCACTGTGGACGCCGCGATCGACCGCTGGGTGTGGTACGCGGGCTGGACCGACAAGATCGCGAGCGTCCTCGGCGCTGCGAACCCCGTTGCGGGGCCGTACTTCTCGTTCACCGTGCCGGAGCCGACCGGGGTGGTCGGGGTGCTGGCGCCGCAGCGGTCGTCGTTGCTGGGGCTGGTGAGCGTGCTGGCGCCGGTGCTCGCGACGGGCTGCACGGCGGTCGTGGTGAGCAGCGAGGAACGGCCGTTGCCCGCGATCACGCTGTCCGAGGTGCTCGCGACGTCCGACCTGCCCGGCGGGGTGGCGAACATCCTCACCGGGCGCGCGGCGGAACTGGGCCCGTGGCTGGCTTCGCACGCCGACGTGAACGCGCTGGACCCGACGGGCGCGGAGGACAGGGCCGCCCTGGCGCGCGACGCCGCGGGCACGGTGAAGCGGGTGCTGAACGTGCCCGCCGAGGAGCCGGACTGGACGCTGCGGCCGGACATCACGCGCCTGCGCCGCTACCTGGAGGCGAAGACCGTCTGGCACCCGATGGGGAACTGAGCGAGAAGATCGCCTCGCGGTCCGGTTCGCGCTCGCACCGCGCGACCTTGGCACCCCGGAGTGACTCGCCCGCTTGCGAGCCCCCATGCGGCCGGAGAGCCGGTTCGCGCTCGTACCGCACGGCCTCAGCCGCCGCCGGGCGCCGACACCGGCGGCCCCTTTCCCGGGGCCGCCGGTGTCCGCTGCTTCAGGACGCGTTGTACTGCTTCGCGATGAAGGCGGCGGCCGTGTTCACGCTGCCGTCGTTCGGGTAGCTCAGGTGTCCGTAGCCGGGGCCCGTGCCGGTGCCGCCGCAGACGGTGTCACCGCGGTTGCAGAACTCCAGCGACTTCGGGCCGTACGTCGGGCTGGCGGTCTTGATGGTCTGGCCGTAAAGCCCGAGCGGGTTGCCGAACGCGACGACCGCCACCACGCGGGAGGCCAGGTCCGTGGGAATGGTCTGCCCGGTGCCCAGGTAGGTGCGGATCCCGATCGCGATGTCGGTGACGCTCGCGCCCTGCGAGTAGCCGCCGATCGCGAACTTCGTGTCCGGGCACTGCGCGGCGGTCGTCTTGATGTGGTTGCTCATGTCGGTCGCGCCGGGGCCGGCGCTCGTCTGGTCGTAGCTGGCCGCGTAGTTCACGGCGTACGACGAGACCGAGGACGAGCCGACCGCCGACTTCACGGCGGACACCAGCGGAGTGCCGACGACGCCCAGCCCCGGCACCTCGCCGCTCCCGCGGGCGAAGACGACCTCCAGCGAGGAGCACGTGGCCTTCGCGTCCGCCGCGGCGGCCGGGAGCGCGGCGGCGGTCAGTGCGAAGGTGGCGGCGGCGAGCGCCGTGAGCAGCCGGGTGATGCGGACCATGACGTCAGTTCCTTTCTCGAACGCGACGAGTCGGAAAATAAGTCACGGCCGTAACGCCCGCATCGGCATATCCGCCAGTCCCGGCGGGAGTCAGCGCCTGCGGAGATCGTCCCCGGTCACGGGACGGCCGGGCAGCGGCGCGCCCGGCCGGGCGCGCAGTGCGTCGAGCATGAGCGCCAGGACGCGGTCGTGCACCTGGAGCTCCTCGTCCGGGGGCGCGGGCAGCCGCTTGAGCAGCAGCGACACGAGCACCGCCACGTCACCGGCTCCGACGTCGGCGCGCATCACGCCCTCACGCTGCGCCTCGCCGACGAGGTTCTCCAAGATCTCGAGGATCGCATCCCGGTAGCGCTGGGTCTCCGGGTCGTCGCGGACGACGGTCCACGCCTGCTGGGACAGCAGGGCGAGGTGCATGCTCAACCGCAGCGGGCGCGAACCGCTGAGCAGCCGCACCAGCGCGTCCCACGCCGTCGGCTCCTCGGCCGCCGCGGCCTCGGCCTCGGCGAGCATCTGCGCGAAGTTGTCCTGGGCGACCGCGCGGATGAGCGCGTCCCGGTCCGGGAAGCGGCGGTAGAGCGTGCCGACGCCGACCCCGGCCCGGCGGGCGATCTCCTCCATCGGTACGTCGAGGCCCTTTTCCAGGAACATCGCCTTCGCCGCCGCCACGATCTGGTCGCGGTTGCGCCGGGCGTCGGCACGCAGGCGGACCTCCGGGTCAGCGGTCATGTCCCGATTGTCGCATCCCACGGGAGGTGGACGAAGTCCTTCCGGTTCGGTAGCGTCGGCAAAGAAGTGGAAGGTGTTCGTCCGCATACTCACAGTACGGATCGGGGTGGAACCGTGACCACTGCTTCGCCGCTTCCCATCACGAGAACCTGTCCCTTCGCGCCACGCGAGGAACACCGCCGGATGCAGGAGGAGGAACCCATCTCCCGGGTGACGCTGCCCGACGGCCGCGAAGGCTGGGCGCTCACCCGGCACGAGGACATCCGGACCATGCTGACCGACCCCCGGTTCAGCTCCGACCGGCGCAACCCGGGCTTCCCGCTCCTGGTCGAGCGGCAGCAGCAGCCGCCGCTCTTCCGCGCGTCCCTGATCGGGATGGACCCGCCCGAGCACGGGCCGGCCCGCCGGGCGGTGGTCGGGGAGTTCACCGTCAAGCGGATGGCCGCGTTGCGCCCGCGCATCCAGGAGATCGTCGACGAGCACCTCGACGCGATGCTCGCCGGCCCGAAACCCGCGGACCTCGTGCGGGCGCTGTCCCTGCCGGTGCCGTCGCTGGTGATCTGCGAACTGCTCGGCGTGCCCTACGCCGACCACGAGTTCTTCCAGGAGCGGTCCGCAAAGCTGCTGCGGCGCACCACCCCGGCCGAGGAGCGCTCGACGGCGGTCAACGAGCTGCGGGACTACCTGTTCGACCTGCTCGAAAAGAAGGCGCAGGCACCCGGTGACGACCTGCTCAGCAGGCAGCTGGCGAAGCAGGACGACCGCGAGGAGCTGGTCAGCCTCGGGTTCCTGCTGCTCATCGCCGGGCACGAGACCACGGCGAACATGATCTCGCTCGGCACCATCACGCTGCTGGAGCACCCCGAGGCGCTCGCCGTGATCCGCGAAGACCCGGCGAAGACCCCGGACGCCGTCGAGGAACTGCTGCGGTACTTCACGATCGCCGAACTGGCGAACTCGCGCGTGGCCGTCGAGGACGTCGAACTCGGCGGGGTGCTCATCCGCAAGGGCGAGGGCGTCATCGCGCTCGGCAACACGGCGAACCGGGATCCGGAGGCCTTCGAGCGCCCTGACGACTTCGACATCGAACGCGGCGCCCGGCACCACATCGCCTTCGGCTTCGGGGCGCACCAGTGCCTCGGCCAGAACCTCGCGCGGATGGAGCTGCAGATCGTGTTCGACACGCTGTTCCGCCGCGTGCCGACGCTCCGGCTGGCGAAACCGGCGGACGAGCTGCCGTACAAGGAGGACGCGGCGGTCTACGGGGTGTACGAACTTCCCGTGACCTGGTGAAGGTAAGTGGTGGGGAGCGAGCGGGCAGACCCGGCACGGGCTCGTGGACGGCGGTGCCCCGGCTCGGTAGCGTCGGGCCCCGCACGTCGCCGGAGTTCGTCCGCAATTCCCAGTCTCGGATCGGGGTGGAACCGTGACCACTGCTTCGCCGCTCCCCATCACCAGGAGCTGTCCGTTCGCGCCACGCGAGGAACACCGCGCGCTCCGCGACGAGACCCCCGTGGCCAGGGTGGTCCTGCCCAACGGCCGTGAGCTCTGGGCGCTGACCAGGCTCCAGGACATCCGGACGATGCTCACCGACCCGCGGTTCAGCTCCGACCGGAGCCACCCCGGCTTCCCGGTGCTGACCGGGCAGCAGCAGACGACGACCAACCTGCGGGTGTCCATGATCGGCATGGACCCGCCGGAACACGGGCCCGTCCGCCGGTCCGTGCTCCGCGACTTCACGGTCAAGCGGGTGGCCGCGTTGCGTCCCCGCATCCAGGAGGTCGTCGACGAGCACCTCGACGCGATGCTCGCCGGCCCGAAGCCGGCCGACCTCGTGCAGGCGCTGTCCCTGCCGGTCTCGTCGTTGATCATCTGCGAACTGCTCGGCGTGCCCTACGCCGACCACGAGTTCTTCCAGGAGCAGTCGGCGAAACTGCTCCGGCGCACAGCTCCGCGCGAGGAACTCGCGGCGGCGCTCGGCGCGCTGCAGAAGTACCTGCTGGAGCTGGTCCAGCGGAAGGAACGCGAGCCGGGCGACGACCTGCTGACCAGGCAGCTGCCGAGGTACGACGACCAGCGGGAACTGGTCGGCCTCGCCTTCCTGCTGCTCGTCGCCGGGCACGAGACCACCGCGAACATGATCTCGCTGGGCACGATCATGCTGCTGGAGCACCCCGAGGCGCTCGCCGCGATCCGCGAGGACCCGGCGAAGGTGCCGAACGCGGTCGAGGAGTTGTTGCGCTACTTCACGATCGCGGAGTACGCGAGCCGCCGCGTCGCCGTCGAGGACGTCGAACTCGGGGGCGTGCGCATCCGCGCCGGTGACGGCGTGCTGCCGCTGGGAGCCATCGCCAACCGCGACCCGGAAGCGTTCGACAACCCCGACGAATTCGACATCGAACGCGGTGCCCGGCACCACATCGCCTTCGGCTTCGGGGCGCACCAGTGCCTCGGCCAGAACCTCGCGCGGATGGAACTGCAGGTCGTCTTCGAGACGTTGTTCCAGCGCGCACCGAGCCTGCGGCTCGCCGTCCCGTCCGGCGAACTGCAGTACAAGGACGACGGGATCGTCTACGGGGTGTACGAACTTCCCGTGACCTGGTAAGGGGAAACCATGCGAATCGTGGCCGACACCGATGTCTGCGTTGGCGCCGGGCAGTGCGTGCTCACCGACCCGAAGACCTTCGACCAGAGCGAGGAGGACGGCACGGTCATCGTCCTCGCCGAGCACCCCGCCGACGAGCAGAAGGCGCGCGAGGCGGTGCACATCTGCCCGAGCCAGGCCCTGTCGATCGAGGAGTGACCCGGGGTTTTGAGGGTCGGCGCGCAGCCGCGCGGCGGCCGAGCGGGCGAACCGGGTGATCGACTCGGCGGCCCGCTCGCGCCGTTCGCGCAACTGCGCCTGGTCCGCGGCGGCCTCGACGTCCCCGATGACCGCGATGGTCCGCTCGGCCAGCGACGCCAGCTCGGCGTCCACCATCCGGTAGTAGGCGGCCCACGCCTCGGTCCTCGCGGCGTAGAAGGCGTCGGCCGCGGCCAGCTGGACCGCCTCGTCCGCGCCCTCGTGGCGGCGGTACCAGCGGTCGCCCGCGAGCCGCCGCGCCTGGCCGGCCAAGGCGGCGAACTCCGCGCACGCCGCCTGCAGTTCCTGGTCCAGCCGCTCCGTACGGGCGGCGCGCCGCGACCAGCCCGCAAAGGCAGGTCGGCGGCGCGCCGCCGGTGCCCCCCGCTCCTCAGCGCGTTACTTCACCGCGCCCATCGACAGGCCGCGGACGAGGTGGTTCTGCGCGATCCAGCCGACGATCATCACCGGCAGGGACGCCAGCAGCGCCGCCGCGGACAGCTGCGCCCAGTACAGGCCCTCGCTCGTGATGAACCCGACCAGGAACACCGGCACCGTGCCGGCGCGGGCCGCGGTCAGGTTCACCGCGTAGAAGAACTCCGTCCACGAGAAGATGACGCAGATCAACGCGGTCGCCGCGATGCCGGGCGCCACCACGGGCAGGATCACCCGGTACAGCAGCAACGGCAGCTTCGCGCCGTCCACCCGGCCCGCCTCGATCATCTCCGTCGGCACCTCGAGGAAGAACGAGCGCAGCATCCAGATCGCCAGCGGCAGGTTCATCGCGGTGTAGAGGATGATCAGCACCAGCACGTTGTCCAGCAGCTGCGTCCGCTGCGAGATCACATACAGCGGGATGATCGCCGCGACGATCGGCAGCATCTTCGTGGATAGGAAGAAGCCCAGCACGTTGCTGGTCTTCGGCACCGGCGCGAGCGAAAGCGCGTACGCCGCGGGCACGCCCACCAGCAGCACGATCAGCGTGGACACGACCGTCACGAACGCGGAGTTCGCCAGGTACGGCAGGAAACCGCGCTCGATGATGTTCGCGAACTGCGACAGCGTCGGCGAGAAGAACAGGCGCGGCGGATCGGTGTAGGCGTCGGCCTCCTGCTTGAAGGAGGTCAGCACCATCCAGATCAGCGGGAACACGAACAGGATCGCGATGACCCAGGTGACCACGCTCAGCGAAATCCCGCCCGCGCGGCGTTGTGCGTGCGTCGTCATTTCACACCCCTGCTCACGTCGAAGGTGCGGAACATCAGCCGCAGCGCGAACGTCGCCACGATCAGCGTCAGCACGACCGTCACCACGCCCATCGCGGACGACTGGCCGATGTCGAAGCCCTGGAACGCGCGCTGGTAGATGTAGTACGGCAGGTTCGTGCTGGCCGTGCCCGGCCCGCCCTGCGTCATCAGGAAGATCGCGTCGAAGCTGTTCACGATGTAGATCGCGCCCAGCAGCACGGAAAGCTGGATGTAGCGCGACAGGTGCGGCAGGGTGATCGACGCGAACGTGCGCCACTTCCCCGCCCCGTCCACCGAAGCGGCCTCCAGCACGTCCTTCGGCTGGCTCTGCAGCCCGGCCAGGAGCAGCAGCATCATGAACGGCGTCCACTGCCACACGATCTGCGCCATCACCGACGCCAGCGGGAACTCCGACAACCAGTCCGTGTCCCCGCCGAACACGAAGTTCAGCAGCCCGTACGTCGGGTCGAACATCGTGGTCTTCCACAGCAGCGCCCCGGCGGCGGGCAGGATCAGGAACGGCGTGATGAGCAGCGTGCGCACCACCCCGCGGCCGAGGAACTTGCGGTCGAGCAGCAGCGCCAGCCCGAGCCCGAGCACCAGCGCGACGAACACGCACACCACCGTGATCAGCACGGTGTTGAGCAGCGCGCCGCGGAACTGGCTGTCGGTGAACACGTCGGCGTAGTTCCGCAGGCCGACGAAGTGCTGCGAGCCGGGGCGGACGAGGTTCCACGACTGGAACGAGTAGATCACCGTGACCACGAACGGGATCTGCGTCACGATGATGGTGAACAACAGCGCGGGCAGCAACGGCGCCCGGCGGGCCCACGCGCCGGAGCGCGAGCGGGTCCTGGCCGTCGTGGCGCGGGCGGGGGTTTCCAGTGAGGGAGCTACCGCAGTCATTTCGTCTCCCGGTAGGACTCGCCGACGGTCTGCGCGTACTTCTGGGACTGCTCCAGTGCCTCGTCGACCGAGACCTGCCCGGCGATGGCGGCGGACAGCTCCTGGCTGACGCGCGTGCCGAGGTCCTGGAACTCGGGGATGCCGACGAACTGGATGCCAGTGTAGGGCACCGGCGTCACGTGCACGTTCTCCGGTTTCGCCGCGTCGATGCTGTCCAGCGTCGGCTGGGCGTAGGCCTTCGCGGCTTCGCGGTACTCGGGGATGTCGTAAGTGGACAGACGGCAGCCCGGCGGCACGCGGTTCCAGCCGTAGGTCTTGCCGACCAGCTGCACGAACTCCTTGCCGGTCATCCAGTTCAGGAAGTTCCACGCGGCCTGCTTGTCCTTGGCCACCTTGGGGATCGCGAGCGACCACGTGTAGAGCCAGCCGCTGGACTGGGTACGCACGACGGGCGCGGCGACGTAACCGGACTTGCCGACGACCTTGCTGTTCTCGGGGTCCTCGTTGGTGCCCGCCATGACCGTGGCGTCGTACCACATCGCGGCCTGCCCCTGGGCGTACCGCGTGCCGCACTCCGAGAACCCGGCGCTCGACGCCCCGACCTCACCGTGGTTGCGCACCAGGTCGACGTAGAAGTTCGCCGCCTGCTTGAACTCCGGCGAGGTCAGCTGCGCGTTCCAGTTCTGGTCGAACCACGAGGCGCCGAACGTGTTCGCGACGGTGTCGAACGGGGCGAGGTTCTCGCCCCAGCCCGGCTTGCCCCGCAGGCAGATACCGGAGATCCCGGCCGCCTTGTCGTCGAGCTTCGCGGCGAAGTCGGCGATCTGCTGCCAAGTCGGGTGCTCGGGCATGGTCAGCCCGGCCTTCTCGAACAGGTCCTTGCGGTAGGCCAGGAACGACGACTCGCCGTAGAACGGCACCGCGTACAGGGAACCGTTGTAGGACAACGACTCCTTGATGCTCGGGATGAAGTCGCCCGGGTCGTAGCCGGGGGTACGGTCGACGTAGGGCTGCAGGTTCTCCAGCCAGCCGTTCGCCGCCCACTGGGGGGTCTCGTAGTTGCTGATCATCACCACGTCGAACTCGCCGCCCTGCGTGGCGGTGGAGGCGGTGATCTTCGCGCGGGCCTGGTTCTCCGGCAGCGACACGAACTTCAGGTTCACGCCGGGGTTGGCCCGCTCGAACTCGCCGGACAGCGAAATCGCGTCGTTCATCTGCGGGTTGGCCACGATGGCGATGACGAGCGTCCGCCCGCCCGAGCCGATCGCGCCGGCACCGGCGCAGCCCGTCAGCGCGAGCAGTGCGGCGACCGCCAGCAGGGCGAGGCGCTTACGCATCGGTCCCTCCCGGCAGCACCTGCACCTTCAGCCCCGCACCACTGCGCATGAGGTCCAGTGCTTCCGGGAACTTCTCGAGTGGAAGCGCGTCGGTGAGCAGCGCCCTGGTGTCGATCGCGCCACCGGCGACCAGGTCGAGCGCGGCCCCGTAGGAGTGCAGTACTGCCATCGAACCCACCACCGTGATCTCGTCGTTGTAGATACGGAAGGGAGAAAGCGCTATCCGGGCCTCGGCGGGCGCGACCCCGAACACCAGGAACCGGCCGCCGCGGCGCAGCGCGTCGAACGCGGCCTCCATCGCGGGCGCGGCACCGGTGCAGTCGACGGAGGCGTCGAACCGCTCACCGTCCAGTTCGGACACGTCACCGGCGACGGCGTGCGCGCCGAGGTCCTTGGCCCGCGGCAGGCGGCTGGTGTTGCGGTCCACCATCGTGACCCGCGCGCCCGCCCGCTGCAGGAGCTGCTGCATGATCAGGCCCATCGTGCCGGCCCCGACGACGAGAAAGCGCTCTCCCGCCTCGACGCCGATCCGGCGCACGCCGTGCACGGCGCAGGAAACCGGCTCGACGAGCGCACCCTCCTGCCAGCTCAGGTGGTCGGGCAGGCGGTAGCAGTTCGCCGAGGGCACGGCGACGTACTCGGCGAAGGCGCCGTCCACCGTGTCGCCGGTGGCGCCCCAGTTCTCGCAGAGGTTGCCGTGGCCCGCGCGGCACGGGTCGCAGTACCCGCAGAACAGCGACGGGTCGACCGCGACCCGGTCACCCACCTGCCAGCCGCCCGGCACGTCCGGCCCGACCTCGACGATCTCGCCGGCGAACTCGTGGCCGGGGACGATCGGGTACGGGGTGGGCGGGAAGTGGCCGTCGGCGATGTGCAGGTCCGTACCGCAGATCCCGGTGGCGCCCACCTTGACCACCACCTGGCGTTCCCCGGGGGTGGGGTCGGGCACCTCGCCGACCCGAATCGAACCCGGCTGGTCAACGATCGCGGCCCGCACTCCGGCTCACCTCTCCCTGCGCTCAAATGAGCGCGTCACGACACTGTGGTCCTATGCATGCCCGAGCATTAGAGGACTTTCGCCCATACCTCGTCAACCAGCAGGACGCTATAGTGCTCAAGTGAGCGTCAAGCGGAATCTCGCGGACACGATGACCTCGGCCGTCATCGCCCACCGGTTCTACGTGGGCGGCCGGTCCAAGATCGAGATCGCCGAGGAGTTCGGCATCAGCCGCTTCAAGGTCGCGCGCGTGCTCGACTGGGCGCGCGAGAGCGGGCTGGTGCGCATCGACTTCGACCTGCCGGTGCCGGTGGACGTGAAGCTGTCGGACCAGGTGCGGGCGGCCTACGAGCTGGACCAGTGCTTCGTGCTCGACCGCACGGCGAGCGAGGGCGAGCGGCCGGAGGTGCGGCGGCGCATCGGCGCGGTCGCGGCGCGGCTGCTGTCGGAGATCGTCACGGAGAACGACGTGCTCGGGTTGTCGTGGGCGCGCTCGGTGAACGTGACGACGGAGGCCGTGCGCAGGCTGCCGAAGGTCCCGGTGGTCCAGCTGTGCGGGGTGCAGGCGGGCATCGACAGCCGGGACCGCTCGGTGGAGACGGTGGCGCGGCTGGCCGCGACGTCGGGCGGCGAGGCGTACCCGATCTACGGCCCGCTCGTGCTGCCCGACCGGCGCACGACGGAGATCCTGCGGCGGCAGCCGGGGATCGCGGAGACGTTCGGCCAGTTCAAGAACCTGACGAAGGCCGTGGTGAGCATCGGCGCGTGGCTGCCCGGTGAGTCCACTGTGTACGACGCCGTGCACCCGGACGAGCGCAGGGCGATCGCCGAGCGCGGCGCGAAGGCGGAGGTCGCGGCGCGGCTGTTCGACGGCGAGGGCAAGCCGATGGACACCGGGCTGGCGCACCACGTCCTCGCGATCAGCACGGAGGAGCTGCTGCGCGTGCCCGAGGTCATCGCACTCGGCTACACGGCCCCCAAAGCCGAGGCGATCGACGCCGTGCTGCGCTCGGGCCTGGTGTCCACGCTCATCACGGACACCCCGGCCGCCATCCGCCTGCCCCGGCTAGCGGGTTAGCGACACCGGCAGGGTGTCGACGCCGTAGACGACGGACGTCTGGCGGTACGCGAGCTCGTCCGGTGCGACGGCCAGGTGCATGTCCGGGAACCGGCGCACGAGCGCGGGGTACGCGGCACGCAGCTCCATCCGCGCCAGCTCCGCGCCGATGCACCGGTGCACGCCCCAGCCGAACGCCAGGTGCGACGACGGCTCACGCGTCGCGTCGAAGGTTTCCATGTCCTCGCCCAGCTTCGCGTCCCGGTTCGCGCCGCTGAGCGACACGAACACGACGTCGCCCTTCGCGATGCGCGCGCCCGCGATCTCGACGTCTTCCTTGGCGAAGCGCGGGAAGGCCACCTGCACCACCGTCAGGTACCGCAGCAGTTCCTCGACGAACGGGTTCACCGACTCGTCGTCGTCCCGCACGCGCTCGAACGTTTCGCGGTCGCGCAGCAGCACGATCGCGCCCAGCGCCAGCATGCTCGCGGTCGTCTCCAGCCCACCGGTGAGCACGCCGTCGGCCAGCCCGGCCAGCTCGACGTCGGAGATCTCGTCGCCGTGCTCCTTGATGAGCATCCCGAGCAGCCCGTCCCCCGGCGACTCGCGCTGCTTCTTGACGATCTCCATCAGGTACGACAGGGACTCCGAAATCGCCCCGAAGGACGCGCCCGCCCCGGCGAACAGGTCGAACCGGACGGTGCTCAGCCGCTGGAAGTCCGCGCGGTCGGCGTAGGAGACGCCGAGCAGCTCGCAGATCGTGAGCGACGGGATCGGCAGCGCGTAGGACTGCATGAGGTCGACCGGACCCTCGGCCGCCGCCATCGCTTTCAGCTGGTCTTCGATGATCTCGTCGATGCGCGGCGTGAGCCGGCTCAGGCGGCGCATCGTGAACTCGGGCGTCAGCAGCTTGCGCAGCCGCGTGTGGTCCGGCGGGTCGGCGAACCCGAGGCCGCCGGGGTTCTGCTCCGCGGACATCCCCGCCGTGCCCACGAGGTTGGTGTAGTCGTTGCTGAACTTGCCCGCCGCGGCCAGCACTTCCTTGGCCTCGTCGTAGCCGGTGACCAGCCACGCGCGCAGCCCGAACGGCAGCTTGAGCCGGGCGATGGGTTCCGTCCCGCGCTTGTGCCCCAACTCCGGCACCGGGTCGAGGCCGGTGCGGCGCAACGGCATCAGGGTGGATTCGGGCAGCAGGGAAAGCAGGTCCACGCCCTTCTTCTGCTTCCGCTGGATGTACTTGCGCCCTGCCCACCCGATCACCCGGGAGCGAAGATCGGTCATGGTCCGGATGCTACACGCGGGAACCCGCAGCTCCGCCCGTGTTTGTCGGCCTCCCCACTTCGCGGTAACAGCCCGCGCACTGTCACTCACCCAGGTGAGTCAAAGCACCCACACCGGTGAGAAAGGGGGTCCGCTCGGAGCGGCCAGGGTAAGCCGCAGCGAGGTGGCGGGGACGGGCCCCGGAACCGGGAGACGGGAGTAGGCATGCCGAAGAACGTGGGCAGGTGGCTGGCGGCGGCAGCGCTGGGCGTGGTCGTGCCGCTCGCGCCGGCGGCCGCGGAAGCGACGGCGGCGACCGTGCCCGTGGCGCAGTACGCACAGCCCGGATCGCAGCAGAACGACAACGACCAGCCGGGGAACGACAACGACAAGACCAACGACAACGGGATGTGGGGGCTGCTCGGCCTGTTCGGGTTGCTCGGCCTGCTGGGCCTGACGCGCCGCTCGCCGAGGACGCCGAAGTCCGACGTCGTGCCCGAACCGCGCCCCGCCCGCCGACCGGAGGAGCCGCGCGCCGACACGGCTTCCGGCGTGTACCCGAACGCCGTCGCGGCCGGGTATCCGCCCCACGCCTCGACCGCGGAACGCCCGGCGTACGCGACCGGGGAACGCCCGGCGTACGCGACGGGGGAACGCCCGGCGTACGCGACGGGAGAACGCCCTGGGTACGCGACGGGGGAACAGCAGGCCTACGGGACGGGGGAACAGCAGGCGTATTCGGCGCCGACGGGTGAGCAGCCGGTGTACGCGCCGACTGGTGAGCAGCCCGCGTATGCGCCGCCGGCGGGTGAGCAGACCGCGTACCCGGCGGCTGAGCAGTCGGGTTACCGCCAGCCCGTGGGCGAGCAGGGTGCCATGGGCAACTACCCGCCACCGGAGCAGACCGCGCCGCCGACCGGTGCCGCGCCCGAGGGGAGGCGCCGCCGGTTCTGAGCGGCAGAATGCCAGCTCCTGCCCCACCCCGACGGGGCAGGAGCCGGCTCTTTTTTGGGGTGTCGGGAAAGCGCTTACCCGACCTTGACCCTCGCCAGGGCACCGACCGCAAGCACTCGCCCGGCCAACCACGGAAGCGTCGGTCGCCAGAAAGCGCTTACCCGGGCCTGACCCCCGCCAGCCCGCCGACGGCAAGCACGCACCCAGCCAGCCAGGGCAGGAGCCCGCCGCCAGAAAGCGCTTACCCGGGCCCTGTCCCGGCCAACCCGCCGAAGGCGAGCACGCGCCCACCAACCACCGCACGCATGAGCCAGCCTCGGGAAAGCGCTTACGTTGCCTGACCCCCGGCCAGGCCGCAGACGGCAAGCGCGCGCCCGGCCAACCGGGGCGGGAGTCAGCCATGGGAAAGCGCTTTCGCCGCCCTGACCCCGCCAACCCGCGGACGGCGAGCACGCGCCCGGCCAACCACGGCAGCAGTCGGCCGCCTGAAAGCGCTTACCCGCGCCCTGCCCCCGGCCAACCCGCCGACGGCAAGCGCGCGCCCGGCCAACCTGGGCGGGAATCAGCCGCCTGAAAGCGCTTACCCGGACACTGCCCCGGCCAACGCGCCGACGGCGAGCACGCGCCGCACGAGCCACTCGCCAGAAAGCGCTCACGCCGCCCGAACCCCTTCCAACGTGCCGACCGCGAGCACGTGCCCCGCCAGCCGCGGCAGCAGGCCGTCCACGGCACCGCCCCCGCCCGGGTCCACGGCCGTGTCCAGTGCGTACAGGTGGAACCGGTACCGGTGCGTCCCGTGGCCGGGCAGCGGCCGGGGGCCCACGTAACCGGTGCGGCCGCGGTGGTTCGGCACGTAGCGGAAACGCCCATCCTCAGCCGCCAGCGCACCTTCCTCCAGTTCGGACACCGCCGCGTCGAACAGGGCCACCGTGTGGATGCCCGGTTTCGCCGTCGGCGTGTCCACGTCTTCGATGATCAACAGCAGCGCACGCGTCCTCGCGGGAAGTCCACGCCACCGCAGCGCGGGTGAGGTGTTCACGCCGATACCCGGACCGCAGTGCCGGGCCGGAATCGTTTCGCCGTCGCGGAAAGCGGGTGAAGTGACCTCGATCCGGTCCGAAGTGGTCAGTTCCGGGGCCCGAGTGACACTGAGTGCCTCGTCCGCGCGTTCGCGGCGCAGCAGCCAGCCGAGCGGGGTCAGCAGGAGTTCGAGCAGCTTCACGAGGAGCCTTCCGTCGAGGGGGAGTCGGCGATCGCCTGGAGGAGGCGCGCGGCCTCCGCGAGGGTGCGGCGCTGGTCGGCGGTGAGGGCGCCCAGCTGCGAGCTGAGCCAGTTCTCCCGGTGCCGCAAGGATTTCTCCGCGATCTCCCGCCCGCCCGCGGTGAGCACGAACAACACCCGGCGCCGGTCGGCGGAGTCCCGTTCGCGGACGACCTGACCGTCGGCTTCGAGCCGGTTCACGGTCTGGCTCATCGACCCCGGCGTCACCCGCGCACGGTCGCTCAGCTCGCCGAGGCTGAGCGGGCCGTGCTTGCGCAACTGGTGCAACACGAGCAGGGCGGCCTCGGCCACCTCGCCATCGGCCCGCTCGGACCGGAACCGGCTGTACACGCGCGCGACCGCGGTGCGCAGCTCCGCACCCAGTTCCGGGATCGGCACATCCTTCGCTGACTTCGCCACGATTCTTTAGTATAACGAAAGAATACGCTTAGTACTACTAAGGATGGCGATGGTGGAGAAGAAGCCCTTCGGCCTGCGGTTCACCGGCCCGCTGATGCTCGGCACGACCCTCAACCCGCTGAACAGCTCGCTGATCGCCACCGGCCTCGCCGGGATCGCGGCCGACTTCTCACTCGGCCCCGGCACGGCGGCGACGCTGGTGTCCGTGCTGTACCTGTGCAGCGCCGTGATGCAGCCGACGATGGGCAAGCTGGCCACGTTGTTCGGACCCCGGCGGATCTTCCTCACCGGCGTGGCGATCCTGCTGGTCGGCGGCGCGCTCGGCGGGCTCGCGGTGAACTTCGGCATGCTGCTCGTCTCGCGGGCGCTGATCGGCGTCGGCACCTCCGCCTGCTACCCGGCGGCGATGGCGCTGGTGCGCCGGCGTGCCGACCGGCTCGGCACCGGCGTACCCAGCCGCGTGCTCGGTGACTTCAGCATCGCCGCGCAGGTCACCGTCGTGCTCGGCCTCCCGGTCGGCGGGGTGCTCGCCGGGGCGTTCGGCTGGCGCGGGCTGTTCTGGGTCAACGTGCCGCTCGCCGCCGTCACGCTGGTTTCGGCTTTCTTCGCCGTCGAGAAGGACGAACCCCGATCCCGCACCCGCGCCGCGATCGACCTGCCGGGCATCGCGTTGTTCGCGGGTGCCGTCGTCGTGCTGCTGCTCTTCCTCGGCGGCCTCGCCCATCCCGTGTGGTGGCAGCTCGCCGTGGCGGTCGTGCTCGTCGCCGCCCTGCTGCTGTGGGAAAGGCGCGCCACCGCTCCCCTGATCGACGTGCGGATGCTCGCCGGAAACGGCCCGCTGCAACGAACCTACCTGCGTCAGCTCGTCGTCGGACTGGGCGTCTACACCTCGCTGTACGCCACCAGCCAGTGGATGCAGGAGGCGGGCGGGTACTCCGCCTCCGCGTCCGGGCTCCTCCTGCTGCCCATGTCGCTGCTGAGCATCGTGCTCGCCCGCGTCACGTCCGCCAGGGGCTGGGTCCGGCTGCCACTCACCGCGGGCGCCGCCGCCGTGATCGCCGCGGGCGCGCTGATGCTCGACGTCCACCGCGGCTCGCCCGTCCCGGTACTGATCGCCCTGTCGGGCCTGTTCGGGGTGACGAACGGGCTGTCGAACTTCGCCAACCAGGCGACGCTCTACGCCCGCTCCCCCGGCGACACGATCGCCGTCGCGGCCGGCCTGTTCCGCACCGCCGGCTACATCGGCGCGATCTTCTCGTCGAGCCTCATCGGCATCACGTTCGGCGGCCAGGTCACCGACGCCGGCTTCCACCGGCTGGCCCTGCTCGTCCTCGGCATCGGGGTGGTCTCGACCCTGCTCGCGGGCCTGGACCGGACGATCCCGGTCAGAGCCGGTTCACGTCCGTGATGCGCAGGACGGCCGAGCCCGCCTCGTCGGAGGCCGCGAGGTCCACTTCGGCGCTGATCCCCCAGTCGTGGTTGCCGTCGGGGTCATCGAAGATCTGGCGCACCCGCCACACCTCGGGCTCCTGCTCGATGATCAGCAGCGCGGGGCCGCGGGCGTCCGGGCCGGTGAGCAGCTCGTCGTGCTCCTCGTAGTACTCCTCCAGCGCGGCCTCCCATTCGACCGCGTCCCAGCCGGACGCCGCGTCCAGCTCGCCGAGCTCCTCGTACGCCCGCCGCGCCGCCAGCTCCACGCGGCGGAACAGCTCGTTGCGCACGAGCACCCGGAACGCGCGCTCGTTGCGCGTGACCGGGGGCGGGCCCTCCGGCAGCGACGGCGCGTGCGCCGCCGGATCGGTCGGGTGGCGCAGCGCCTCCCACTCGTCCAGCAGGCTCGAGTCCACCTGACGCACCAGCTCGCCGAGCCACGCGATGAGGTCCTGCAACGGCTCGGTCTTCGCCTCGTCGGGCACGGTGTGGCGCAGCGCGTCGAACACGTCCGCCAGGTACCGCAGGACCAGGCCTTCCGACCGCGCGAGCGAGTAGAAGTTGACGTACTCCACGAAGTTCATCGCGCGCTCGTACATGTCGCGCACCACGGATTTCGGCGACAGCTCGTAGTCCGCGACCCACGGGTGCCCGCGCCGGTACGTCTCGTACGCCGCGTGCAGCAGTTCCTCCAGCGGCTTCGGGTACGTGACCTCGTCGAGCAACGCCATCCGCTCGTCGTACTCGATGCCCTCGGCCTTCATCGCCGCGACGGCCTCACCGCGTGCCTTGAACTGCTGCTGCGACAGCACCGGCCGCGGGTCGTCCACAGTGGACTCGATGACGGACACCACGTCGAGCGCGTACGTCGGCGACTCCACGTCCAGCAGCTCGATCGCGGCGAGCGCGAACGGCGACAGCGGCTGGTTGAGCGCGAAGTCGAACTGCAGGTCCACCGTCAGCCGGACGGTGCGGCCCTCCTCGTCCGGCTCGTCCAGCCGCTCGACGACCCCGGCCGCGAGCAGCGCGCGGTAGATCGCGATGGCGCGCAGGATGTGCCTGCGCTGCGCCTGCCGGTCCTCGTGGTTGTCTTCCAGCAGGTGCCGCATGTGCTCGAACGCGTTGCCGGGACGGGAAATCACGTTCAGCAGCATCGAGTGCGTGACGCGGAAGCTCGACGTGAGCGGCTCCGGCGGCGACGCGATCAACCGCTCGAAGGTGCTCTCGGTCCAGTTGACGAACCCCTCCGGCGCCTTCTTCCGGACGATCTTGCGCTTCTTCTTCGGGTCGTCGCCCGCCTTCTCCAGCAGCTTCGCGTTCTCGACCACGTGGTCCGGCGCCTGCACGACGACGTACCCGTCGGTGTCGAACCCGGCACGCCCCGCGCGGCCGGCGATCTGGTGGAACTCGCGTGCCTTCAGGTGCCGCTGCCGCACCCCGTCGTACTTCGTCAGCGCGGAGAACACGACCGTCCTGATCGGCACGTTGATGCCGACGCCGAGCGTGTCCGTCCCGCAGATCACCTTGAGCAGGCCGGCCTGGGCCAGCTGCTCGACGAGCCGCCGGTACTTCGGCAGCATCCCGGCGTGGTGCACCCCGATGCCGTGGCGCACGAGCCGGGACAGCGTCTTCCCGAACCCGGCCGAAAAGCGGAAGTCGCCGATCATCTCGGCGATCGCGTCCTTCTCCGCGCGGTTGGTGACGTTGATGCTCATCAGCGCCTGCGCGCGCTCGACGGCCGCGGCCTGCGAGAAGTGCACGACGTAGACGGGCGCCTGGCCGCCGTTGAGCAGCTCGGACATCGTCTCGTGCAACGGCGTGAGCGCGTAGCGGTACGTCAGCGGCACCGGCCGCTCCGCGGACGTGACGACCGCCGTGCTGCGCCCCGTGCGCCGCGTCAGGTCCTTCTCGAAGAAGGAGACGTCGCCGAGCGTGGCCGACATGAGCACGAACTGCGCCTGCGGCAGCTCGACGATCGGCACCTGCCACGCCCAGCCGCGGTCGGGCTCGGAGTAGAAGTGGAACTCGTCGGCGACCACCTGGCCGACGGGCGCGTCGGCACCGAAGCGCAACGCGATGTTCGCCAGGATTTCCGCCGTGCAGCAGATGATCGGCGCGTCCGGGTTCACGCTGGAGTCGCCCGTCATCATGCCGACGTTGTCCGCGCCGAAGATCTCGATGAGCGAGAAGAACTTCTCGCTCACCAGCGCCTTGATGGGCGCGGTGTAGTAGGAGCGCCTGCCGTGCGCCATCGCGGTGAAGTGCGCACCCACGGCGACCAGGCTCTTTCCCGAGCCGGTCGGTGTGGAGAGGATGACGTTGGCACCGGAGACGACCTCGATCAACGCCTCCTCCTGCGCCGGGTACAGCTCGATGCCGCGTTCGGTCGTCCAGGACGAGAACGCTTCGAACAGCGCGTCGGGGTCGGGATCCGCTGGTAGGAGGTCTGCGAGAGTCATCGTGGGTCCATCGTGCCATCCCCGGTGCCGGGGCCATGGGGCCCATCGCGGTCACACCCGCAAACCCGTAGGCTTCGCTGCACACAGGTGGTGAACCGGAGGACTGGCAATGGCACAGGACATCGTCCCGATCGAACTGGGACTGCCGCAGGGGGACCTGGTCACCCTCTGGGCCCCGCGCTGGCGGGAGGACGGTGAGGAGTGGGAGGCCTTCCTCGGCGACGGCGAGGACCTGTACGCCTTCCCCGACGCCGCGCACCTGGCGGCCTTCGTCCGCACCGCCGAGCAGCACGACCTGATCGACCACCCGGCGTGGCACGTCGTGCCCGCGCTGAACGTCCCCGAGCTGATCCCCGACGACGACCACTCCTACGACCTGGTGGGCGTGCCGGAGCTGGTCGCCGAGGAGCCGGACTCGTGGACCATCAGCGAGCTGGCCGAGATCGTCGGCATCGTCCGCTCGCTCGCCGACGTGTGCGAGCTGGACGAGGTGCACGAGGTGCTCGACGCCACCGAGGGCTTCTCGCTGCTGGACCAGGGGCGGCTGCCGTTCACCGGCCGCGAGGGCGAGCGCCTGTGGACCGACCTGTCCGAGGCGGTGTCGGAGAAGTGGGACACCGTGCTCGACGCGATCGACAGCCTCGTGAAGGTGCCCGACGTCGACGCCGCGACGCTGGACCAGACCGCGGAGGAGCTGGCCGCGTTCCTGGAGGAGTCCGCCGAGGCGGAGGCCGGGGTCGAGGCGCAGGACGACGAGGACCTCGACACCACGGTCGACGAGGCCGACGAGGAGGACGACGAGCCGACGGGCTTCTGGGCCGAGGTCGGCATCGACCCGATCAAGATCGTCACCTCGGACAAGGAGTACTACACGCTCCGCTGCTACCTCGACGACGAGCCGGTGTTCCTCGGCAGCGACGGGCGGATCGACGTCTACACCTCGCCCAAGGCGCTGCTGCGCGCGCTGGCGGACCCGGGTGAGCTGGCCGAGACCGACCTGGCGCAGGTGTCCACTTGGGACGAGGTGCTCACGAAGGCGACCGCGGGCGAGCTGGAGCTCGACGTCGACACCGACAACACCTACGTGCTCGCCGGTCTCGCCGAGGACCTCGGCGAGGGCCCCGACTCGGTCGACCCGACGCAGCTGGAGCTGGCGGTCGAACTGCTCACGGACGCCGGGGACTGGGCGGACGACGACAGCGCGGGCGCCGCACTGTCCTCTTCGGAGAGTCTGGGCTGGCTGGTGTCGTTCGTGCTGCGGCCGGACCCGAACCGGCTCGCGCCGAGCGCCCCGTTCGACACCGAGCAGAGCGAGTGGCGCAAGCTCGTCGAGGCGTTCGAGAACCGACTGCGGGCGCACTGACGGCCCCTCCGGGTTGCCCGTAAGACTCCGGATCGGTGCGTCCGGTGCCGCCTACCCCTAGGGTCACGCACACCGTTTTCACCGATCCCCCCGGGAGTTCCTCGATGCCTTCGTCCGGCAGATGTCTTGCCGCCCTGCCCGTCCTCGCACTCGGCCTGGCCGCCTGCGGCACCGACGCCCCGGCCGCCTCGAGCGGGCCGGCCCCGTCCTCGGCGGCCGCGTCCACGTCGTCGGCCGCGGCCGCCGGCCCCGAGGACGCCGTGAGCACGTGGGTCACCGCCGTCCTGCGCGAGGAGTACCAGAAGGCGTGTGAGCTGACCGCCTCGCCGGGCGACGACCTGAGCAAGTGCTCCTCCCCCACCGCGACGAGGACGTTCAGGTCGCTGCACGAAGCGTGGGCGAAGCCGGGCGTCACGCTGCCGCCGCAGGCGCCCGTGAAGGTGAGCACCACCACTGCCGGGGGCGACGCGATGAGCGTGCCCGACACCGCGATCACCGTGGACGGGCACAGCCTGCACGACCTGATGCTGATCGGCTCGAGCGGCGAAGGGGTCGGGAACTTCCACCTCACCCTCAAGCTCAAGCAGCAAGACGGCTCCTGGCGCGTCAGCGGCCTCGACCTGAAGTGAGCGCCCGCTCCGCCTGAACCGGCGTGAGGCCGATGGCCAGCACCGGGAAGATGGCCGCGACGCAGAACGCCAGCGCGTACCGCGAGTCGCCGATGACCAGGCCCAGCAGGGGCGGCGTGAGCGACGAAGCGATGTTCTGCGCGGTGTTCTGCGCGCCCATCGCCCGCCCCGCCCAGTCGATCCCGGCGAGTTCGGCGGAGGCGGTGAAGCCCAGCCCGTTGTCGGCGACGGTGATCACCGCGGCGAGCACCAGCGCCAGCAGCACCAGCCATGGCCACGTCGCGTCGCCGAGTGCGACCAGCAGCATCACCGCGGCGCTGGCCACGGCGAGCTGCCGCATCGGGCGGAGCCTGCTGCCGACGCGGTCCGACCAGTAGCCGGACGCCAGCCGTCCCGCGGCGCCCAGCGCCTGCACCGCCGCGAGGAACCACCCGGCGGCCAGCGGGCTCCAGTGGTGCGCGCTGACCAGGTACACCGGCGCGAACGCCGACACCGCGAACTGCGGCACCACCAGCAGCGTGCTCGCCCCGTGCAGCCGCCACAGCGCAGGCTGCCGGTACGGCGAAACCGCCTTCGGCGCGCCCGCCTTCTTCGGCGGGCGCGGCGGGTCGAGCACCAGCCACGCGACCAGGGCCGCGACCACCAGCGCCAGGCACGCGGGGAACAGCATCGCGGCGTGGAAACCCCAGTGCTGCGCCAGCGGCGGCAGGCCCAGCGCGGCGACCCCGACGCCGAGGGGCTGCGCGGTCTGCCGGATGCCCATCGCGACCCCGCGCTCGGACGGCGCGAACCAGCCCATCACGGCCCGGCCGCTCGCCGCGTTGACCGACGCCGTGCTGGCGCCGGCCAGCAGGAACAGCGCGATCATCAGGCCCAGCGGCGGACCGCCCAGCCCGACGGCCAGCAACAGCAGCCCCGAGCCGCCCAGCCCCAGCGCCATCACGAGCCGCTCGCCGTAGCGGTCGGCGGCGGCGCCCCACGCGATGAGCGTGAACAGCAGGCCGACGCTGGGTGCCGCGACCACGGTCCCGGCCTGCGCGAGCGACAGGCCGTCCGCCGCCCGCATGGCCGGGACCAGGAACGGGATGCCGTACAGGAACGCGCAGCTCGCGGTCTGGGCGGCGAGCCCGAGCGCGAGGATGCCCCAGCGCCGTTTGCTCTCCGTGCCCGGTACCGCGGTGCCCGCCATCGTTGCCATCCCAAAATGTGAGAAGTAGCTCTTACATCTTGGACATTACTTACTCAGGCTAACTACAGCAAGGGGTTTCCCGCACGGTCACACCAGGTGGGCGTAGCCCGGTTTGATCACGTTGTCGATCAGGTCCAGCCGCTGGTCGAAATCGATGAACGCGGACTTCATCGCGTTGATCGTGAACCACTGGAGATCCGCCCAGCCGTAGCCGAACGCCTCGGCCAGCGCGGCGAACTCGCTCGACACCGTGCAGCCGCTCATGAGGCGGTTGTCGGTGTTGACGGTCACCCGGAAGCGGAGCCGCTTCAGTAACCCGATGGGGTGGTCGGAGATCGACGCGGCGGCCCCGGTCTGCACGTTCGAGGACGGGCAGATCTCCAGCGGGATCCGGCGGTCGCGGACGTAGGCGGCGAGCCTGCCGAGCTCCACCGACCCGTCGGGACCGGTCTTGATGTCGTCCACGATCCGCACGCCGTGCCCGAGCCGCTCGGCGCCGCAGTGCTGAATGGCCTCCCAAATGGACGCGAGCCCGAACGCCTCACCGGCGTGAATGGTGAAATGCGCGTTATTCGTACGCAGATATTCGAAAGCGTCGAGATTACGGGTCGGCGGAAATCCGGCTTCCGGTCCCGCGATGTCGAACCCGACGACTCCGGCATCCCGGTAACGCACCGCGACTTCCGCTATCTCCTGTGCGCGGGCGTGCTGACGCATCGCACACAGAAGAGTACCCATTCGGATGTTTTTCCCCTGTTGGGCGGCCCGGCGCTCACCCTCCGCAAACCCCGCCTGGACGGCCTCCACGACGGCGTCCAGCGACAGACCGCGCTCGGCGAACAGCTCGGGCGCGTACCGGACCTCGGCGTAGACCACCCCGTCCGCCGCGAGGTCCTCCGCGCACTCCGCGGCGACCCTGACCAGGGCTTCCTCGGTCTGCATGACGCCGCAGGTGTGGGCGAAGGTCTCCAGGTAGGACTCGAGCGAGCCCGAGTCGGCGGCCTCGCGGAACCAGCGGCCCAGCTCGTCGGCGTCCGTCGTGGGCAGCGCGTCGTAGCCGGTGGCCGCGGCGAGCTCGACGACGGTGGCCGGACGCAGGCCACCGTCCAGGTGATCATGGAGTAACACCTTGGGCACGGAACGTATCGCTTCCAAGGTCAACGGGGGTACGGCAGCAGACATGCCCTCACGGTACCCACGGCCCCGTCACCCCGATGGCCGCTGAACTCTCCACCTCGACCTCACCCTCAGCTCCGCAGGCAGCGGGCGGAATGGGCCATGTGAGTAGCGCGGGACCGGCCCGCCTTTACGGGGGCGATACCCAGAGCAATTTTATCCCGGTTAAGCTTCGGCCCAACGTCCCTTCTTTCCCCGCCGACGAAGGACCTCGAAGTGACCACTGACAATCACATTGGAGCGCCGTCCTTCGACCGGATGCGCAACATGCTGGTGCGTGCGGCCGAAGTCCGGGAGAGCGAGCAGCAGCAGATCTTCGACGCTCTCGACGACATCTACGCGCGGCTCGCGCCCGTCGACTCGCTCGGCGCCGTGCGCAAGCGGCTGTCCGAACTGCCCGACCGCACCGAGGTCAGCGTCCTGGCCGAGCGGCTGGACGAGGCCATGTCGAAGCTCGAGGCGCAGGACAACGCGATCGCGGACCTGGCGCGGGCGGTCGAGAGCATCGTCGACAAGCTCGCGAAGCCGTTCGCGCAGCTCGACGGCAGGCTGGACGGCGTGGCCGCGCGCTTCGAGGGTGTCGCGGGGCGCATGGACGGCCTCGAGGACAAGCTGGAGAGCATCCACCGGCGGCTCGACGAGCTGAACGGGCACCTGGACAAGCAGGACGCGAAGCTGGACGCGCTGCCGCAGTCGGTGCACGGCCCGGTGAACGAGCGGCTCGACCGTGCGGAGGCGGCGCTGCGCGAGCGCGTCGAGGCGGGCGACGCCGATCTGCGTGAGCGGATCGAGTCGGGGCAGGCCGAGCTGCGGTCGCGGGTGGACACCCTCGACACGGCGACGCGGGAGCGCCTGGAGGCGACCGCGCAGGGCCTGCGCACGGCGATCGACGAGACCGGCGAGATGCTGGACTCGACCCAGCGGCTGGACGGCCTGTCGAGCAAGCTGGAGACGATCACCAACCGCCTCGACGACCTGACCGGCCGGATCGACAAGGTCGAGGAGGGCGTGAACGCCCAGTTCGGCGACCTCGGCGGTTCGGTGAAGAGCGGTTTCTCACGGGTCGAGAACACGCTGTCGAGCCGTCCGGACGCGGACAACGTGTCGAACCTGGTGCGCCAGCACAACGAGGAGTCGGAGCGCCGCATCGGCGGCCAGCTCGACGAGGCGATGGCGACGTTCGCGGAGCTGATGCTCGGCGGCGGTCCCGCTGTCCCGCAGATCGCCCCGCCCCCGCCGGCCCCGCGCCAGCCCCGCCGCGCGAGGAACGGCCGCGCACCGAAGGGCACGGAGATCAAGGCGAAGCCGGACACCGACGAGTCGAACGAGAACTAGGCACAAGGGCCCTCCCACTACTCCACAGAGCGGGAGGGCCCTTTTTCATGCCCACAGCACCCAACCGCCGCCCGGCGATGCAACGCGAGCGGCCACACCGCCCACACCCACCCCCGCCCCGATCCCCAGCCGCACTTACGGCCGCTCCGGCGAGTCAAGGGTGGGCGGGGGTGGGGCCGCTCAAGCAGGCGCGCCAGCGCCGGGCACACAAGCCGCACCCCCACCCCCAGCCCCAAGCCCCACCCCGACGATCAACCCAAATCAGCCAGATCCAGCACGAACCGGTACCGCACATCCCCCCGAGCCAACCGCTCCAAGGCCTCCCCGACCCGCCCGGACGGCAGCACCTCGACGTCGGCAACCACCCCGCGCTCAGCGGCGAAAGCCAGCATCTCCGCCGTGCCCCGCCGCCCGCCGGTCCCGGACGAGGTCACCTTCTTCCGCCCGTAGACCAGCTTGATCAGCGGCGCGGGCTCCTGCAGCGGGTAGCCGAGCACGCTCAGCGTCCCGTCCAGCGTCAGGAGATCGACCAGCGGTGACAGCTCGTGCGGCCCGGGGATGGTGTCCAGCACCAGGTCGAACCGCCAAGCCGACTGGCGCAGCTGCGCTTCATCACTGGTGACCACCAGGTCGGTGGCGCCGAGCCGACGCGCGTCGTCGAGCTTGTCCGGGGTGCGGCTGAGCACGGTGACCTCGGCACCGAGCGCGGCGGCGAACTTCACGGCGAGGTGCCCGAGACCGCCCAGCCCGGCGACGGCGACCTTGCTGCCGGGCCCGACGCCGGCCGCACGCATGGCTTCCCAGGTCGTGATCCCCGCGCACAGCAACGGCGCCGCGGCCGCCGGGTCGAGCCCGTCGGGCAGCCGGTAGGCGAACTTGTCGCGCAGCACGTACTCGCGGCTGTAGCCGCCCTTCGTCACCGTGCCGTCGATGCGGTCGGTGCCGCCGTAGGTGTTGACGCCGCCCTCCAGGCAGAAGTTCTCCTGCCCCGCCTGGCACATCGCGCACTTCCCGCAGGAGTCGACGATGGTCCCGACCGCGACGCGGTCCCCGACGGCGAAGTCCGTCACCGACGGGCCGACCTCGGTGACGGTGCCGGTGAACTCGTGCCCCGGGACCATCCCCTCGGTCGGCTTGCCGGTGAGGCCTTGGAGCGCGTGCAGGTCGCTGTGGCAGACCCCGCAGTAGTCGACGCGCACGGCTATGTCGTCGTCACGCAGGTCGCGACGCTCGAACGGGAGCCGCCGCAGTTCGGTGCCGCCGGCGCTCTGCCAGCCAGTGGTCGTTCGCATGGGAATCCTTCCAGACAGACTATTCGGTCTGTTTCCAGCGTACACGCAAACAGACTGGTTCGTCTGTTAGGGTTGTTCCCGTGCCCGCACTGCCGACCACCCCGCGTGGCGCCGCGACCAGCCGGCGCATCCTCGACGCCGCCGCGGTGGAGTTCGCGGAACGCGGCATCGCCGGCGCCAGGGTGGACCGCATCATCGCGGCGGCCCAGACCAACAAGGCGCAGCTCTACGGCTACTTCGGCAACAAGGACGGGTTGTTCGACGCGGTCGTCGCCGACCGGGCCGACCGGCTCGTCGACGCCGTCCGCTTCGACGCGAACGACCTGCCCGGCTGGGCGGTGGCGATGTACGACGAGACCCTGCGCCACCCCGAACTGGTCCGGTTGATGACCTGGCTGCGGCTGGAGCGCCGTCCGACCGGCAGGCTTTCCGACGGCGCGAACGACGAAGCCAAACTCTCGGCCATCGCGGCCGCCCAGGCGGCGGGTCGCGTCCGGCCCGGGGATCCGCTCGACCTGTTCACCATGGTCCTGGCGATGGCCTTCGCGTGGTCACCGGTCAGCGGGATGCACGCCGCCACGCCGGACGACCCGGCCGAGGACCACGAACGCCGTCGTCAGCTGCTCCGCGAGTGCGTCGAGCGCGCGGTGATGCTCTAAGCGCGCACGGTCTCCAGCACCAAAGGCCGCTGAGACACGGGCCCGTCGCCGACGACGACGGCCCCTTCCAGCGCCTCCAGAGCTCCCGCCACTGCCTCCGGCGTGTCGGTTCGCAGCTCCAGCAACGGTTCCCCCGCCGAGACCCGATCACCGGGTTTCGCTTGCAGGACAACGCCTGCCGCGTGCTGGACCGGGTCCTCGCGGCGTGCCCGTCCCGCGCCGAGGCGCCACGCCGCGACGCCCACGGCATAGGCGTCCAGCTGCTCCAGGATCCCGTCGCGTGGCGCGGGCACCACGTGCACGTGCTCGGCGACGGGCAACGGCGCCTCCGGGTCGCCGCCCTGGGCGCTGATCATGCGGCACCACGTCTCGTACGCCTCCCCGGACGCGAGCACCGCCGCCGGGTCCGCGTCGATGCCCGCCAGCGCCAGCATTTCCCGCGCCAGCGCGACCGTCAGCTCGACGACGTCCGCCGGTCCCCCGCCACGCAGCACCTCGACCGACTCCGCGACCTCCACGGCATTGCCCACGGCCCGGCCCAGCGGCACGGACATGTCGGTCAGCAGCGCCGTCGTCGCGACCCCGTGCGCGGTCCCGATCTCGACGAGCGTGCGCGCCAGCTCCCGCGCCTGCTCCGGGGTTTTCATGAACGCGCCCGAGCCGCACTTGACGTCCAGCACCAGCCCCGACGAGCCCTCGGCGATCTTCTTGCTCATGATCGAACTCGCGATGAGCGGGATGGACTCGACAGTGCCCGTGACGTCCCGCAGCGCGTACAACTTCCGGTCGGCGGGCGCGAGCCCCTCGGTCGTCGCGCACACCACGGCGCCGACGTCGTTGAGCTGCCGCGTGATCTCGTCGGTGGACAGCGCCGCCCGCCAGCCGGGGATGGACTCCAGCTTGTCGAGCGTGCCGCCCGTGTGCCCGAGCCCGCGCCCGGACAGCTGCGGCACGGCGGCCCCGCACGCCGCGACGAGCGGGGCCAGCGGCAGGGTGATCTTGTCGCCGACCCCGCCCGTCGAATGCTTGTCCACGGTCGGCCGGTCCACGGCCAGCGACAGGCGCTCCCCGGAGTCGATCATCGCGCCGGTCCACGTGGCGGTCTCGCGGGCGTCCATGCCCCGCAGGAAGATCGCCATCGCCAGCGCGGCCATCTGCTCCTCGGCCACGGCTCCGCGCGTGTAGGCGTCCACCACCCACGCGATCTGCTCGTCCGACAGCCGCCCACCGTCCCGCTTCGCGCGGATGACGTCGACCGCGGTGATCACGGCAGGTCGTCCGGGCCGAAGGCGTCCGGCAGCACCGACGACATCGGCAGGATGCCCGACGGGGTGTCCACCAGGCACTCCGGTCCGCCGTGTTCGTACAGCAGCTGGCGGCAGCGGCCGCACGGCATCAGCAGGTCCCCGTCGCCGGAGCGGCAGGCGACCGCCACCAGGCGGCCGCCGCCGGACAGCCGCAGCTGCCCCACCATCGTGCACTCGGCGCACAGGCCGAGCCCGTAGGAGGCGTTCTCCACGTTGCAGCCCTGCACGACCCGCCCGTCGTCGGTCAGGCCCGCCACGCCCACCCGGAGCTTCGAGTAAGGCGCGTAAGCGCTTTCCGCCACCCGCACGGCTTCCGCCCGCAGCGCATCCCAGTCCACAGTGGACACCCGTCAATCCCCTTCACCACGCCGGTACCGCGCCCCGTCGGCCTTCGGCGGCCGCAGCCGCTGCGAAGCCGCCGCCAGCACGATCAGCGTCACCACGTGCGCGGTGTACGGGATCAGGTCACCGGGCAGCGAGTCGTTCGACCAGTAGATCCAGTACAGGATCCCCGCGCCGACGACACCGAGCGCCGCCGCGATCCACTGCCGGCGGATCAGCTGCACCACCACGACCACGACCAGCAGCAGCACCGCGCCGTACAGCAGCGCCAGCACCGCCTTGCCACCACCGGCGAGCTGCAGACCGTCGGCGTACCCGAACAACGCGGCACCGCCGAGCAGGCCGCCCGGCCGCCAGTTGCCGAAGATCATCGCGGCCAGGCCGATGTAACCGCGGCCGTTGGTCTGGTTCTCCAGGTACCCGCCGCCGCCCTGCAGCAGCACCAGCGCCGCGCCGCCCATCCCGGCCAGCGCACCCGAGAACAGCACGCCCACGTACTTGTACGCGTAGACGTTCACGCCCAGCGACTCCGCCGCGACCGGGTTCTCCCCGACCGAGCGCAGCCGCAGCCCGAACCGCGTCCGCCACAGCACCAGGTAGCTGACCGGCACGAGCAGAATCGCGATGATCGTCAGCGGCGAAACCCCCGTGACGAGCCCGTCGACCAGCCCGGCCGCGTCGGAGATGCCGACACGCTGCTGGTTCTCCAGGTCACGCAGCCAGTCGGACAGGAACGTCGCCGAGTACGTGTCGAACACAGGCACGGTCGGCGACTGCCGCGGGTTTCCGGACAGGGGCTGGAAGATCAGCGTCGAGAGGTACTTCGCGATTCCCAGCCCGAGCAGGTTGATCGCCACACCGGAGACGATGTGGTTGACGTTGAACGTCACCGTCGCCACCGCGTGCAGCAGCCCGCCGAGCGCACCGAACACCATCGCCGCGAGCAGGCCCAGCCACGGGCCGCCGTGGTAGGCACCCCAGGCCGCGCCCCACGTGCCGAGGATCATCATGCCCTCGAGCCCGATGTTGATCACGCCGGCGCGTTCCGCCCACAGCCCGCCGAGCGCGGCCAGCAGGATCGGCAGCGCGAGGCGCAGCGCGGTCTGCGCGGTGTTCGTCGAGGTCAGCGTGTTGACCCCGGTCAGGTACGAGGCCGTGGACAGCACCGCGATGATCCCGACCGCCCACAGCACGCCACGCGCCCAGCCGGGCACCCGCCGCCGCCTCGGCGGCACGGGCACGGTCGTCGCGTCGCCGGCCTGAGCCGTTCCGAGCGCCATCAGATCGCACCGCCTTCCGCGACCGAAGCCGGTTTCCCGCCCGAGAGCGCCCGGCCGACGCGGCGTTGCGCGGCGGCCAGGTCGGCCCGCTTCACGACCTCGTAGGCCACCACGACCGACAGCACGATCGCGCCCTGCATGATCGTCGCGATCTCCTTCGGCACGTTGACGGTCTCCAGCGAGACGGCGGACTTGTCCAGGAACGCCCACAGCAGGGCGCCGAGCGCGATCCCGCCGGGGTGGTTGCGGCCCAGCAGCGCGACCGCGATGCCGGTGAAGCCGTAGCCCTGGGTGGAGGTGATGGCGTAGCTGAAGTCGCGGCCGAGCAGCTCCGGCATCGCGACGAGCCCCGCCACACCACCGGAGAGCAGCATCGCGATGAGCGTCATGCGCTTGGAGTTCACGCCGCCCGCGGCCGCCGCGGTCGGCGATTCGCCGCTCGCGCGCAGTTCGAAGCCGAACCGCGTGCGGTTGAGCAGGAACCAGTAGCCCGCGCCGATCACCGCGACGATGATCACGAACCCGAACAGGCTCGCGTCGCCGAGCGGGATGCCCGGCACGCGGCCGGAGGGGTCGATGACCTGCGTGCGCAGGTTGTTTCCGGTCAGCACGCCGAACTGGTCGGGGTTGATGAGGAACGCGACGATCCCGCCGACGACCGCGTTCAGCATGATCGTCGAGATGACCTCGGACACGCCGCGCGTCACCTTGAGGATCGCCGGGATCGCGGCGTAGACCACGCCAGCCACCACCGCGACGACGATGATCACGAGCGCGTGCAGCACCGGCGGCAGGTGGAGGGCGCCGCCGATGATCGCGGCCCACACCCCGGCGAACCGGTACTGGCCCTCGACCCCGATGTTGAACAGGTTCATCTGGAAGCCGATCGCGACCGCCAGCGCGGACAGGTAGTACACCGTCGCGAGGTTCACCGTGTCCACCGCGGTGGTGCCCTGGCCGAGCTGCTTGAGCATCGTCCAGTACGCGCTCAGCGGGTCGGAGCCGGAGATCAGCAGCGCGACCGAGCAGATGAGCAGTGAGAAGACGATCGCCAGCAGCGGCGGGAGAACCTTGGTACGCCAGGAAGTCACGCCGCCTCCACCCCCGTCATCGCCGAGCCGAGTTCCTGCGGCGTCACCGTCGCCGGGTCGGCTTCGCTCACCAGCTTGCCGCGCAGCATGACGCGGATCGTGTCGGAGAGCCCGATCAGCTCGTCCAGGTCCGCGGAGATCAGCAGCACCGCGAGCCCTTCGTGGCGCGCCACGCGGATCTGCTCCCAGATCAGCGCCTGCGCACCGACGTCCACACCCCGCGTGGGGTGCGACGCGATGAGCAGCACGGGGTTGCCCGAAAGCTCCCGCCCCACGATGAGCTTCTGCTGGTTCCCACCAGACAACGCGGCGGCCGGCACGTCGATGCCCGGCGTGCGGACGTCGTAGTCGGCGACGATGCGCCCGGTGTCCCGGCGCGCGCCCGCGATGTCGAGCAACTGTCCTTTCGAGACCGGTTTGCGCGTCTGGTACCCGAGGATCCTGTTGGCCCACAACGGTTGCGTGAGCAGCAGGCCGTGCCGCGTGCGGTCCTCGGCGATGTAGCCGATCCCCGCCTCGCGCCGCGCCAGCGTGCCGAGCCTGGTCAGCTCACGTGCGGTGCCGTCGGCCTCGACGAGCTCGACGCGGCCGCGGCTCGCCTTCCGCATGCCCATGATGGTCTCGACCAGTTCGGTCTGGCCGTTGCCCTCGACACCGGCGATGCCGAGCACCTCGCCCGCGTGCACGGTGAACGAGACGTCGTCGAGGATCGCGCGGTCGCTGCCCTCGGCGTCGAGCCGGAGCCCGGTCACCCGCAGCACGGCCCGCTCGGTCACGGTGGACTCGCGGGTCTCGGGGCTGGGCAGCTCGGAACCGACCATCATCTCGGCCAGCTCACGCGTGCTGATCTGCTTCGGGTCCGCCGTGCCGACGGTGGTACCGCGGCGGATCACCGTGACCGTGTCGGCGATCGCGCGGACCTCGTCGAGCTTGTGGGAGATGAAGATGAACGTGAAGCCCTGCTCGCGCATGGACCGCACGGTGTCGAACAGCGCCTCGACCTCCTGCGGCACCAGCACCGCGGTCGGCTCGTCGAGGATGACGATCTTCGCGCCGCGGTACAGCACCTTGATGATCTCGACGCGCTGCCGGTCGGCGACGCCGAGCGTCTCGACGAGCGCGCCGAGCGGGGCGTTCAGGCCGGTCTGCTTGGCCAGCTCGGTCAGCCTGGCCTTCGCGCGGCGCCCGATGCCGTGCAGGTTTTCCGCGCCCAGCAGGACGTTCTCGCTCACCGTCAGGTTGTCGGCGAGCATGAAGTGCTGGTGCACCATGCCGATGCCGGCGCGGATGGCGTCCTGCGGGTTGCGCAGCCGCACCTCCTCGCCGTTGACGGCGATCGTGCCCTCGTCGGGCTGCTGCATCCCGTAGAGGATCTTCATGAGGGTGGACTTGCCCGCGCCGTTCTCGCCGCAGACGGCGTGCACCTCACCGGCGCGAATCGTCAGGTTCACGTCCGAGTTGGCGACCACGCCGGGAAACCGCTTCGTGATTCCCCGCAGCTCCACCACCGGTGGTTGCTCAGTCATGGTTGGGAGACTCCCCGAAAGGCGTAGAAGTGTTCTGAAGGGATTTGCTTGGCGGTGCGGGTGGCGGAACCTGAGGTGGCCCCTCGCTCCGGGATCGCCTCCTCATGACCGCCAGGTCACCACGTCGGCGCTGTCCTCGCGAGGAGCCACCTCAGAACCCGCGGCGGTGCCGGTTGGCGGCCCACCGCAAGCGGCTCCGCCGCTTCAAAACACCATTGGGGCTCGGGAGAGGGTCGCCCTCCCGAGCCCCGCACGCGAGGTGGTAACTACTTCTGCGGTGTCGTCGGCACCGTGATCTGGCCGGAGATGATGGCCTGCTTGTAGCCCTCCAGCACCGACTTGATGTCGTCGACCTTGCCGCCCGACGTGGCGTAGCCGACGCCGTCGACCTTGAGGTCGAACCGCTTCGGCAGCGAGGCCAGGTTGTTCGTCGCGACGGCCTGGATGTAGTCGTAGACCGCGACGTCGACCCGCTTGAGCATGGACGTCATGATCACGTCCTTGTACTCGGCCACCGTCTGCTGGTTGTACTGGTCGGAGTCGACCCCGATGGCCAGCGCGTTGGACGCCTTGGCCGCCTGGAACACGCCCTTACCGGAGGCACCGGCCGCGTGGTAGACCACGTCGGCACCGGCGGCGATCTCCGCCGCGGCCTTCGCGTTGCCCTTGGTCGGGTCCTGGAACCCGGTGTTGTCACCGGCCGGGGTCAGGTACTCGTCCTCGATCTGGACCTTGCTCGACGCGGCCTTCGCACCGGCCAGGTAACCGGCCTCGAACTTCTGGATCAGCGGGGTGTTCACGCCGCCGACGAAGCCGATGTGGCAGTTCTTGCTCTTGTACACCGCGGCGACACCGGCCAGGAACGAGCCCTGCTCCTCCGCGAACACGAGCGGCGTCACGTTGGGCTGCTGCACCGAGTCGTCGTCGATGATCGCGAACTTGGTGTTCGGGTACTTCGGCGCGACGGCGCCGACGGCCTCCGCGTAGGCGAAGCCCACCGCGACGATCGGGTTGTACCCGCCGCCGGCCAGCTGCGTCAGCCGCTGCTCCTTGGCCGCCTCGTCCTCGGTCGGCGAAGCCGTGCTCTCCTGCACGTCCTTCACGCCCATGTCGGTCTTCGCCTTGTCGACACCGGCCGCGGCCGCGTCGTTGAACGAGGCGTCACCACGCCCGCCGATGTCGTAGGCCAGACCGATCCGCAGGCCGCTCGCGTCGACCTTGGCGCCCGCGGCGCTCGAGGACGTCGCGGCGGCGGCCGCGGACGGCGCGGTCGCGGTGACGCAGGACCCGGCGTTGCCGGACGCATTGTTGTTGCTGCTGCCGCCGCTGCCGGAGTCCTTCGCACATCCGGCCAGTGCGAGCACGCCCGCCAGCGCGGTCGCGGTCAGCATCGCGGCACGCGTTCTACGCACGCTCTTTCTCCCTCCCCGCCGTGGTACGACGGTCCCGAGACCGGCCCGGCGAATTCGCCGGGCTCGACTGGCGAACCGTACCGGGCGGTGAACGGAAGCCTGCACGGAAGCCACTGCCCGTAACCTAAATGTTTGTTACTGCTCCGGCAGGGCGATCGTCCTGCTACGGGGCGTGAGGATCACCAGGTGGAGTGATGCGGGCCACGCGCTCGGTGTCTGGTCGATCACACCCGGGAACCCGGCGTTGAGTGCGCCCCCGCGCGCGGGTTTAGCATCCGTTTATCCAAGCTCGTTGACGTTCCACTGCCACGGGCACAGTCCAACCACGACGTTGGAGGCCGTTCACCGATGTCCACCACGGCTACCCCCGCCGCTGGAAGCAGCGCGGCGGAGGCGAGCGATCGGGCGGGTGCCTCACGCCGGAAGGGGACCTTCTACCGGGGCGACCCCGGCATGTGGTCCTGGGTCCTGCATCGGATCACCGGGGTACTCACCTTCTTCTTCCTCTTCGTCCACGTGCTCGACACCGCATTGGTCCGGGTCTCGCCGGAGACCTACGACTCGGTGATCGAGACCTACAAGACCCCGATCGTGAACCTCATGGAGGTCGGTCTGGTGGGCGCGGTGCTCTACCACGCGCTCAACGGCATCAGGGTCATCCTCGTGGACTTCTGGTCCAAGGGCACGAAGTACCAGAAGCCGATGCTGTGGACGATCGTGGTCGTCTGGCTGGTCGTGATGATCCCCGGTGCCGTCGCGATGCTCTGGCGCACCGCGTCGATCCTGTTCGGAGGTGACGCGTCATGAGCCAGGAGGCACTGGCGCTCGACAAGCCGCGCTCCCCGCGGCGCCCCGCCGCCCGGCGGAACAACTTCGAGCTCTACAGCTGGCTGTTCATGCGGATCTCCGGCATCCTGCTGGTCTTCCTCGTGCTCGGCCACCTGCTGATCATGAACATCCTTGACGGCGGCGTGCACCGCATCAACTTCGGTTTCGTCGCCGGCCGCTGGGCCTCGCCGTTCTGGCAGGTCTGGGACCTGCTGATGCTGTGGCTGGCCGAGATCCACGGTGGCAACGGGCTGCGGACGATCATCGACGACTACGCCCGCAAGGACACCACGCGGTTCTGGCTGAAGATGCTGCTCTACTTCTCGATGGTCGTCGTGCTGTTCACCGGCACCCTGGTCATCTTCACGTTCGACCCGAACATCAGCTGACCCCACCACCAAGGAAGCGGATATGCAGTTCCACAAGTACGACGTGGTGATCGTCGGCGCCGGTGGTGCCGGGATGCGCGCCGCCATCGAGGCGGGGCAGCGGGCCCGCACCGCGGTCCTCACCAAGCTCTACCCGACGCGTTCGCACACCGGTGCCGCGCAGGGCGGGATGTGCGCCGCGCTCGCCAACGTCGAAGAGGACAACTGGGAGTGGCACACCTTCGACACGGTCAAGGGCGGTGACTACCTCACCGACCAGGACGCCGCGGAGATCATGGCCAAGGAGGCCATCGACGCGGTGCTCGACCTGGAGAAGATGGGCCTGCCGTTCAACCGGACGCCCGAGGGCAAGATCGACCAGCGCCGGTTCGGCGGGCACACCCGCGACCACGGCAAGGCCGCGGTGCGCCGGGCCTGCTACGCCGCGGACCGCACCGGCCACATGATCCTGCAGACGCTGTACCAGAACTGCGTCAAGCACGGCATCGAGTTCTTCAACGAGTTCTACGTCCTCGACATCACGCTGACCGACACCGAGGACGGCCCGGTCGCCTCGGGCGCCATCGCCTACGAGCTGGCGACCGGTGAGATCCACGTCTTCCAGGCGAAGTCGATCGTGTTCGCCACCGGTGGTTTCGGCAAGGTCTTCAAGACCACGTCGAACGCGCACACGCTCACCGGTGACGGCATGGGCATCTACTACCGCAAGGGCCTGCCGCTGGAGGACATCGAGTTCTACCAGTTCCACCCGACAGGCCTGGCCGGGCTGGGCATCCTGCTCACCGAGGGCGCCCGCGGCGAGGGCGCGATCCTGCGCAACGCCGACGGCGAGCGGTTCATGGAGCGCTACGCCCCCACCATCAAGGACCTCGCGCCGCGTGACATCGTCGCCCGGTCGATGGTGCTGGAGGTGCTGGAGGGCCGCGGCGCGGGACCGCACAAGGACTACGTGCTGCTCGACTGCACGCACCTGGGTGCCGAGGTGCTGGAGACCAAGCTGCCGGACATCACCGAGTTCGCCCGCACGTACCTGGGCGTGGACCCGGTGAAGGAGCCGGTGCCGGTGTACCCGACCGCGCACTACGCGATGGGCGGGATCCCGACCAACGTGCACGGCGAGGCGTTGCGGGACAACGACACCGTCATCCCCGGGCTCTACGCCGCCGGCGAGTGCGCCTGCGTGTCCGTGCACGGCGCGAACCGGCTGGGCACCAACTCGCTGCTGGACATCAACGTGTTCGGCCGCCGCGCCGGGATCGCCGCGGCGGAGTACGCGCAGGGCCGTGACCACGTCGAGCTGCCGGAGAACCCGGCCCGCCTCGTCGAGGGCATGGTCGAGCACCTGCGCACCGCGCACGGCGGTGAGCGGGTCGCCGACATCCGCACCGAGCTGCAGCAGACCATGGACACCAACGCCGCGGTCTACCGCACCGAGGACACGCTGAAGACGGCGCTGACCGACGTGCAGCGGCTCAAGGAGCGCTACGGCCGCATCGCCATCCAGGACAAGGGCAAGCGGTACAACACCGACCTGCTCGAGGCGATCGAGCTGGGCTTCCTGCTCGACCTGGCCGAGGCGCTCGTCAACGCGGCGCTGGCGCGCAAGGAGTCCCGTGGCGGCCACGCCCGCGAGGACTACCCGAACCGCGACGACGTCAACTTCATGCGGCACTCGATGTCGTACAAGATGCTGCCGGAGAAGGAGGACCCGGACGCCCCGCTGGGGATCAACGGGTTCACGGCCGACATCCGGCTTGACTACAAGCCGGTGGTCTTCACCCGGTACGAGCCGATGGAGCGGAAGTACTGATGACTGCGGTAGCAGAACCGACTCACGACACGTCGCAGATCCCCGCGCCGGAGGGCTCGGTCACCATCACGGTGAAGATCCTGCGGTTCAACCCGGAGGTCGACACCGAGGCGCACTGGGAGTCCTACGACGTCCCGGCGCTGCCGACGGACCGCGTGCTGAACGTGCTGATGAGCATCAAGAACTACGTGGACGGCACGCTGTCGTTCCGGCGTTCCTGTGCGCACGGCATCTGCGGCTCGGACGCGATGCAGATCAACGGCATCAACCGGCTCGCGTGCAAGGTGCTCGTCAAGGACCTGCTCGCCAAGGACGGCAAGCAGACCACGGTGACGATCGCGCCGATCAAGGGCCTGCCCACGATGAAGGACCTCTACGTCGACATGGAGCCCTTCTTCGAGGCCTACCGGGCGGTGAAGCCGTACCTCATCGCGTACGGCAACGAGCCCACGCGCGAGCGGATCCAGTCGCAGGCCGACCGGGAGCGCTTCGACGACACCACGAAGTGCATCCTGTGCGCCGCCTGCACGTCGTCCTGCCCGGTGTACTGGAACGACGGCTCGTACTTCGGTCCGGCCGCGATCGTCAACGCGCACCGGTTCATCTTCGACAGCCGTGACGAGGGTTCCGAGGAGCGGCTGGACATCCTGAACGACGCCGAGGGCGTGTGGCGCTGCCGCACCACCTTCAACTGCACCGACGCGTGCCCCCGCGGCATCCAGGTGACGAAGGCGATCCAGGAGGTCAAGCGGGCGCTGCTGTTCAAGCGCGTCTGACCACCTTCCCGGAAGGCGCCCGGCGGGATTCCCTCCCGCCGGGCCCCTTTTCGTCAAGGGCAACGATGGTGCACGAACGCCCTCATGATCTCCACTCCGCCCAGGGCGTTTGGAACGCTGGACGGGTGGAGAGATTGCAGGCCGCGATGACGGCGCGGGCCACGCTGAAGGGCTGGGCCGAAGGCAGGGAACTCGTCGAACTCGTCCGGGCGGCGCACCGGGCCGGCTGGCTGGACCAGCTGCGAAGTGGTGCCACCGTGGAGAAACTGGCCGCGCAGGGCGTTCCCGCCGAGCGGGTGCGGTCGGTGCTGGACCTGCTCGTCGCGGCCGGGGTGGCGGAGGCCGAGGCGGACACGTTCCGGCTGACCCCCGCGTTCGACGCCCTCGTCGAGGGGGGCGAAGGCATCACGCTGTCGTCGACGCTGGAGGCCGTGGACCTGGCGAGCAACCGGATCGCGCTGGCCACCGAGCCGGTGGTCCCGGGCTTCACCCCGGCGGAGGCGCTGGTGCTCGCCCGCGACTGGGGTGTCGGTCCCACCGAGGACGCGCGGCAGCTCTACCGGGTGATTTATGAGGCCCTGCCCGAATTCCGGGACCACCTCGAGCAAGGCGGTCCGCTGCTCGACGTCGGCAGCGGGAAGGGCGGCGCCCTGCTCACCACGCTGACGGCCTTCCCCGGACTCCGCGCGGTCGGCGTCGAAAGCGTGCCCGAGGTCATCGAGGAGACGCGGCGGCGTGCGGAAAACGCCGGAGTGGCCGACCGGGTCGAGCTCCGCGCCATCGACGCCCGCGACCTGAAGGACGTGTCGGAGTTCGCCGTCTGCTACTGGGCTCAGGCGTTCTTCGCCACCGAGGCCCGCGCTGGCACCCTCGCCCGGATCTTCGACGCGCTGCGGCCCGGCGGGCTGCTGCTGGTGCAGGAGATCCTGCCGCAGCAGGCCGAACCGACCGTCCGCGTTCGCCTCGACCTGCTGTTCCACCGGCAGCAGGGCACCGACTTCGGGCGTTCGGCGGAAGCGCTGGCGGAGGAGTTGTCCGCGGCCGGGTTCGCCGACCCACGGATCGCCGCGACCCCGGCGGGCAGGCTCGTCCTCGCGAAGAAACCCTGACGCGGCCTCAAACCTTCCGGCCGGCGCGCAGGCCGCGCCAGCCGAGGACCCCGATGATCGTGCCCAGCACGAAGGAGACGATCGCCAAAACCAGGTGCACGACGAAAAAAGCGGTGGCGGAACCGTCCGGTGCCCACGAATTGTCGCTGGCCCACAGGTTCTTCACGAAGGTGATCCAGATGATCCAGGACCACACGCCGAAGGCCAGCAGGAACAGCGCCACACGTCGAGACATGGATCGAGTATCCCCCGATCGGATTCGGGGTTTTCACGGGGAACCGAGACGGCCGTGAACTAGGCTCTTCCGGTGCGTGTCGGTGGGGTGCTGGGTGTCGTGCTGATCCTGTTGTCCGGTTTGCTGTTGGGTGCCGGACCCGCCACCGCGGTCCAGACCTGCCCCGACCAGCAGGCGCCGCCGCCCCCGGTGGACACCTCCGAGCAGCCGCCTCCCGGTCAGCCGTCCCCCGCGCCGCTGCCGGTGCCCGCCGAGCCCGTCGGCGGCGCGCGGCTGGGCGAGTGCGGGTACGTCTACCCCGCCGGTGCGAGCAGCCCGCCGGAGACCACGGCGGCGTCGTGGGTGCTGCAGAACCTCGACACGGGAGCGGTGCTGGCGGCGAAGAACCCGCACGCGCGGGAGCGGCCCGCGTCCCTCATCAAGACGCTGCTGGCGCTCGTGGTGATCGACGAGTTCAAGCCCGGGGACGTCATCCACCCCACGCTGGAGGACGCGAGCCAGGAGTGCACGTGCCTCGGCCTGGCCGCCGGTGACTCGTACACCGTCGACCAGCTGCTGCACGGGCTGCTGATGCACTCGGGCAACGACGTGGCGCACGCCTTCGCGACCGCGCTCGGCGGGGTGCCCGAGACGCTGCGGAAGATGAACGCGATGGCGGCGTCACTGGGCGCGAAGGACACCCGCGCGGCCACGCCGTCGGGGCTGGACGGGCCGGGCATGTCGACGTCGGCGTACGACCTGAGCCTGATCTTCCACGCCGCGATGCGGCAGCCGGCCTTCGCCGGGGCCGTGTCGACGAAGGCGTACCAGTTCCCGGCGCAGAACGGGAAACCGGCGTTCTCGATCATCAACGACAACAAGCTGCTCGGCGTGTACCCCGGGTTCCTCGGCGGCAAGACGGGCTTCACCGACGATGCCCGGCACACCTACGTCGGCGGTGCCGCGCAGGGCGGGCGCAGGCTCGCGGTGGTGATGATGCGGGCCGAGATGCGGCCGACGCAGGTCGTGCAGCAGGCGGCGCAGCTGCTGGACTACGGTTTCGCGCTGGCGAAGTCCGGCAAGGGTTCGGTGGGGCAGCTGGTCGAGCCGCAGCCGGAGGCGCAGGCCGCCACCGGCGACGAATCGGCGCAGGCCTCACCGGGCACCGCGCCCCAGGCGGGCGCCCGCACCCAGCGGGACGCGTTCGGCACCACGGGCTGGCTCGTGACGCTCGTCGTGGCGTTGCTCATCGGGGCCGGCTTCTTCCTCGGCCGCCACCGGCGCCGGGTGCGCTGAGGGCGCCCGCGCGGCCATCGAACCACGCGCGACAGCCTCGCTAGCTGTCGTGGCTCGTGAGGTTGTGGACGGCGTGTGTTGCGACGCACTCACGCTCGATCCTGGAGGTCCTCGTGGTTCACGCTAATGCACGCACGGCACCCTTTGCCCGGCAGTTGATCGTGCAGCGCTATGAGGCGGGATGGCCGCCGGCTCGGATCGCTGAACAGCTGGGGGGCGCGCTCGACGGTGTACAAGTGGCTGGCCCGGCACCGGGAGGAGGGCGAGGCCGGGTTGGTGGATCGGTACTCGCGCCCGCACCACAGCCCCACCCACGTTTCTGCCGAAACCGAGGCGGCGATCCTGGCGCTACGGCAACGGTGCCATCGGGGTGCGGTGTTCATCGCGGGCCGGCTGGGACTGGTGGCCTCCATCGTGGGGCGTGTCCTGCGCCGCCACCAGGTGCCGCCACTGTCAGCAATGGACCCGATCACCGGGATGCCGGTCCGGCGGCGGCCGCATTGGCAGCACCTGGCGCGCAGTCTGCACCGCCCTCGGCCTACGCCGCCGGTTCACCAAACCCGGCTGCCCCTGGACCAACGGCGAAGCCGAACGCTTCGACCGCACCCTGCTCACCGAATTCGCCTACGCCCAACCCTGGACCTCCAACACCCACCGCCTGACCACCCGGCAGCATGCGTCCAGCACTACAACACTGAACGCCCACACTCCGCCCTACAAGGCCACCCACCCATCACCCGACTGCCCTGACCATCCACAACCTGTCAGGTCACGACAGCTAGCGCTTCCGCCGCCCCAGCAACGCGAGCACCGCGCCGACGCTGAACGCCCCCGCGACCGAGCCGGCACCGGGGCCGCGCCGGACCTCGACGACCGGGCGGATCACCGCGGGCGGTGGCGGTTCCACCACCGTGACCAGGTTCTCCCTGGCCGTCGCCGTCCAGGCGGTGACGAACAGCAGGAACCGCGACACGAGGTTCGCGAACACCAGCAGACCGATGATCGGCCCGAACACCGCGCTGCTCGGCGACGACGCGACGCTCGCGAGGTAGATGCTGCCGACCTGCTTCAGCACCTCGAACCCGATCGCCGCGATGATGGCGCCCTTCACGGCGCTGCGGACGGCCACCTTCTCCCGCGGCAGGCGCGAAAGCACCCACAGGAACACCAGCATGTTCGCCAGCAGCGACAGCACCACGGTCGCGACGGTGAGCAGGAACAGCGCCCACCCCTGGTCCTCCAGGCCGACCAGCCGCAGCAGCCATTTGCCGACCCCGCCGCCGATCGCGGTCAGGCCGAACGACACCACGAGCGCGAGCCCCAGCCCCACCAGCGACGCGAGGTCCTTCAAGGTCGTGGACACCACGGGGAGCTTCTTCTTCTCCTGCCCCCACTGCGCGGTCAGCGCGTCACGCAGGTTCGTCATCCAGCCGATGCCGGAGTAGAAGGCCAGCAGCAGACCGAGGATCCCGGTGCCGCCGCGAGCGGTGATCGCCGCCTGGATCAGGGTGTTGAACAGGTCCCCGAGCCCGGCCGGTGCCGACGACAGGATGCCGCGGCGCAGCTCGTCGATCGCGGTCTGGTTGTCGGAAAGGACGAATCCGACGATCGAGAACCCGACCATCAGCAGGGGGAACAGCGACAGCACGCTGAAGTACGTGATCGCGGCGGCGTAGTGGTTGCCGTAGCGCTCGCCGAACGCGTCGTTGGCCCTGAACAGGTGGTCGATCCACGGGTGCCGCCTGCGCAGCCGCGGGACCAGCTTCTCCTTCTCATCCGCCACGGAAAGACACTAACCACCTGCGCGGCGACCCGCACTTCGAGATGTCCACAATGGATTCCCGGCACCATCGGCTGCTCCCCTCCTCGTCGCGTTCAGCTACCGGCCGTGCACGCGTCGCCTGGCGTTCAGGAGGCGCTGGTTCACTCCAAGGGCTCTGCTGAACTCTCCCGCGAGAGGACGAAGTGACCCAGTCAGCACCTCCCGGCGGCGGCGACCCGGTGGCCGCGTTCACCGCCGAACTCGAGGAAATCCAGGCCAAGGCCGCGGCAGCGCAGGAACGGCTCCGCACCGCCATCGCGACGGCCAGCGCACCGGACGGGGCGGTCTCGGTGACCGTCGGCCCGAACGGGGCGCTGCAGGACATCCGGTTCGGGGCGCGTGCTTTCCAGCGTCCTCCGGAAGCGCTTTCCCGGCTCGTCATGGAGCTGATCGGCCGCGCGCAGCGCGAGGTGTCCGCCGAGGTCGCCGAGGCGTTCACCGGGATGGTCGGCGAGAACTCGACGGCCCGTGCGCTGCTCGACGACTTCCTGCCCGCCGCCGAGGACGACGAAACCGAGGACGACAGCGACACCTTCACCCCCGAGCCCGACGTCGTGGAGGAGCCTCCCCCGCCGCCGCGCGCCCAGCAGCCACCACCTCCGCGCCGCCGTCCGTCCCGGCCGGCGCCCGAGGAGGACGACGAAGACAACAGTCCCTGGTAGGGAGGACAACCAGTGGTATCCGGAGCAGGGTTCTCGGTCGATCCGGCCGAGCTGCGGAACTTCAGCCAGTACCTGTCGAACACCACCCAGCCCGCCGTGCAGGACGCCGCGAACCGCATGCAGGCCGCGAACGGCTTCGACAACGCGGCCTTCGGCATCCTGCTCGCCCAGGTGCTCGCCGTCCCGTCGCGGATCACGATGGCCGTGATCACCTCGGAGATCAGGAACCTCGCCGGCGACATCGGCAGCGCGGCGACCGACGTGAACAAGGCCGCGGACGCCTACGAGAGCCAGGACTCGAACGCGGCGCAGGGCCTGAGCACCTTCAGCACGGAGCTGGGCCGGTGACCCTCTCCGTCGACGCGTCGAACTCCACGACCGGTGCCGGCGTCATCGACAGCTGGCACATGGTGGCCGACTCCATCGGGAAGGTCCAGAACGCGCACGGCGCGGACCTGGCCGCCGTCAGCGTCGAACTCGGCGTCAACATCGCCAGCGCCGTGCTCGACACCGTCGCGTTCGTCATGGACCCCCTCGCGAAGCTGATCGCGGCGGGCCTGGGCTGGCTGATCGAGCACGTGTCGTTCCTCCGGTGGCCGCTGGACCAGGTCGCGGGCAACCCGTCCGAGGTCACGAAGCTCGCCAACGAGCTGCACAAGATCGGCGAGTCGCTGCGGATGACGGCCACCGACCTCGACGCCGCGCTCAAGGCGCAGATCACGAAGTGGGAGGGCGCCGGCCACGACAGCTTCGTGAAGTCGATCAACGACCGGCGCGGCTGGATCGACGCCAACGCCAAGGCCGCCGACGTCGCGGGCTACATGGTCGAGACCACCGGTGCCCTGATCTCCGCGGTGCGCTCGCTGCTGCGCGACATCATCACGACGGTCCTCGGCGACATCATCGCCACGATGCTGATCGCGCTCGCCATGGCCGCGTTCACCTTCGGCGCGTCGATCGCCGTCGGCGTCACGAAGGTGGTGGTCACGACCTGCGTGAAGGTGAGCGAGATGGCGACGAAGCTCACCGGGCTCGCCGCCCACGGCGCCCGCACGCAGAGCCGGCTGAGCCAGCTCGCGGAGTCGGTCCAGCCGGCCTCGCGTCCGGGCAGCGCCGGGCACGAGCTGGACACGCTGTCCAGCGGCGCGAACGGCAGGCCCGGCCCCGTCCCCAACTTCTCGCGGCCGTTCGGACCCGGCAACCCGCCGCCGGTCAACTCGCAGCCGAAGCCCAACGATGGGATCGGACAGGCGTTCACCACGGACGAACCGTTCCCCCTGGGCCCAGGAACGGCGGTCACCACCCCCAGCACCCACACCACCCCCAGCAGCACCCCGCCGCCCACGCCGGAGCCCACCCCGGCCGGCACCCGTCCGCCGACACCGGAACCCACTCCGACGCCGGAACCGACGCCGCGCCCGTCCGGTCCCTCGTCGTACCTGAGCAAGTACGACGTCGACATGATCAAGAAGCACGAGGGCTGGCTCAAGGACAAGTTCGGCGACAGCTACGCGAAGATGAAGTGGGTCGACACCTGGCTGAAGAACAAGCACCCGGACTACTACCCGATGCTCAAGGCCCTGTCGGACGCCAAGAGCTCCAAGAACTTCGTCGGCTGGGGCGGCAAGAGCATCGTGCAGATCGACCGCGGGCTCACCGACATCCAGCAGCAGGCCGAACAGGCCTGGCAGGAGGAACAGCAGAAGCAGCAACAGGACCAGCAGCAGAACACCGGCGCGCACTGAGCCCGCCACACCTCGAACGCCGTCCCCGCCCGGGGGCGGCGTTCGTCGTGCGCTCTCGAGTTCTGTACCTACTGCTATGTACAGTACGGGCCATGGACATCACCAAAGCCACGCCGCTGCCGGTCCCCGCCGACTGGGTCACCGGCACCACGAGGCTGGCGAACGTGCCGGGCGCTCCGGAGGGCTTCACCTACTTCCACGTCGAATTCGAACCGGGGGCGCGGACAGCGTGGCACCGGCACCCGCGCGGCCAGCTCATCTACGTCACAGCGGGCGAAGGCCTCGTGCAGCGGCGCGGCGGACCGGTCGAGCGGATCACCGCCGGGGACACCGTGTGGACGGAACCGGGCGAGTGGCACTGGCACGGCGCGGGTCCGGCCACCGGCCTGTCGCACCTGACCTTGCAGGGCGTCGACGAGCACGGTGATTCCGCGTCCTGGGGCGAACCTGTCGGTGACGACGAGTACCCGGGCGCCTGACGTGTACGCGATGCAGTACGAGCTGCCCCTGCCCGCCGACTACGACATGGCGATCATCCGCCGCCGCGTCGCCACCCGCGGTTTCCGCACCGACGACTTCGCGGGGCTGGGCCTCAAGGCGTACCTGATCCGCGAGCGCGCGGCGGGCTCACCCGTCAACCAGTACGCGCCGTTCTACCTGTGGCACGACATCGGCGCGATGAGCCGGTTCCTGGTGGGCGGAGGCGGGTTCCAGGGCATCGTCGACGACTTCGGGCGGCCGCCCGTGCGGCACTGGACCGGGATCGCGTTCGAACGAGGCCCCGGCGACGCGGCCCGCACCGCCACCCGCGACGTCACCGCGATGCCCGAGGACCTCGACGCGGCGATCGCGGACCTGCGGGAGCTGACCGCGCACGACCACGTCCACAGCGCGGCGCTGGCGTTCGACCCGGCGCACTGGCAGCTGGTGCGGTTCGTGCTGTGGGCCGACGAAGCCCCGGGCCGGTACGAGGTGCTGCACCTGTCGACGCCGTCGCTGACCGAACTCCCCACGGGGCGGCACTGGTGACGCTCAGCCTCGCCGCGGCCCGCCGACGAGCCCGCGCGTGGAGGTGTTCGACGTGGGCAACGGCTCGTCGAGGTTCGCCAGCACGACCTGCTCACCCGCCGCGACACCGGACTTGATCTCCGTGGCCGATGGCCCCACCACGCCCACGGTGACCCGCCTCGTCTCGGTCTTCCCGCCGGAAAGCACGGTGACGAAAGCGTTTGCGCCCGTCAGGTGCACGGCGGACGTGGGCACGGTGACGGCCGCGTTCGCAGTGCTCGTGACGATCGAGACCGACGCGGTCGCACCCGGGTACAGCTGCCCGCCCGCCGGCAGCGAGATCGTAACGGGGTAACTGGGCGAGCCGCCCGAGGTCGTGGACGCGAGCAGGCCGATCGACGTGACCTGCCCGGTGATCGGCTGCGCGCTGCCGTCCGGGGTCACGGTCGCCCGCTGCCCCGGCTTGACCTGCCCGGCCTGCAGGTCGCTGACCGCGGTGGTGACCTGGTTCTCCCCCGGCCCGAACACGACCACGTGCTCCGACGACGACGCCTGCTGCCCCTGGGTGAAGCCGATCTCGCCGACGGTGCCGTTGATCGGGCTCACGAGCGTCGCGGCGGCGAGGTTCTGCTGCGCCACCGCGACCTGGGCGTCCGCCGCGTCGATCGCGGCCTGGTCCGCGGCGAGCTGCTCGGCCGACGCCGGGGTGCTCGTCTTCGTGCCGCCGCCGCCCGTGGCCGACTTGCCACCCGAGGACGACGGTGCCTTCGACGTCGGCTGGGGTGTGGCGGTGGCGCGTGGTTCGGTGCTCGTGGCGTTCTTCGCGAGCGCGTCGGAAAGCGCTTTCTCCGCGTCCGCCAGCTTCTGCTCGTCGACCGCGGTGGTGTGCTGGACGTCCTGCGCCTCCTGGATCGCCGTCGTGCACGCGTCGACGGTGTCCTGGCTCTGCGGCTTCGTCCCGTCGACGACCGTGCGGCACGCCTTCTGCTGTGCCGCGACGGCGGCCGAGGCGGCGGTCAGGTCGAGGTCCACCTGGTGCTGCGCCGAGGTCACCGCGTCCTGCTGCGCCTTGAGCCCGGACGACGGGGAGGCCGCCACGTACAGCGCGGGGGTGACCCGGGCGGAGCTCGTCGTCTGCCCGGACTGGTCCGCCGCGAGCTTCGCCCGCGCCGTGGCCAGCGTGGACTGCGCGGACGCGAGCTGGGCCTGCAACGACGTGGTGTCCAGCTGCGCAAGCGTTTGCCCGGCCGTGACCTGCTGTCCGGCCCGCACCGGGATCGACGCGACCTGGCCGCTGACCGGGAACGACAGGGTCGCGCTGTCGACCGGCTCGATGGTGCCGGTCGTGTCGAGCGTCGCCGTGACGGTCGCCGGTCGGGCCGTCGCCGTGCGGTAGCCCGGCGCGGAGGACGCCGACGTGGCCCAGAAGACCGCGCCGCCCGCGACGACGACCACCACCCCCGCGACGGTGACGATCCGCCTGGTGCGCCTAGCCATTGCCGCCTCCGGTTTCCCACCTGCCGCCGAAGCCCGTCGTACAGCCGTTGGGCCCGGCCTGGCTGATCGAGATCGTCTGCGCGGTCACGGCACCGGTTTCGTCGGCCTTCCCGGTCGCCGCGACGCATTCGCCGACCTTGAGCGCGCTGGAGTTCGCCGCCTCCGACTTCGTGTACGTCGTGCCGGCGTCGACCGTCACCTGCACGGAGGTGGTGGCACCGGTCTGCCGGTTGTCCTGCTCGACGGTGAACCCGGTGCCGCTGACCGCGGTGACCTTGCCGAAGGCACCGCGCCCCTGCCCGTTGCCCTGACTGTTCGTCCTCGACGGGCGCGCGGTGCCGTTCTGCGGGCGCATACCCCCGCCGGCGCCGCGGAAGCCGCCGTCGCAGGCCCCGTCGACCGGCGCGCTGATCTCGACGGTCTTCGCTGTCACCGGCGTCCCGGTACCGGTCACCACGACACACGAACCGGCCGTGACGTCGGCGAGTGTGGCCGCCACCCGGTCGGTGAACGTGGTGCTGCCGGAGAAGTTCACGGTCACCTGGCCGTCGGTCTGGTTCTGCATCTCGATGCTCGACCCGCTGACCTGTGCCACCGTGCCGGACGCCGCGGGACCGCGGTTCGCTCCCGCGCTACTGGACGGCGGCGCGGGACTGGCCGGTGCGGCCGTGCCGCTGTCCGCCGAACCACAGGCCGCGAGGGTGAGCGCGAGCGCACCGCCCGCGACGGTGAGCAAGCCGCGTCGCACCATGTTTCCTCCGTTACTCGCTGCGCAGGGCGTCGATCGGGGCGAGCCGGGCCGCGCGGCTCGCGGGGTAGACGCCGAAGACCAGGCCGATCGCGATCGCGGTGAGGATCGCGACGAGGGTCGCGGACGGGCTGATCGCGATCTGGATCGCGATCAGGTGCGGCAGGACCAGCGCGCCGACGATGCCCAGCAGTGCGCCGAGCAGCCCGCCCGCGAGCCCCAGCACCGACGCCTCGACCATGAACTGCCTGCGGATCACCACCGGGCTCGCGCCGACGGCCTTGCGCAGGCCGATCTCGCGGATCCGTTCGGTGACCGAGACGAGCATGATGTTCATGACCCCGATCCCGCCGACGAGCAGTGAGATCGCGGCGACCCCGCCGAGCAGCAGCGTCAGCGTCTGGCTCACCGAACTGGCGGTGGACAGCAGCGACTCCTGGCTCGCGATGGTGAAGTCCGCGCCGGCCGGGTCGGTGATGTGGTGCAGCGCCAGCAGTTCCTGGTTCGCCTCCTGGTAGGCGGCGGACAGCGTGTCCGGGGTGGTCGCCTCCAGGTAGATCGCCTGCACCGAGGTGCGCGTGCTGCCGCCGATCAGCCGGTCGGCGGCCGTGCTGATCGGCACGAGCGCGGTGTCGTCCTGGTTCTGCGCCGCCGACGTTCCGGCGGAGGCCAGCACACCGACCACGGAGAACGGCGTGGTGCCGATGGTGACGGTCCGGCCGACGGCGTTGCCTGCCGTGCCGAACAGCTCCTCCGCGGTGGCCGGCCCGAGCACCACGACGGCCGCTTCACCCGTCTCGTCGGCGTCGGTGAGGAACCGGCCTTCGGAGACCGTCCGCGCCCGCACCCCGAGCCATGTGGGAGTGGCGCCGACCACCGTGGTCGTCCACGTCGTGGCACCCGCGGCCAGCTCGGAGCTCTTGCTCGTCGTGGGCGCGACCGCCGCGATGTCCGGTGCCACCCCGGGCGCGGCGAGCGCGTTCGCGTCGTGCACTGTGAGCGTGGTGGCCGAACCGCTGCCGCCGCGCACCCCGGTGCTGCTCGTGCTGCTGCCCGGCGAGACGACGAGCAGGTTCGTGCCCAGCGAGTTGATCGCCGAGGCGACCTGCGCCTGCGCACCCTCGCCGAGGCCGACGGTGAGGATCACCGCGGCGATGCCGATCAGGATGCCGAGCATCGTCAGCCCCGACCGCAGCCGGTGCGACCGGATCGCTTCGAGGCTCGTGCGCAGGGTTTCCAGCCAACTCACCGGATGACCCCCGTGTCCGCGAGCGCGGTGTCCGACTCGATGAGCCCGTCACGCAGCCGCACCACGCGGTTCGCGTGTGCCGCGACCTCCTCCTCGTGCGTGATCAGCACGATGGTGTGGCCGACCTGGTTGAGCTCGCGGAACACCGACAGCACGTCCGCGGTGGCCGCCGAGTCGAGCGCACCCGTGGGTTCGTCCGCCAGCACCATCGACGGCCGGTTGACCAGCGCCCTCGCCAGCGCGACGCGGGACTGCTGCCCGCCGGACAACTCGTTGGGGCGGTGGTCGATCCGGTCGCCGAGCCCGACGCGCTCCAGCAGCTCGACCGCTCGTGCCCGCCGCTCGGCGCGCTTGACCCCGGCGTAGCACAGCGGCAGTTCCACGTTCCGCCACGCCGGCAGTCCCGGCAGCAGGTTGAACTGCTGGAACACGAAACCGATGCGGCGGTTGCGGATCGCGGCGAGGTCCAGTTCGGACAGCCCGCTCACGTCCTCACCGGCGAGCGCGTAACTGCCGGTGCTGAGCAGGTCGAGACAGCCGAGGATGTGCATGAGCGTCGACTTGCCGGAGCCGGACGGCCCCATGATCGCGACGTACTCACCCTCCTCGACACGCAGCGAAACCCCGCGCAGCGCCTCGACCTCCACCACTCCGGTGGAGTAGACCTTGCGCACGTCCCGGACGTCGATGACGGGAACGCTCATCCGCCGAACCCGCCTCTGCCACCGAAACCACCGGTCCGGTTGCCCCCGCCGGCGCCACCGAACCCACCGGTACCACCGAAACCGCCCGTACCGCCGGTGCGGCCACCGGTGCCGCCGGAGCGCGGAGCCGCACCACCGGTCTCGACCACGACCTGCTCCCCTTCGGACAGTCCACTGAGGACTTGGACCATGCCGCCGGAGGTCTGCCCGACCTGGATCGCCTTGCTGGTCCGCTTGCCGTCGGCCAGCTCGTCGACGGTCGCCTGGCCGCCGTTGTAGTGCACGGCGCCGGCCGGGACGGCGAGCACGTCGGTCAGCTGCTTGACCACGATGGCGACGGTGGCGTTCGCACCGGCGATGAGCCCGGCCGGTGTACCCGTGACGCTGATGGTCACCGGATAGCTGGGCACGGAGGTGGTACCGCTCGCCATCACGGCGACGGTGCTGACCGTGCCGTAGACCGGCTGCGTCGCGCCGTCCGGCGTGATCACGGCCTGCTCACCCGCCTTGACCTGGCCGACCTCGGTGTCGTCGACGCTCGCGTTCACGACGTACGAACCGGTCGAGATCACCACGATCTGCGCGGTAGAGCTGGAACTGGACGAGGAAGAAGCGGCCGAACCCGTGCTGCCCTGCCCACCGGCCTGGCCGCTGGAGGCACCGCTCCCCGACGACGACGCCGGGCTGCCGCCGTTACCCGAGCCGCCGGCCGAAACCTGTTGTCCCACAGTCAGGTTCACCGCGGCGACGGTGCCGTCGATGGGTGCGGTCAGCGTCGCCTGCGCCAGTGCGGCCTGCGCGTTGTCGAGCTGGTTCTGGGCCGCGGTGATCGACGCCTCGTCGGCCGCGAGCTGCGCCGAGGACGCCCCGCCCGACTGGTCGGACGAGAGTTTCGACTGGCCCGAGGCCAGGGTGGCCTTGGCCTGCGCCACGCTCGCCGCCAGCGACGCGGACTGCACCGTCGCGAGCGCCTGCCCGGCGGTGACCTGCTGGCCCACGGTCACGTTCACCGCGGTCACCTGCCCGGACACGCCGAAGTTCAGGTCGCTGCGCTGCGCCGGTTCGATCGTGCCCGACGAGGAGACCGTCTGTTTCAGCGTGGTCGTGTTCGCGGCCACGAGCCGGTACGAGGGCGCGGGATCGGGGCGGGTGACCACCCAGACCGTGATCCCCGCCGCCGCCACCACGACGACGGCGGCGGTGCCGTACACCCACCGCCGTTTTCCCTGAATTCTGCCCAGCACGGCGAAGAGCTTCACCGGTCATGCTGAGGAGGATCTGAGAAAAAGGCGGTTCCTCGCTGTGTATCAGCTGTGTATTCGGGGTAAAGGGCGTTTTACTTTCCCGGCGGCAGGAAACCGACGCGGTCGTACACGAGCGCGAGCGTCTCCGCCGCCACGCTCCGCGCCCGTTCCGCACCGCGCGCCAGCACCTTGTCCAGTTCGGCCAGATCGTCCAAATAGGACTTTACCCGCTCCTGGAACGGGGTGACGAACTCGACGAGCACCTCGGCGAGGTCCTTCTTCAGGTCCCCGTAACCCTTTCCGGCGTACGCCGCTTCGAGTTCGGGAATGGTGCGGCCGTCGAGCGCCGAATAGATCGTCAGCAGGTTCGACACGCCCGCCTTCTGCTCCGGGTCGAACACGATCTCCCGGCCGGTGTCGGTGACCGCGGAGCGGATCTTCTTCGCGGACCGCTTCGGCTCGTCCAGCAGCTCGATGATGCCGTTCGGCGAGGACGCCGACTTGCTCATCTTCACCGCCGGGTCCTGCAGGTCGTAGATCTTCGCGGTGCCCTTGACGATGTGCGGCTCCGGCACCGTGAGGGCCTTGCCGAAGCGCTGGTTGAACCGCTGCGCCAGGTTGCGGGTCAGCTCCAGGTGCTGGCGCTGGTCCTCGCCCACCGGCACCGCGTCCGCCTGGTAGATCAGGATGTCCGCGGCCATCAGCACCGGGTAGGTGAACAGGCCGACGCTCGCGTGGTCGGTGCCCTGCCGCGCGGCCTTGTCCTTGAACTGCGTCATCCGGCTGGCCTCGCCGAAACCGGTCAGGCATTCCAGCACCCAGGACAGCTGGGCGTGCTCGGGCACCTGGCTCTGCACGAACAGCGCGCTGCGCTCCGGGTCGACGCCGAGCGCGAGCAGCTGGGCCGCCGAGACCCGGGTGCGCTGCCGCAGCACCTTCGGGTCCTGCTCCACGGTGATCGCGTGCAGGTCGACGACCATGTAGTAGGCCTCGTGCGTGTCCTGCAGCAGCACCCACTGCTGCAGGGCCCCGAGGTAGTTGCCGAGGTGGAACGAGTCGGCGGTCGGCTGGATGCCGGACAGCACGCGCAGCCGGGCCGGGGTCTTTTCAGCGCTGGACACGGCTTCGATTGTTTCAGGCCCCGCGTGCCGCGATGGCGGCGAGGTCCGCGGCCGGTCCCCGCAGCGCCTGCCCGGCGGGCCAGATGACGCGCAGCGCCCGCCGCAGGTCGGTGCCGGAGACGTCGAGCCCCACGAGCGTGCCGGCGGCCAGCTCGGCGGCGACGGTGTGCGCGCCCAGTACCGCGGGTGCGATGCCCTCCATCACGGCGGCCTTGATCGCGGTCGTCGAGGACAGCTCGAGCAGCGGGTCGGCGAGCCGGTGCGGGGCGAGCGCCAGCTCCAGTGCCCGCCGCGTGCCCGACCCCCGCTCACGGCTGACGAGCGGGGTCGCGGCGAGTTCGTCGGGGCCGATGCGGCGCGCGCGCCTCGCCCACGGGTGGGCGGGCGCCACCACGAGCCGCAGCTCGTCGACGGCCACCGTCTCCGCCCGCAGGCCCGTCTGCAGGTCCGGCCCCTCGACGAAACCGAGGTCGGCTTCCCCCGCGAGCACCCGGTTCGCGACCTCCGAGGAGTTCCCCGACGTCAGCGCGACGGCGGTCCCCGGGGCGAGCGTGTGCAGCGCGGCGAGCCACTTGGGCAGCAGGTACTCGGCCACGGTGAGACTCGCGGCGACGTGCAGGTGGCTGTCTCGTTCGTCACGCAGCGCCGCAATCCCGGCCTCCAGGTCGGCCGCGGCCTCGACGACGGGCCGGGCCCAGTCCGCGACCAGCGCACCCGCCTTGCTCAGCCGGGAACCCCGGGGCGAGCGTTCGACGAGCGCGACGCCGATCCGGGCTTCGAGCTGCTGGATCCGGGCGCTGGCGGCGGGCTGGGAGATGCCGTGGGCGCGGGCGGCGGCTCCGATCCCGCCCAGCCTGGCCACCGAGAGGAGCAGGTCGAACCCGGCCAGTTCGGTGACACGTGGCGGCAAGGGCATAAGTCCAGGCTATGAGCTGATTGGCATGCGGTGTCTACCGTTTCCGTCGATATACCCCGAACGTGTGGGCATGGCCTCGTTTTCTCCCCTGCCGCGCGCGGGGACCACCCCGAACTGGTTCGCCTCGGTCATGGGTACCGGCATCGTCGCCAACGCCGTGCCCGTCCTGCCCCTGCACCTCCCGGGACTGCGCGGCGCGGCGACGGTGGTCTGGGCCATCGCGGCGGTGTGGCTGGTGGTGCTGTGCGCCGTGATGGCCGGTGAGTGGCGCCGCAACGCGTCCGGCCAGTTGGCGCAGCTGCGGGACCCCGTTCTGGCGCATTTCTGGGGAGCGCCGCCGATGGCGCTGCTGACCGTCGGCGCGGGCACGCTCGCGCTGGGGCGGGACTGGATCGGCCTGCCCGCCGCCCTCGGGGTGGCGTGGGTGCTGTGGGTGGCGGGGACCGCGCTGGGCCTCGTGACGGCGGTCGGGCTGCCGTACCGGATGATCACGGGTCGCGTGGTCGACGGTGAGGCGTTCGGCGGCTGGCTCATGCCGGTCGTCCCGCCGATGGTCTCGGCCGCGACGGGTGCCGCGCTGGTGCCGCACCTGCCCGCGGGACAGGCGCGGTTGACGATGGTGCTGGGGTGCTACGCGTTGTTCGGGGTGAGCCTGTTCGCCACGCTCGCGCTGCTGCCGCTGATCTGGCACCGCCTGGTGCGCGGCGGTCCGGGTCTGGCGCCGGGTGGTTCGGGTCTGGCGCGCGGCGGTCCGGGGCTGGCGCCGGGCGGTCGGGGTCTCGCGCCGGGCGGTCCCGGGCTGGCGCGCGGCGATCGGGGTCTCGCGCCGGGCGGTTCCGGCCTGGCGCCGGATGGCCCGGATCTGGCGCGCGGCGGTCCGGGTGTCGCGCCGGGCGGTCCGGGTCTGGCGTCCGATGGCCCGGGGCTGGTGCGCGGCGGCCCGGGTCTGGCGCCGACGGTGTGGATCGTGCTGGGGCCGTTGGGCCAGTCGATCACCGCGGCGAACCTCCTCGGCGGGGTCGCACCGTTCGGGGCGGCGGGACGGTGGCTGGGCGTGCTGTACGGCGTGCCGACGTGGGGGTTCGCGATGCTGTGGCTGGTGCTGGCGATCGCGGTGGTCGTGCGGGCGGGGGCGCCGTTTTCGTTGACGTGGTGGAGTTTCACGTTCCCGCTCGGGACCTGCGTGACCGGGACGTGCGCGCTGGCAGAGGTGACCGGGGCGGAGCTGTTCACCGTGGCGGGCGTGGCGCTGTACGTGCTGCTGGTCGGCCTGTGGGCCGCTGTCACCGCGCGGACCGTCGTGGCCGTGGGCCGCGTGGAGTTGCGCCGGTTCGCGGGGACGCCGGAGGTGCAGGTGCTTGGACGCCGGTAAGGCGCCGAGCGGGGGTCGCGGTCACCGTGCTGCGCTCGCCGCGGGGGCGCCGAGCGGCGAGTGCCGGAAGCGTTTAGGCGCTCGGATCCCGGTGGGGTGCTGAGCGAGAGCCGCGCGAGCCGCGGGAGGGCTCAGACGCTCGGGCGCCGGTAGGGCGTGAGCGTGGGCCGGGTGGTGTCCGGCTCGGCGGGGGTGGGTTCGGCGGGCGGCTGCGCGGCCTTGCGCCGCTGGCGGACGACGCCGAGCGCCATCCCCACGACGCCGAGGACCACGGCGGCCAGGCCGACGGGGCCGAGCAGCCCGAAGGACATCTCGTTGGTGGGGTTCAGCTGGGCCTCGGCCGCGTTCGCCACGCCCGGGGCCGCGAAGAGCGTGCTCGCGCTCAGCGCCAGGACCATGAGCCGCCTGGCCGGAGTGGTTCGGTTGCGCACCGGTGTCCCTCCTGAAGCGAGATGCCGTTCTGAAAACGCCGTCACCCTAATGGGCGGTTGTTGCCTGCGTGAAAACTACCGAGCGTGTCAAGCCCGACCGTCTACGCTCAACTCGGGGCCAGACCCTAGCGCCCATCCGAGTGCCCGCAACACAGGGGTGTGTCGATCATCGCTCGGCACGCGCAGAATGCCGGATATGTGTCGGAGCATCAAAACCCTGCGCCCGCCCTACGCCGAGCAGGTGACCAGCGAGGACGTCCACGCCGCCGCGCTGCAGTACGTCCGCAAGGTGTCGGGCTTCCGCGCCCCGGCCGCCCACAACGCGGAAGCGTTCGAGCGCGCAGTGGCGACCATCGCCCAGGCGACGGAGGAACTCCTGTCCACGCTGCAGGTCCGAGGCGCCCACTCCCACTGACTCGACAGCCGAGCCGCCGGACACCGGAGGCAGGCCCGCGGCGCGGGCGAGGAGGCGGCACTGGGGACCCATGACCGGTGGCCGAAGTGGCGCCAGCCGTCGGCGGAGATCGCACCACGGGCCGACACCCGGCGACGGGGCGGCATCAACGATCGGCGGGCGGCCGAGGTGGGCGTGCGGTGGCCGAAGTGGCGCCAGCGTCCGCGCCGGCGCCCGAGGCAGCAGCGGCCGTTGACCGGAACCGACCCGGGATGCAATCCGAGATCCGGTGACCATCGCATCGATTCCGCTCCAGTCCGATGGCGCGGGGGCCTCTCGTGGCCTCTGCGGCCACCAAACGCACCTTCTCCCCTCCCCGCATCACCACTCGCACCGACAACTTCTCCCGTCTTGACAACTTTTCTTTTCGGTGTCATCGTTGCCCCATGCTCGAAGTCGCCGTGATCGAAGACCCCGCCGCCGCGGAGGTGACGCTCGACCCGATCCGCCGGAAGCTGCTGGCCGCGCTCGCCGTGCCGGGGTCGGCCACTACGCTCGCCGCGCAGGTGGGCCTGCCCCGCCAGAAGGTCAACTACCACCTGCGGGCGCTGGAGCGGCACGGCCTCGTCGAGCTGGTCGAGGAGCGCCGGAAGGGCAACGTCACGGAGCGCGTCCTGCAGGCGAGCGCCGCGTCGTACGTCATCTCCCCCACGGCGCTCGCCGACGTGGCACCCGACCCGGACCGCGCGCCCGACCAGCTGTCCGCGCGCTGGCTCCTCGCGCTGGCCGCCCGGCTGGTGCGCGAGCTCGGCGAGCTCATCACCGGCGCGACGGCGGCCCGCCAGCGTCTCGCCACGTACGCCATCGACTCCGAAATCCGCTTCGCCACCGCCGCCGACAGGGCGGCGTTCGCGGAGGAACTCGGCGAGACCGTCAAGGAGCTCGTCGGGAAGTACCACGACGAAACGGCTCCGGGTGGCCGGAAGCACCGCCTGGTCGTCGCACTCCACCCGAGCCTCAAGAGGAAGGAGCACTGAAATGGGCAAGGAATTCAAGATCGAACGGGAAGTCGTGCTGCCGGCCGCGCCGGAAGAGGTCTTCGCCGCCGTCACGACCGGGACAGCCGGCTGGCTGTTCCCGACCCCGCAGCCCGACCCGGCCGACCCGGTGGTCAAGAACTGGGAGCCGCCCCACAGGTACACCGTGCGGCAGGACGGCGAGGACGGCTGGTTCAACGCGCTCGACTACATCATCGAGGCGCGTGACGGCGGCACCGCCGCGCTCCGGTACGTCCACAGTGGAATCTTCACCGACGACTGGGACACCCAGTACGACGGCGCGAGCAAGCACACCGACTTCTACCACCACACGCTCGCCCAGTACCTGCGCCACTTCCCCGGCCGCAAGGCGACCTACGCCGAGGTGCACGGCCCCGCCGCGTCCTCGACGCCGACCGCGCTCGAGTCGGTGAAGAAGTCCCTCGGCGTCTCGCGCGCCGACGAGACCGTCCGGCTCGAACTGCCCGGCCTCGCACCGGTCGACGCGGTCGTGGACTACCTGAACGAGTACTTCATCGGCCTCCGCACGGCGGACGCGATGTACCGCATCTTCGGCCGCAACAACTTCGGCAGCACGGTGGACGTGGGCGCGCACCTGTTCGCCGACGGCGCCGACGAGAAGCGGGTCGAGCAGGCGTGGCGAGAGTTCCTGAACGGGGTCTTCGCGGCGTGAGCCCGAAGCAGAGCGCGGGAATCCTGTTGTACCGCAAGACGGACGGCGAGCTCGAAGTCCTCTTGGGACACATGGGCGGCCCGTTCTGGGCGCGGAAGGACGCGGGCGGGTGGTCGCTGCCGAAGGGCGAGTACGAGCCGGACGAAACCCCGGAAGCGGCCGCCCGCCGCGAGTTCGCCGAGGAGCTGGGCATCCCGGTGCCGGAGGGCGAACTCGTCGACCTCGGCGCGGTCAAGCAGTCCGGCGGCAAAGTCGTCACCGTGTGGGCGCTGGAAGGCGACCTCGATCCGGCGCAGGTGGTGCCGGGCACGTTCGAGATGGAGTGGCCCAAGGGTTCCGGCAAGCTGTGCGAGTTCCCCGAGATGGACCGCTTCGGCTGGTTCCGGCTCCCCGAGGCACGCGAGAAGCTGCTGAAGAGCCAGCACCCGTTCCTCGAGCGCCTCGCCGAGGCCGTCGGCGGGTGACGGGCACGGCCCCGGCGGTGAGGACCGCGCCGGGGCCCGGACTCAGCTCACCGTGGCGGCTCCCAGTCGTAGGTGACGGTCAGCGGCGCGTGGTCGGACCAGCGGGCTTCGTAGCTCTCCGCGCGTTCGACCCGCGCCGACACCGCCCGCTCGGCGAGCCCCGGCGTCACGACCTGGAGGTCGATCCGCCAGCCCGCGTCGTTGTCGAACGCCTTGCCGCGGTAGGACCACCACGTGTACGGGCCGGGGCCCTCCGGGTCGAGCTTGCGCTGCACGTCGACGTACCCCGCCTCGGAGTACACCCGGCCGAGCCACTCGCGTTCCTCCGGCAGGAAGCCCGAGTTCTTCCGGTTGGTGCGCCAGTTCTTCAGGTCGACCTCGGCGTGCGCGATGTTCCAGTCCCCCATCACGACGACCTCGGCGCCGGCCGCCTCCGCCTTCCCGCGCAGCTCGACCAGGTACGGCAGGAACGCGGCCATGAACCGCTCCTTCTCCTCCTGCCGCGGCGTGCCGACGTCCCCGCTCGGCAGGTACAGGCTCGCCACCACCAGCCCCGGCAGGTGCACCTCCAGGTACCGCCCGCTCTCCTCGAACTCCGGCTCGCCGAAGCCCACACGCACCTCCAGCGGCTCGACGCGCGTGTACACCGAGACGCCGTTGCGCCCCTTGACCGAGCACGCCGCGTGGTGCGCGTGCCAGCCCATCGGCGCCACGACCTCCTCGGGCAGCTGGCTCGCTTCGGCGCGCACCTCCTGGCAGGCGACGACGTCGGCCTCGCTGGCGGCGAGCCACTCGACGAAGCCCTTCTTGGCGGCGGCACGCATGCCGTTGACGTTCACGGTGGAGATGGTCAGCACGCTCCGCAGGCTACCGGGCCCCACCGACAGAAAAGCGTCAGCCGCAGTTGGTGCCCGCGACCGGCTGCAGGTACTCGGTCTTGGCCCACTTGTTCTCGGCCAGCTTGCGGAAGCCGTTCTGCACCACGGGCTCGGCGCCGGTCTTCGCGTCGTGGTTGAACTTGGCCACGATGTCGGCGTGCACGTCGGGAGCCGCCCGCACGTTGAGCACGTCGGCGGTCACCGTGACCTGGCAGCCGCCGCTGCCGCCGGTCGCCCCTTCCGACGCCCGCTTGTCGGCGCCCATCACGTAGATGAGCCCGATGCCCACCAGCACGGCCACGATCATCAGGACCCGTTTCTTCGGGATGCCCAGGATCACGGGAAACTCCTCGCCGGTCTGCGAAAACGCTCCGGGTAAGGGTAGCCACACAAAGTTGACCGGCGACAGGCCGAACGGCGGAAACCACCCGGAGGCCGCAACGAGCGTGACCGGCCCGTCACGGACAGCGACAAGGGCGCGCCCGGCGAACCGGTGCGCGCCCTCGTTCCGCTGCTCAGGTACCCCGTCAGGCCTGGTTGATCTTCTTCGCCAGGTTCTCGTCGAGGGTCGCGAGGAACTCCTCCGTGGTCTGCCACGGCTGGTCCTTGCCGACGAGCAGGGCCAGGTCCTTGGTCATCTTGCCGCTCTCGACGGTCTCGATGACGACCTGCTCCAGCTTCGTGGCGAAGCCGATCAGCTCGGAGTTGCCGTCCAGCTTGCCGCGGTGCTCCAGGCCCCGGGTCCACGCGAAGATCGACGCGATCGGGTTCGTGGAGGTCGGCTTGCCCTGCTGGTGCTGGCGGTAGTGCCGGGTCACCGTGCCGTGCGCGGCCTCGGCCTCGACGGTCTTGCCGTCCGGCGTGCGCAGCACCGACGTCATCAGGCCGAGCGAACCGAAGCCCTGCGCGACCGTGTCGGACTGGACGTCACCGTCGTAGTTCTTGGTGGCCCAGACGTAGCCGCCCTCCCACTTCAGCGACGCGGCGACCATGTCGTCGATCAGCCGGTGCTCGTAGGTCAGGCCCTTGGCGTCGAAGTCGGCCTTGAACTCGTTCTCGAAGACCTCGGCGAAGACGTCCTTGAACATGCCGTCGTAGGCCTTGAGGATCGTGTTCTTGGTCGAGAGGTACACCGGGAAGCCGCGGTCGAGGCCGTACTGCAGCGAGGCGCGGGCGAAGTCCTCGATCGACTTGCGGAAGTTGTACATCCCCATGGCGACCCCGCCGCCCTCGGGGAACTTCGCGACCTCGAACTCCATCGGCTCGGAGCCGTCCTCCGGCGTGTAGGTGATGGTCACCGTGCCGGGGCCGGGCACCTTGAAGTCGGTGGCCTTGTACTGGTCACCGTGCGCGTGGCGGCCGATGATGATCGGCTTGGTCCAGCCGGGTACCAGCCGGGGGATGTTGGAGATGATGATCGGCTCGCGGAAGACGACGCCGCCGAGGATGTTGCGGATGGTGCCGTTGGGGCTCCGCCACATCTTCTTCAGGCCGAACTCCTCGACGCGGGCCTCGTCGGGGGTGATGGTGGCGCACTTGACGCCGACGCCGTGCTGCTTGATGGCGTTCGCCGCGTCGATGGTGACCTGGTCGTCGGTACGGTCCCGCTCCTCGATGCCCAGGTCGTAGTAAGCCAGGTTCACATCCAGGTACGGATGGATGAGCTTGTCCTTGATGAACTGCCAGATGATGCGGGTCATCTCGTCGCCGTCGAGCTCGACGACGGTGCCCTCGACCTTGATCTTGGCCATGAGCAGCGGTGCTCCTCTCGCGGATCCTCGCGTTTTGAGTTCGATGCGCTGTGGTATGCGGTACAAGCGTACTGCTAGCGCGAGCTCAGCGCCCCAAGTGGTGACGAACGCCCAGTCTCGCAGTTTCGGACCGTGGCCCGGATCACCGGGTGCGCGTAGGTTTCCCGCATGCGCTTCGGGATGAAGACGTACGTCCCCGCCGACTGCCGGAGCGCTGACCTGCGCCCCGCGATGGCCGAAGGCCACGGGTGTAAGAAGTGGCTCACTCCGCCACCTGCGGCACCCGGAAGGTTCGCGGCGGCACCGGCGCTAGTCGTGCCGTCGGCGCCTCTTTCGGGCTCACCTCAAGTCGCAGGCGGCGGCCGGGGCGTCAACACCTTCATCGACGAATGCTTCGGCAGGCCGGAAAACGCGCGTCGGCGGGGGTCCGCGGGTGGCAGAATCGCGCAATGCGCTTCGGGATAAAGACCAGGCCGGAACACACGACGTGGCCGGAACTGCGGGACGTCTGGATCGCCGCGGACGACATCGAGCTGTTCGAGTCGGCGTGGAACTGGGACCACTTCTACCCGCTCACCGGCGACCTCGCCGGCCCCAACTTCGAGGGCTGGACGATGCTCGCCGCGCTCGCGCAGGCCACGCGCCGGATCCGGCTCGGCTGCCAGGTCACGGGCATGATCTACCGGCACCCCGCGGTGCTGGCGAACATGGCGGCGACGATCGACGTGATCTCCGAGGGCCGTCTCGACCTCGGCGTCGGCGCGGGCTGGAACCAGCAGGAGTGCGACGCCTACGGCATCGAGCTGCCCCCGTTGCGCGAGCGGTTCGACCAGTTCGACGAGGGCGTGCAGGTGCTCATCGGGCTGCTGTCCCAGGAGACCACGACGTTCGAAGGCCGCTACTTCCGGCTCACCGACGCGCGCTGCGAACCGAAGGGCTTCCAGCGCCCGCACCCGCCGATCGTGATCGGCGGCCGGGGACCGCGGCGCACGCTGCGGGCGGTGGCGCTGTGGGCGCAGCAGTGGAACGCGATCGTGCAGAGCCCCGCCGACTGGCGCGCGCTCAAGGAAACCCTGCTGGTGCGCTGCGACGAGGTGGGGCGCAACCCGGCGGAGATCGTGTGCTCGGTGAACGTGGTGATCGACCCCGAGCAGGGCATCGGCCCGGCGGTGGACAAGGTCGCGGCCTACGCCGAGGCCGGCGTGGACCTGGTGATCATGAACCTGCCCCACCGCGCGAAGCCGGAGATCCTGGAGCCGCTCGCCGAGGCGCTCACGCCGCTGGCCTCGGCGTAGGCGGCACCGGACAGCGTTTCAGCGCCGCGCCGCGGGCCTGGTCTCCGGCGCGAACCGGAACGTGAGGCGTTCCATCAACGCCTTGCGCCGCGTGTTCTGGAACGCCGCGATGAGCCACCGCTCCCCCTCGCGCACGAGGGTGTAGGTCTGGACCTTCGGCAGCTTCTTCGGAGCCGCACCCTTGTGGTTGTCCCCACGGGTGGTGAGGACGGCCACGTCCGGGCCGAGGAAGCGCACGTCGAGCAGCTCGTACGTGAGTTTCGTGCCCTTGAGGAACCCGGCGAACAGGGCGCGGTGGCTCTCCGCGATGTCCCGCCGCCCCTGGTAGTGCGTGCCGACGAAGGTGACGTACGTGGCGTCTTCGGTGAAGTGGGCGGCATACGCGTCGGCGTCGCCACGAGCCCACGCGTCGCCGAGCGAGTCGACCACCGCGGTGACCGCCGTCGTCTGGTCCGTGCTGTTCATGATCACCCTCCAGGCTGTGTAATGTATCTGTACAGAAGCAGTATCTGCACACATGCAGATACTACGGAAGGAGGGTGACGATGGCAAGCGTCCAGGAGCAACACGTGATCTTTCGCCAGTACCTCGACGCCGTGGGCCTGCACGGACTGGCCGCCGCGGAGGCCGCGGGCCTGAACCCCTCGGAGTGGTACGCGCTCAGCCTGCTCGCGCTCGAGGGCGCGCTGACCTCGGGAGAGCTGTCCACTCGCACGGGTCTGACCACCGGCGCGACGACCCGGCTCATCGACCGCCTCGAACGCGCCGGCTACGTCCGCCGCGCGGCCGACCCCGCGGACCGCCGCAAGGTGGTGGTCGAGCAGGTGCCGGAGGCTCTCGCAGAGATCCAGCGGATCGTCACGCCAGCCCGGCGCCACATCGCCGAGGTGCTCGCCCAGTACCCGGCCGAACAGCAGGAGATCCTGTTCGACTACTTCGCCCGCGCCGCTCCGGCCTACCGCGAGGCCTCGGAGGAGATCCGCCGGACGATCAAGCGCCGGCGCGGCCGGTGACCCGCCCTAACCCTGGAACGCGGCGCGGTAGCGCTGCGGGCTGGTGCCGACGACGCGCTTGAACCGGTCGCGGAACGCCGTGGACGAACCGAAACCGACCGCGCCCGCGATGCGGTCGACCGGGTCGTCGGTGGTTTCGAGCAGGTGCTGAGCGCGGCGGACGCGGATCCGGTGCAGCCACTGCACCGGCGTCGTGCCGGTCTGTTCCCGGAAGCGGCGGTTGAGGGTGCGCGTGCTCATCCCCGCGTGTGCCGCCATGTCTTCGAGCGCGAGGTCTCGCTCCGCGTTGTCCTCCAGCCACCGCAACAGTGGTTCCAGCACCGAGCCGCGGGGCACCGGCGGCTGGTCGTGGACGATGAACTGCGCCTGCCCACCCTCGCGTTCCAGCGGCATCACGGACAGCCGCGCGGCCTCGGCAGCGACGGCGGAACCGTGGTCCCGGCGGATGAGGTGCAGGCACAGGTCCAGCCCCGCCGCGGCACCCGCCGACGTGAGGAACTGGCCGTTGTCGACGTAGAGCACGTCCGGGTCGAGGTCGACGGCCGGATACCGCTGCGCGAAAACGCCTGCGGCGAACCAGTGCGTCGTCGCGCGCAGCCCGTCGAGGAGGCCTGTGGCGGCGAGGATGAAGGCGCCCGAACAGATCGAGGCGATCCGGCTGCCCCGCGCCGCGGCCTGCCGCAGGGCGTCGAGGACGTCGTCGGGCACGGGTCTGGCCGGATTGGCGGTGCCCGGCAGGATGATCGTGTCCGCCTCGGCGAGCGCCTCCAGGCCGTGGCCCGGTTGCAAGGTGAACGCGCCCGCGGCGACGCTCGGCGACGCGCCGCACACCAGCACGCGGTAGGCGGGGCCGCCGCCGCGCAGGCGAGTCCGGCTGAACACCTCGATCGGGGTCGACAGGTCGAACGGGATCACGTCTTCCAGCGCCAGTACCGCCACCGTGTGCATGGCACGACCGTAGCTGGCGAAAATCCGTCGCAACCTGGCAATCCAGCCCGTTCCGGGGCGCGGCGGCCGGGCATAGCGTCCAGCCGTGATCATCGTTGCCCCGATTCTCATCGGCATCCTGTACGCCTTGTTGAACTCGCTCATCCGCGATCCCGTTTCCCGGCGCCGTTTCAACGCGCTCATGGTCGGCGGCGCCGGTGCCGCCTACCTCAGCAGCGGCGCGCTGGGCCCGTGGGAGATCGCCGTCACGGCCCTGATCACCTACTGCGCCTACCGGGGACTGGACTCGTGGACGTTCATCGGCATCGCGTGGCTGCTGCACACGGCGACCGACATCGTCCACCACCTCAAGGGCGCGCCGATCCTGCCGTTCGCCCACACCTCGTCACTCGGCTGCGCGATCTGCGATCCCGTCATCGCCATCTGGTGCTTCGCGGGCGGACCGCGTGTCAAAATGCCCCATGCCCAAGACGCTGCGCCTGACCGGCGACGCCGAGGCCGACAAGCTCCTCTCGGCTGACCCGTTCGCCCTCCTCACCGGGCTCCTCCTGGACCAGCAGTTCCCGATGGAACACGCGTTCATGGGGCCGAAGAAGATCGCCGACCGGATGGGCGGGTTCAGCATCACCAAGATCGCCGAGACCCCGGTGGACGAGTTCGTGGAGCTGTGCGTGCAGCCGCCCGCCATCCACCGCTACGGGGGTTCGATGGCCCGCCGGGTCCACGCGCTGGCGCACCACGTCCTGGAGCACTACGACGGCAAGGCGGACCGGATCTGGAAGGCCGGCAAGCCGGACGGCAAGGAAGTCCTCAAGCGCCTCAAGGCGTTGCCGGGTTACGGCGACCAGAAGGCCCGGATCTTCCTCGCCCTGCTGGGAAAGCAGCGCGGCGTGCAGCCGGAGGGCTGGCGTGAAGCGGCGGGCGCGTACGGCGAGGAGGGCTCCCGGCGGTCGATCGCGGACGTCACCAGCGCCGAGACGCTCGCCGAGGTCAGGGCGTTCAAGAAGGCGGCCAAGGCCGCGGCGAAGTCCTAGCGAGGCCCTCGACGCCTCCGGCGCGCGAAACTATCCTGGTTCCCGCGGAGGTGTCGACGATGCACGCAACCGTGGGAGACCGGATCCTCGTGCACGGCCGGACGGTCGGCGCGGCCGAGCAGCAGGGTGAGATTGTCGAGGTGCGGGGTGAGGACGGCGGGCCGCCGTACCTCGTCCGCTTCGCGGATGGCCACGAGGGGCTCGTCTTCCCCGGCTCCGACTGCGAAATCACGCCGGCCCACGACTGAGCGTCACGTAAGAAGCATCACCCCGGCGGCGGGATGACATGGCGCCCCCACGCCGTTCAGAATGAATGCGGGACAGTTCCGCGCGCTGCGACGCGCCCGGTGGCTGTCCTTCTTTCTTGTCCCCGGTCTGTATCGATGCAGTTCTAGTCCTGGAAAGGAGAACCGTGCCCATCGCGCTACTCGCGCTGGCCATCGGTGCCTTCGGAATCGGCACCACCGAGTTCGTCATGATGGGTGTGCTCCCGCAGGCGGCCGCCGACTTCGGGGTCTCCATCCCCTCGGCGGGCTACCTGATCACGGGGTACGCGCTCGGCGTGGTCGTCGGCGCACCCCTGCTCACCGCGGTCGCCGTGCGGCTGCCGCGCAAGACCATGTTGCTGGCCATGATGGCCCTGTTCACCCTGGGCAACCTGCTGTTCGCGCTGTCGCCGAACCAGGAGTTCGGGGTCCTGTTCCGCTTCCTCGCCGGGCTGCCGCACGGCGCGTTCTTCGGCGCCGGGGCCGTGGTCGCGTCGAGCCTCGTCAAGCCCGGTGACCGCGCCAAGGCCGTGTCGATGATGTTCCTCGGCCTGACGCTGGCCAACGTGGTGGGCGTGCCGCTGGGCACCCTGCTCGGCCAGCAGGTCGGCTGGCGCGCGACCTTCGGCGTGGTCGCGTTGATCGGGGTGCTCGCGCTCGCCGCGATCGCGAAGCTCGTGCCGCACCAGGGCCGCCCGGCGGAGGCGTCGCTGCGCAGCGAACTCGCCGCGTTCCGGCGCCCGCAGGTGTGGCTCGCGCTGGCCATCGTCACCGTCGGCATGGGCGGCGTGTTCGCCTCCCTGTCCTACGTGACGCCGATGCTCACCGACGTGGCGGGCTACTCGCCGCACAACGTCACGCTGCTGCTGGCGCTGGCCGGTGTCGGCATGACGATCGGCAACCTGCTGGGCGGGCGGCTGGCGGACCGCGCGCTGATGCCCAGCCTGTACGTCGCGCTGTTCGCGCTGGCCGCCGTGCTGGCGGTCTTCACCCTCACCGCGCACAGCAAGATCGGCGCGGCGGTGACGATCTTCGCCGTCGGCGTCACCGGGTTCATGATCGGCCCGATGATGCAGACGCGGATCATGCAGAAGGCCGGCGGCACGCCGTCGCTGGTCTCGGCCGCGGTGCAGTCGGCGTTCAACATCGCCAACTCGATCGGCGCCTACCTCGGCGGCCTCGTCATCGCGGGCGGCCTCGGCCTGGTCGCACCCAACCTGGTCGGCGCGATCCTGTCGGTGCTGGGCCTGTCCATCGCCGCCGTGTCGGGCACGCTCGACCGGAAGCAGGCCACGGCACCCGAACCGGTCGCGGCCTGAGCGTTCAGCCGCCGAACGGGCCGTTGCTGATGGTGAACGCCAGGAACAGCAACAGCACGCCGAGCCCGGCGTAGCTGAGGACGTCCACCGGGCGGCCGCGGACCGCGAGCAGCCCGGCGCGGACGCTCGGCAGCACCGCGCGGAACACCGCCGCCACGAGCAGGGCGCCGCCGACGATGACGGCGCCCTGCCGCCAGTGGTACTGCAGGATGCGCACCGCGGCGACCGCCACCAGCGCGAGCACGATGGCGAACGGCACCTGCTCCAGCAGGGCGGGACGGCGGCTACCGCGAGGCAACGACACGCTCGGCCGCCTCCACGACGTTGGTCACGAGCATCGCCCTGGTCATCGGCCCGACCCCGCCGGGGTTCGGCGAAACCCAGCCGGCGACCTCCTCGACCCCGGGCGCCACGTCCCCGGTCAGCTTGCCGTCGACGTGCGAAACACCGACGTCCAGCACCGCCGCACCGGGCTTGACCATGTCCGGCGTGATGATCCCCGGCACCCCGGCCGCGGCGACCACGATGTCCGCGCGCCGCACCTCCGCCGCCAGGTCACGCGTGCCCGTGTGGCACAGCGTCACGGTCGCGTTCTCGCTGCGGCGCGTCAGCAGCAGGCCCAGCGCGCGGCCGACGGTGATCCCGCGGCCGACCACCGTGACGTTCGCGCCCGCGATCGGGATTTCGTAGCGGCGCAACAGCTCGACGATGCCGTACGGCGTGCACGGCAGCGGGCCGGGCTGGTTGAGCACGAGCCTGCCGAGGCTGACCGGGGCCAGGCCGTCGGCGTCCTTCGCCGGGTCGATGCGCTCCAGGATCCGGCCGGTGTCGAGGTGCTTGGGCAGCGGCAGCTGCACGATGTACCCGTGGCAGGCCGGGTCGGCGTTCAGCTCGTCGATGACGGCTTCCAGCTTTTCCTGGGTGATGTCGCCGGGCAGGTCACGCCGGATGGAGTTGACCCCCACCTTGGCGCTGTCCGCGTGCTTCATCTTCACGTACGAGTGCGAGCCGGGGTCGTCCCCGACGAGCACCGTGCCGAGGCCGGGCGTGACGCCCTGCTCGGCCAGTGCGGCCACCCGCGGCTTGAGTTCCGCGTAGATGGCGTCCTTGGTCGCTTTGCCGTCGAGAACCTTCGCCGTCACGGCCCCCATTCTGGCAGAGGACACTCCGAGTAGCTCCGGTCAGACGCTGCGTACCTCGGTGGAGGTATAAATACAGGTCAACCGAGGTAATGGTGCGGGTGGTGTGCATTCGTCCAGCCCACCCGTCAAAATGAGCTGGTGGCTCAACCGACGACGCAGCTGAACGCGACCGAGCAGGACACTCTGGTCAAGCAGATCGGACTGGCCCTGCTCCGGGCGGCCCCACGCGACTGGCGCCGCGTGACGGCGCACTACCGGGCGGTGGGCCGGTACCACGAGCTGACCGGGGAGGTCGTCTCGGAGGACGGCAGCGTCGGCGAGTGGATGGCGACCCACGACATCGCGACGCTGTTCGGGCGCCTGCGCGCCGGTATGTACCGCGAGGGTCGCGGCACCTGGTTCAACGCCCGCTACCAGCTTGACCACCCATCGAGCTACAACCTGGAGTACGACCGCGACGAGCCGCACTGGGACCTCCAGCCGCCCCCGCAGGCGTACGCCGACGAGCTGCGCATGTTCCCGCGTTCCGAGGAGAACGTGCCGGAGTGGCTGATGCGGCGGATGTCCGGCCTCGGCCCGGAGCAGCCGGGACCGCGGTTCCGCATCGCCCGCATCTTCGACGGCCAGGGCCCCGACGGCCGCCCGGTGCTCAACCGCCCGGAGCTGGACGCCGACGAGCTGGACCGGCTGTACGAGTACCTGAGCACGGCGCCGGTGGTGCTGTCCGAGCGCGGCCTCGACCTCGACCGGCTCGCGTCGCCGCCCACCCCGAAGGTGCCGGTGGCGTTCCACACGGACGGCACGTGGATCTGGCCCGCCGCGGTCAACTACTACCTGCAGGAGTACGGCATCGCCCCGGAGGGCGAGCTGGTCGCGCACATCCAGCAGGCCGGGTTCCGGCTGGGCGATGTGCCCGAGCAGACCCGGCAGGCGGCCGCGGCCCACCTGACCCGCGGCAACCAGCCGCCGCCTCCCCCGCCGCGCGCGCCCCGGCCGCCGGTGCCGGAGCAGGAGGCGCAGCCCGCCACGACGTTCGCCCCGGCGCCGAAGCTGGACGACGGGCCGCCCACGATGGTGCAGCCGCCCGTCGTGGACGAGAAGCCGGAGCCCGCGCTGGAGACGTTGCGGAGCCGGTTGCGGGAGCTGGGTGTGCCCGAGTCGGCGTACCGGCTGGGTGAGCCCGCCGAGCGCGGCTGGAGCATCGAGCAGGTGGAGTCCGGCTGGCGCGTCGGCTGGTACGACGGGGAGTTGAAGAACCCCGCCGTCTTCGGTGACGCCGAGGACGCGGCGGCGTTCATGCTGGGCAAGCTGCTGCTCGACCGGCGTGGGCAGGAAGTGGTGCTAGCGCCGGCGCCGCCGCCCCAGCCGGACGACACGGCCCCCGTCAACGGCGGCCCGAGCGCGGACCGCGCGCGGGCTTCGCGTCGCGGTTTCGGCGAGGCGGCCGAGGGTGGCCCGGAGCCGCGAGAGGCCGCGGCTGGGTCGGCTGTGTCGGCCGTGTCCGCCGAGGAGGTCCCGGCGGAGGGGCCCGATTTCGAGGCCGCCAACCCCGAGGCGACTGCTTTTCACGCCCCGGTCCAGGAGGGTGCGGCTGCCGGTGGTTTCCGGACCGGCCCGGAGGCGACCGCCTTCCACGCGCCCCCGCAGGAAGGAGCGGCGGAGTTCGGCGCCGCGGCCGTGGATGCCGCAGGCGGCTTCCGCGGAGGCGAGCCGCAGGCAGGCCCACGCGGAGCCGAGGGGCGCGGGCACGAGGCTGGCTCGCGTGGGGCCGAGGCGCCGGGCTTGCACGGGGCCGAGCAGGCGGGCTTGCGTGGGCGCGAGCGGCAGGCAGGCGCGCATGGGTCCGAGCAGGCGGGCTTGCGTGGAACCGAGGCTCAGCCGGGTTCCCGTGGCTCCGAGCAGTCCGGCTTGCGGGGGTCTGAGCAGGCGGGCTTCCGTGGATCCGAGCAGCTGGGCTTGCGCGGATCCGAGCAGTCCGGCTTGCATGGAGCCGAGTCGCAGGCAGGTTCGCGAGGTGCCGAGGCAGGCTCCCATGCGCCCGAGGCGCAGGCAGGCTCGCGCGGGTCCGAAGCGCCGGGCGTGCCTGGGGCGCAAGCGGGCTTCCGTGGAGTCGAGGCGCAGGCGTCCGAACCGCAGACGGGCTTGCACGGAGCCGAGCAGCCCGACCTGCGCGGGACGGAGGCGCAGCCCGGCTTCCGTGGCGCCGAGGCGCAGCCAGGCTCGCGCGGGCCCGAGCAGCAGCCCGCGTTCCGCGATGGGCGGGGCGAGACTCCCGCGGCCGGTGGCGCCCACCCAGCCTTCCGTCCGGACGATGCCAGGTCGGCCGCCGAGGGCCGGGACCCCCAGCCAGACTTCCGCGGCGGCGACGCGCGCCCCGGCTTCCGTGAGGGCCAGGCCCCCACAGGCTTCCGCGATGAGCGGGGCGAGCAGCAGGCACCTCCGGGCTTCCGCGATGAGCGGGGCGAAGAGCAGCCGCCCCCGGGCTTCCGCAGCGGGCGCGGTGAGGAGCCAGGGTTCCGTGAGAACCGCGGCGAGGAGCCGGGCTTCCGCGAGGGCCGCGGCGAGGAGCAGGCACCTCCGGGCTTCCGTGGCGGCCGCGGCGAGGAGCCAGGCTTCCGCGAGAACCGCGGCGAAGAGCAGGCAGGGCGCCCCGGAACGCAGGGCGGCCGGCGCGAGGAGCAGCCGTCGTCGGGCTTCCGGGGTGAGGAGCAGCCCGCCCCGTTCCGGAACGGGCGGAACGAAGAACAGCCGCTCCCAGGCCGGGAAATCCCCGCTTTCCGTGGCAACCGTGCGGAGGAGCCGTCGCCTGCCGGTCGCCCCGGGCAGCGTGAGGAGCACGCCGCCGCCCACGCTGGTTTCCGCGGTGAGGAGCAGGCCGCCCCCGGCTTCCAGGGCGCCCGCGAGGACCAGGCCGCCCCCGGCTTCCAGGGTGCCGCCGAGGAGCCGCCACACCCGGGCTTCCGCGGCGAGGAACAGCACGCCGCGTTCCAGGGCGGGCGAGGCGACGAGCAGCACGCCGCTTTCCAGGGCGCTCGCGAAGAACACGCGGCGTTCCAGGGCACCCGCGGCGACGAGCACCCCCACCCGGGCTTCCGCGAGGGGCGCCCCGAGGAGCAACCGCCCGCCGCCTTCCAGGGCGGCCGCGGGGAACCGGGCTTCCAGGGCGCCCGCGGCCAAGAACAGCCGCCGGGGTTCCGGAACGGCCGCGGGGAGGAGCCGCCTGGCTTCCGCGAAGGACACCCCGACGAGCAACCCGCGGGCTTCCAGGGCAGCCGTGGCGAGGACCCGGGACGCCCAGGATTCCAGGGCCCTCACGCCGAGGACCCTGCGCGCCCCGGCTTCCAAAGCCCCCACGCCGAGGACCCGGCACGCCCCGGCTTCCAAACCCCCCACGCCGAGGACCCGGCACGCCCCGGCTTCCAAACCCCCCACGGCGAAGACCCCGCCCGCCCCGGCTTCCAAACCCCCCACACCGAAGACCCCGCACGCCCCGGCTTCCAAACCCCGCACGGCGAGGAACAGCCGCCCGGGTTCCGGAACCGCGGGGACGAACCGGACTTCCGCGAGGAACAGCCCGGCTTCCGCGGGGAGGAGCAGCCGGCCGCGGGGCGGGAGCCGCATCCGGGGTTCCGCGAAGGGCGTGCCGAGGAGGCTCCGCGCCCGTCCCCCGGGGACGCGGGGCTGGAGGAGACCGTCGTCGAGGCGCCGCCCACCATGGTGGCCGCCCCGGTGCCGCCTCCCGCGCGTCGCGAGCCGGCGACGCAGCAGCCGCGCCGCGAGGCACGGCCTGCCGCCGCGCAGAACGGCGGGCAGTGGCCCGTCCAGCCGCTGCCCGGCGAACCCCCGCTGACCCTGTTCCGCGGCAAGGAAATGCGCGAACTGCCCGCCGGCAGTGAACTCGACCGCTTCGGCAACCCCGACGGCAACCTGACGTACGCCGCGGGCACGCCGTTCGAGGAGCGCTCGCTCGTGCCCGAGTGGGTCAGCAGGCCATACCACGTGTACCGCGTGCAGCGGCCCATCGAGGCGCTCGCCGGCGTCGCGATCCCGTGGTTCAACCAGCCCGGTGGCGGCGCGGCCTACCTGCTGCCCGCGTCGATCGAGGAACTGCTCGCCGAGGGCGACCTCATCGAACTCGACCCGGGCGAACCACCCATCGAATGACCGGCAACGGCCGGCTCCCCACCCGGGGAGCCGGCCGTTTTCCGTTACGACACCACGAGTCCGTGCGCGGCCGCGAACGTGATCGCCATGTCGACATCGATCCGCGCGCCGCTGAACTTCGCCTGGACGAACCCGTTCGCGTCGAGTTTGGCGCCCCGCAGGTCCGCGTCCGAGAAGTCGGTGCCGAGCAGCCGCGCGCCCCGCAGGTCCGCGTCACGCAGGTTCACACCGGTCAGGTTCGACTCGACGAGGTTCGCCTCGCGGAACCGCAGCCCCGACAGGTCGAGCTTGCGCAGGTCCGCGCGGCCGAGGCTGACGAGGGTGAAGTCGGTGTCCCGCGCCGAAATCGACCGCATGCGGCAGTCCACAAAGGACGACCCGAGCAGGGAGCAGCCACGCCACGAGACCGAGGCGAGCACCGTCCGGTCGAAGGTGCAGGACCGGAACGCCGACGTCTCGTGCCGCGACTCCCCGAGGTCGGCACGCGTGAAGTCGCACTCGTCGAACGTGCAGCCCTGCGTGACGAGCCCCCGCAGGTCCGCCTCGCTGAAGTCGCAGCGCACGAACCGCCGCTTCTCCCAGCGCGCCCCCGGCAGCACCGCGTCCCGGTAGTCCTCCCCGATTTCGGCTTCGTCCATGCCCGGAGCCTGCCACAATCGGGGACATGGCCCACGAGCCGATGCTGTCCCCCGAGGACGTCGACCGGATCCACCGCTGGCACGAAGAGGCCAACGAGGGCATCCGCAGCGACACGCCACGCACCTTCTCCTACCTCGGCCACACGATCGTCGTGCCGCCGGAGGTGATGCCGATCTCCGGCACGTCCGCGCTGCTCGGCGACGCGGTGCTGGAGGAGGTCCGCGAGGACGACCGCGTGCTCGACGTGGGCACCGGCAGCGGGGTCAACGCGATCCTCGCCGCGTCGAAGTCTCGGGACGTGGTGGCCGTGGACATCAACCCGCACGCGCTGGCCGCCGCCCGGGAGAACGCCGAGCGCAACGGCGTCGGCGACCGGATCACCGTGCTGCGGAGCGACGTGTTCGAGGCCGTCGAGGGCCGGTTCGACCTCATCGTGTTCGACCCGCCGTTCCGCTGGTTCGCGCCACGCGACCTGTTCGAGGCCGCGATCACCGACGAGGACTACCGCGCGCTCAGGGCCTTCTTCGCGGGTGCCCGCGCCCACCTGACCGACCGCGGCCGCCTGCTCGTCTTCTTCGGCACCAGCGGTGATCTGCCGTTCCTGCGGCGGCTGGCCGACGAGGCGGGCTTCACCACGGAGGTCGTCGCCAGCCAGGAACTGACCCGGGAGGGCCGGCGCGTCGAGTACTTCACGTTCCGGATGTCCTGAGCTCACCGGAAATCCCGCGATTTCGACGGGATCCGCATCGGCAGGTGCTGCAGGCGGTCGGCCAGGACGCTCACCACCCCGTCCGCCCGCTCCACGACCCCGCGGATCAGCAGCGCCGGGCTGCCCCGCGCGATCCGGTGGTAGCGGTGCCACAGCCCGGCCGTGCAGATGACGTTCACCATGCCCGTCTCGTCCTCGATGTTGAGGAACGTGATGCCGCCCGCCGTCGCCGGGCGCTGCCGGTGGGTGACCGCCCCGCCGATGAGCACCCGTTTGCCGCTTTCGACGTCGGCCAGCTTCGCCGCCGGCACCACGCCCAGCGCGTCGAGCCGGTCGCGGATGAACTCCGTGGGGAAGCTGCCGGGGGACATGCCGGTGGCCCACACGTCGGCGACCGCCAGGTCCACTTCGTCCATGCCCGGCAATGCGGGCGCGTCCGTGCCGACGACGCTGCCCGGCAGCTTCTCCGGCCGTTCCTCGGCCACCGCCCCGGCCGCCCACAACGCCCGGCGCCGGTCCCCGCCGATCTCCGGGAAGCAGCCGAACGCACCCGCCGTCGCGAGTGCCTCGACCTGCGGTCTGGTCAGCCGCACGCGCCGCGCCACGTCCGCCATGTGCTGGTACGGCCCGCCGCTTTTCCTTTCCTCGACCAGTTTTTCGGCCAGCGCCTGCCCGATCAGCCGCACGGTCCCGAGCCCTGCGCGCACCGCGTGCCCGTCACCGTGGGGTTCGAGCGTGGCGTGCGGTTCGCTGGCGTTGACGTCCGGGCCGTGCACGGTGACCCCGTGCCGCCGCGCGTCGGCGACGAGGGACTGCGGCGAGTAGAACCCCATCGGCTGCGCCCGCAGCAGGCCCGCGCAGAACGCGTCCGGGTGGTAGTACTTGAAGTACGCGCTGGCGAACACGAGGTACGCGAAGCTCAGCGCGTGGCTCTCGGGGAACCCGAAGTTGGAGAACGCCTTCATCTTCTCGAAGATGCGTCCGGCGAGCTCCTCGCCGATGCCCTTCTTCGCGGCGCCGTCGTAGAACCGGCGGCGCAGCCGTTCCATCTTCTTCGTGGACCGCTTGGCGCCCATGGCGTGCCGCAGCTCGTCGGCCTCGGCGGCGGTGAAGTCGGCGAGGTCCAGCGCGATCTGCATCAGCTGTTCCTGGAACAGCGGCACGCCCTTGGTCTTGCCGAGCGCGTTCTTCAGCAGCGGGTGGTCGTACCACTCCTCCCGTTCCCGTCCCTCCTTCCGGCGCCGGATGTAGGGGTGCACCGAGCCGCCCTGGATGGGGCCGGGGCGGATGAGCGCCACCTCGATCGCCAGGTCGTAGAACTCCGTGGGCTTGAGCCGCGGCAGCGTCGCCATCTGCGCCCGGCTCTCCACCTGGAACACCCCGACGGCGTCGGCCCGCTGCAGCATCTCGTAGATGTTGGCGTCCTCCAGGTCGAGCTTGCCGAGTTCGACCTCGATGCCCTTGTGGTCGCGCACCAGCTCGATCATGTACCGCAGCGCGGAGAGCATGCCCAGCCCGAGCAGGTCGAACTTGACCAGCCCCGCGGACGCGCAGTCGTCCTTCTCCCACTGCAGCACGCTGCGGTTCTCCATGCGGGCCCACTCGATCGGGCACACCTCGCTCACCGGGCGGTCGCAGATCACCATGCCGCCGGAGTGGATGCCGAGGTGGCGCGGGAAGTCCTCCAGCGCGCCCGCCAGTTCCAGCACCGGTGCGGGGATGTCGTGGTCGTGGTCGTCCTTGGTGGTCCGCAGCGGGCCCCAGCGGTCGATCTGCTTGCTCCACGCGTCCTGCTGCCCCGGCGAGTAGCCGAGCGCGCGTGCCGCGTCGCGCACGGCGGACTTGGCGCGGTAGGTGATCACGTTCGCCACCTGTGCCGCCCGCAGCCGCCCGTGCTTGGCGTAGACGTACTGGATGACCTCCTCGCGCCGGTCGGACTCGATGTCGAGGTCGATGTCGGGGTAGCCGTCGCGGTCGGGGGCGAGGAACCGTTCGAACAGCAGGTGCCACTTCACCGAGTCGACCTTCGTGATGCCCAGCGCGTAGCAGACCGCGGAGTTCGCGGCGGAACCCCGGCCCTGGCACAGGATTCCCTCCTCGCGGCAGAACTTCGCGATGTCCCAGACGATGAGGAAGTAGCCGGGGAACCCCAGCCGCTCGATGATCTCCAGCTCGTGGTCGATCTGCGCGTACGCGTCCGGGCGTTCCTCGCGGGTGCCGTACTCCTTCTGCGCGCCCTCGAACACCTTCTCCCGCAGGAACTTCGCCTCGGTGTACCCCTCGGGGATGTCGAACGGCGGCAGTTTCGGCGCCATCAGCTTCAGGTCGAACGCGCATTCCAGGCCCAGCAACGCGGCGCGTTGCACCGCGCCGGGGTAGCGGGCGAAGCGTTCCGCCATCTCGGCGCCGGAGTGCAGGAAGGCCGTGCCGGCGGCGGGCAGCCAGCCCTCCAGCTCGTCGATGCTGCGGCGGGCCCGGATGGCCGCCATGGCCCCGGCGAGCCGGTCCCGGCCCGGGGTGGCGTAGTGCACCGCGTTGGTCGCCACCGTCAGCACCCCCAGCCGCTCGGCGACCGCGGCGAGGACGTCGTTGTGCGTGCTGTCCCCGGGGTGGCCGTGGTCGAGCAGTTCGACGAACACCTGCTCCCTGCCGAACAGGTCCATCAGGCGGCGGATCTCCCTCGCCGCACCGGCGGGCCCCTCCCGGTGCAGCGCGCGGCGCACGGGACCCTTGCGGCAGCCGGTGAGCACCACGACCTTGCCGTGCACCTCGGAAGCCACGGCCTCCAGGTCGTACACCGGGCGGCCCTTCTCGGCGCGTTCCGCCTTGGGCAGTTCGACGTCGTGGCCGTGCAGCTGACCCGCGGTGATCGCCCGGCACAGCGCCGCGTACCCGTCGGTCTGCTTGGCCAGCAGGAGGAGGTGCTCGCCCTCGGGGTCGGGAATCCCGTTCTGCGGGCCGGAAAGCCCGAAGCTCAGCTCGGTGCCGAACACCGTGCGCACGCCCAGTTCCCTCGCCGCGTCGGCGAAGCGGACCACGCCGTACATGCCGTCGTGGTCGGTGAGCGCGATCGCGTCCAGCTCCAGCCGCGCGGCCTGTTCCACCAGCTCCTCGGGGTCGCTCGCGCCGTCGAGGAAGCTGAAGTTGGAGTGGCAGTGCAGCTCGGCGTAGGGCACGCGCTTCCGGCCGCCGGACAGGTCGTCCGCCCGGCGGGCCGGGAAGTCGGCCGGTTTCAGGTAGCCCTCGCGTTTTCGGCTCCACGCGGGGGAATCGCCGCCGTCGAGTGGGACCGGGTCGCCGTTCAGCGTCCGTTCCAGGTTCCGCCACGGGACGACGGGGTTGTTCCAGCCCATGCTTTTTCAGTCCTGCGGGGTCCGGGGCAGCGGGATGAGGGGCTCGTCCTGCTCCAGCGCCTGTTCCATCCGCCGGAGTTCCGCTCGCACCAGCCATTGCCGCACGCTGCGGAGAAACTCGTCGTCCATCAGTCGTACACTCCTTCAACTGTCCACTTCGGACTTTCTTCGTCGGTTCGGGTCAGCAGCAGCGCCAGTTCCGGTTCGCCCGCCAGCAGCACCTGGATGCGCGTGCACCCGCCCGTGCCACCCCACCGCGGTTCGACCCGCCACGGCCCGGCCCAGTCCAGCACCGGGCGCGGGCCGCCCCCGCCGGGCAGGACCACCTCGGCGGGTGGTGCGGTGAGCCTTCGCCGCGGGGTGAGGGCGACCTCCTCGCCCGAGGCGTCCCGCACCTTGGCGGGTGTGGGCGTGGCGAGCACCGTCGCCGGGGACGGCTCCGGCAGGCGGCCGGGCCAGGTGGCGTCCGGTGGGCTCGTGGTGGCCCGCTGGTCACCCCACGGCACCAGCCGGACCCGTTCGGCGGGGCCGCGGCCGCCGTCGAGGACCGCGGTGAACACGCTGTCCGGGCCCAGCAGCCCCTGCACCCGGACCAGTGCGCGGCCCGCTTTCTCGTCCTGCTCGCCGGACATGCCGGGCGAGCCGCCGCGCCAGAGGCCGAGCTGGAGTGACCGCCCTTCGACGGTTTCCTCCGGTTCCAGCCGCAGCCGCACGACACCGGCCGTGGGCCGGTCCCGCTCGTCGGCCCGCAGCCAGCCTTCGAACTGCCAGCGGACGCGGTCGGCGATCCCTTGTGGCGTCAGGGGTTCGGCGCAGCGCCACACCCGGCTGAGTTCCTGGCCGTGCTCGGTGGTGGCGTAGATGCCCAGCCGCGTGCAGGCCAGGCCGTGCGCGGCGAGCCCGGCGTGGAACCGTTCGGCGAGGGTGCGCGCCATGAACGCGGCGGCGTCGACGCGGTCCAGCGGTGGGTCGAACTCCTCGGGCACGGACAGCTCCGGCGGTGGGCGGCGCCGGTGGGGCGGGCGTTCGACGCGGCCGTTGGCGAGGCGGTGCGCGAGCAGGCCGGGGTGGCCGAACCGGGACACCACGTCGCGCTCGGTGAGCGCGGCGAAGGCGCCGAGGGTGCGCAATCCCAGTCGCCGCAGGAGGTCCACGAGTTCGGCGCGGTCGGCGTCCGGCTGGTCGAGTTCGTGGACGCCCAGTGGGGCGAGGAACTCCTTGGCCGCCCCGCGGTCGACGATGGCCGACCGGTGCGCGGCGAGCGTCGCGGCGAACAGCCCGTCGGCGATGCCGATCTGGCACTCCACCCCGGCGCGGGTGGACACCTGGTCGAGGAGGAGTTCGGCCAGCGCCTGCTCACCGCCGAAGTAGCCGGCGGCCCCGTCGGCGGGGACCGCGACGAGCCCCGGCCGCACCACCTCCACGCCGACGACCAGTTCCTCGACGGCCGCCGCGACGGGTTCGAACAGCCGCGCGTCACGCCCTTCGTCGGTGGCGAAGACCGTCAGTTCGGGGCAGCGGGACTGCGCTTCCCGCCGCCGCATGCCGCGGCGCACCCCGGCAGTGCGAGCGACGGCGGAGCAGGCGACGACCCGGTTGGCGGCGAACACCGCGGCGGGCAGGTGCGCGGGCACCCCCGCCGCGAGCGCCGCCGCGACCGCGGGCCAGTCGGGACACCACACGACGAGCATCCGGACGGGGGTGGTCATCCGACGTCCTCCGCTGTCCACACCCGCCCGGGGATGGTGTTGGGCAGGGGCAGTTCGGCGCGCCGCGCTCTGGCCGCCGCACGGCGGTCCGCTGCCGCGCCACCCGCTCGAGGGTGGCGCCAGGCAGGGCCACTTCGGCGTGCCGCCACACCACGGCCCGCTGCGGCTCCACCCACTCGAGGGTGATGCCAGGCAGGGCCACTTCCCAGACAGGCGACGGTCATCCGACTTCCTCCGCGGCCCGCTGCACCGCGAGCAGCTCCACCCCAGGGGCGGCGCCAGGCATGGCCAGTTCGGTGTGCCGCCACACCACGGCCCGCTGCGGCTCCACCCACTCGAGGGTGATGCCAGGCAGGGCCAGTTCCCAGACAGGCGGTCATCCGACCTCCTCCGCGGCCCACTGCACGACGAACGGCTCCACCCGCTCGAGGGCGGCGCCGGGCAGCGTCAGTTCAGCGTGCCGCGCCCTGGCCGCCGCACCGCGGCCCGAGACCCGGACTTCGAGCCGGCGGCTGCGGAGGTGGCCCGCGCCGGAATCGAGCCCCGTCCACTGGGCGGTGACGCAGGTGAGTTCCAGCTCAGCGCCGGGCCACGGGCCCAGCGACAGCAGCACGGCTCCCCGGTGTCGCGCACGGGCGGAGAGCCTGCGCGCCACCGAGGGAGCCACACCGCCCGGGGCGACTGCGACCAGGTCGACACCGTCGAGCAGCGCTGCGGCCACCGAGGCGATCTCCACCCCCGGCCGAGGCACCAGCGCCAGCCTGCCGACCTCCACCCCGAGTTCTTCCGCCGCGACCAGCCCGAGGTTCGGCATCCCCACCGCGGCCGCCCACGACCCGGTCGCGGTGGCCTCGGCCAGCAACGCGAGCAGCAGCGACGTGGAGCCGTGCACGGCCACGGTGCCGCCCCGCCGGAGGCCGCCGCCGGGTAGCAGGTCACGCAGGTCCGGCCGGACGGGCAGCAGCCGCCCGGTGACCTGCGCCCGCGCCGCCGCGTCGGCCACCCCGCTGGCCGTGCTGACGCCGGGCAGCGCCGCCAGCTCCGCCGCTGTCCGGTTCCTGCCCCTGGGAGACGGCACCACGGCGAGGCCTGAGCGCGGGCTGGTGCTCTTTTCCGTACCGGGTTGGCGCGGGTGCGGATCGGCTGGGTGTAGGCGCATGTCGGCCGGGTGCGGAGGCGCGGCAGGCGGGTGCGCACCGGATGGGTGCGGGTGCACGTCGGCCCGACGCGAGGAAGCGGAAGCCGAGTGCGGATGCCCGTTGGACGGATGCGGATGCACGCCAGTTGGGTGCGAGTACAAGTCGACCGGGTGCGAGTACACGTCGGGCGAGTGCGAGGGAACGCCAGGCGGGTGCGGATGCACGCCAACCGGGCGAGCGCCAGCCGGGTGCAAGTGCACGTCGGCCGAGTGCGAGGGAACGCCAGGCGGGTGCGGATGCACGGCAGCCGAGCGAGCGCCAGCTGGGTGCGGGTGAGGCGAGTACAGGTGGGCGTCCGGGTGGCTCCGGGGCTCAGTGACTGCCCCATCAGCCGCCTCGGGGTCGGGCAGAGGTGGCCGGTCCTGCGGATCAGCGGGCCGAGCACCCCGCACCCCCACGGAACAGTCCACTGTGGACTCCGGTGTCACACTTCCCCACTGTGGCACCGGAAGGCCCAGCTCCGCGACCTCATCACCCCACGGTTCGACTGTCCGCCGAGTCGGGCGGTCCTGGTCGGCGGACCGCTCCGCCGCCGACCGGGCACCCCGCGGTTCGGCAGGCACCACGCCGCACCGCTCGACCTCACCGCCCGACTCGGCGGACAGCCCCACAGCGGACCGGGCACCCCGCGCCTCCGCAGGAAGATCCACTGTGGACTCGACCGCCGAGCCGCCCCACGGCTCAGCGGTCACCGCGCCAGGCCGCCGCGCCGCGCGGCCTGGATCGGTAGCCAGGTCCACATCGGACGAAGCCGAGCTGTCCCACGACTCGGCCTCACCCGGGCGCCGTACCGTGGCACGGGTTCGCGGGTCGGCAGCCGCCCCCGGAGCGGACTGCCTCACCGCCGGGCGATCGGCGGACTCCGCGGCCACCCCGTCGGCCACGCTTGCCACCGGCATCGCACTTCACCTCCCCACGAGCACCCAGCCCTCGCGTCGTGCGAGGGTGGAGAGCCACCGTGGGGAAGACGGCGACTCGAACACCAGTTCGACTAGAGCCAGTCTGCCGCCCCTCCCGACCCCTGTCAAGCCACAGCGGAACCAGCTAACCCGACCGAGGGAAAACGGGCCCGCTTTCCTTTCCGCACAACACAAAACCGCCCACGCCCGGACGGGAACCGGGCGTGGGCGGTCAGGGAAAACCGGGTCAGTGCGTGAAGTGGCGCGTTCCCGTCAGGTACAGGGTCACGCCGGCCTCCTCGGCCGCCGCGATGACCTCCGTGTCGCGGATCGAACCGCCGGGCTGGACGACCGCGCGGACCCCGGCCTCCAGCAGCACCTCGAGCCCGTCCGGGAACGGGAAGAACGCGTCCGACGCCGCGACCGAGCCCTTCGCCCGCTCACCGGCCCGCTGCACCGCCAGCCGTGACGAGTCGACGCGGTTGACCTGGCCCATCCCGACGCCGACCGTGGCGCGGTCGTTCGCCAGCAGGATCGCGTTCGACTTCACCGAACGCAGGGCCCGCCAGGCGAACTCCAGGTCGGCGAGTGTCTCCTCGTCGGCCGCCTCACCGGTCGCCAGCGTCCAGTTGGCCGGGTCGTCACCGGGAGCGTCGATGCGGTCCACGGTCTGCACGAGCATGCCGCCGGAGATCGGCCGGAACTCGATCGGATCGGGGTTGCGCAGCTCCGGCAGCCGCAGCAGGCGGATGTTCTTCTTGCGCCGCAGCACTTCCAGCGCGTCGTCGTCGAACGACGGCGCGAGCACCACCTCGGTGAACACCTCGGCGATCTGCTCCGCGGCCTCCAGCGTGATCGCCCGGTTGCTCGCGATCACCCCGCCGTAGGCCGACACCGGGTCGCACGCGTGCGCCTTCCGGTGCGCCTCGGCGATGTCCGCGCCGACGGCGATCCCGCACGGGTTCGCGTGCTTGATGATCGCGACGGCGGGCTCGGCGAAGTCGGCGGCGGCGCGGCGCGCGGCGTCGGTGTCGACGTAGTTGTTGTAGGACATGGCCTTGCCGTGCAGCTGCTCGGCGTGCGCCAGCCCGTCCCGCCAGTGCTTGTACACCGCGGCCTTCTGGTGTGGGTTCTCGCCGTAGCGCAGGATCTCGCCGCGCTCCCACGTCGCGCCGGTGACGTCGGGGAACCCGGAGTCGTCGGCGGGCGCGTACGCGTTGGCGAACCACGCCGAGACGGCCATGTCGTAGCTCGCGGTGTGCGCGAAGGCCTGCGCCGCGAGGCGCTTGCGGTCCTCGAAGTCGAACCCGCCGTCACGCACGCGCTCGAGCACCCAGTCGTACCGCGACGGGTCGACCACGACGGCGACGCTGCCGTGGTTCTTCGCCGCGGCGCGGACCATCGCGGGCCCGCCGATGTCGATGTTCTCGACGCAGTCCTCGGGGCTCGCGCCCGACGCGACGGTCTCGCGGAACGGGTACAGGTTGACCACCAGCAGGTCGAACGGCGCGATGTCCAGCTCACGCAGCTGCTCGACGTGCTCGGGGCGGTTCCGGTCGGCCAGCAGCCCGGCGTGCACGCGCGGGTGCAGCGTCTTCACGCGGCCGTCGAAGGACTCCGGGAACCCGGTGACCTGCTCGACCGGCGTCACCGGCACCCCGGCGTCGGCCAGCGCCTTGGCCGTGCCGCCGGTGGACACGATCTCCACGCCGGCCGCGTGCAGGCCGGTGCCGAGTTCCAGCAGACCCGACTTGTCCGAAACACCGATCAGGGCCCGCTTGACCGCCCGCCGTCCTGTCACCGGAAACTCACCTTTCGTCCGTCCACAGTGCACCCACCGCGGCCCAGCCGCTCGACCACCTCGACGAGCAGCCGCCGCTCGACCACCTTGATCCGCTCGTGCAGCCCGGCCTCGTCGTCGTCGCTGCCGACCTCGACGGCCTCCTGCGCGATGATCGGCCCGGTGTCCATGCCCGCGTCCACGAAGTGCACCGTGGAGCCGGTCACCTTGACCCCCATGGCCAGCGCGTCGGCGACCGCGTGCATGCCGGGGAACGACGGCAGCAGCGCGGGATGCGTGTTGATCACCCGGTTCGCGAACCGGTCGAGGAAGCTCGGCCCCAGCAGCTTCAGGAAACCCGCGGACACCACGAGGTCGGGCCGGTAGGCGGCGACCGCTTCGGTGAGCGCCTTGTCCCACGCCGCGCGGTCGGGGTGGTCGCTCACCCGCACGGTGAAGTGGGGCACTCCGGCGCGCTCGGCCTTCGCCAGCGCTTCGGCGCCGTCGCGGTCCGTGCCGACGGCGACCACCTTCGCCGGGTAGCCCGGACGTCGCGTCGCCTCGATGAGCGCCTGCATCAGCGTGCCGGACCCGGACGCGAGCACGACCACCTTCACCGGCGTGGGCAGGTCCACTCGACTGGACTCCAACGCCTCTCCTTCGCCTGGTGGTGTTACTCCCCCAGACTAGCTGCCGGGCTCTTTCGCCTCGTCGGAGGCCTGAGCGGGCTCCTCGGCATCCTCGGCATCCTCGGCGGTTTCGGTGTCTTCAGAGTCCTCGACGTCCGCGGTGTCTTCGGTGTCTTCGGTGTCCTCGACGGCCGCGGTGTCTTCGGTGTCTTCGGTGTCGTCCGGCTCCTCGACCGTGTCGGGCTCCCGCTGCTCGTCGGCTTCGTCCTGGGACTCGGCCTCCGGCTCGGGCTCCTCCACCACCACCGGTTCAGGTGCGGGCGCCGGACGGCGCGGTCCCGCGAGCCACGCGACCAGGCCGCCGGGCACGGCGATCCAGCCGAACGCGGCCACCGACAGCAGCCCGACCGGCACGGACACCGGGTTGAACGGCCCGTGCCCCAGCTGCCCGCCGGCGAGCGTGCCCAGCAGGACGCAGCCGAACCCGATGAGGGCACCCGCGATGCCGACCGTGCGCAGCCGCGCCCGCGGGTCCTCGTCGCTGCGCCGCAACGACCACCCGACCAGCACCCCCACCGCGGCGGGCAGCACCAGCAACGCGGGCCACCAGCGCGCGGCGTGCTCCGGCATGTTCGCGAGCAGCGGCAGACCGGGCAGCGTGCCACCGCGGTAGCTGAACGGGGTGAGCGAGACCGAGCCGATCGAGAACCCGGGCCCCGCGACGAAGGACAGGGTCGCGATCACGGCGTTGGGCAGGTAACCGATGGACAGCAGCAGCATCCCGGCGCCGCTGCCGAAACCGGGCGCGTTAGCCGCGAACAGGTGCCCCACCGTCCGCACCGAAACGCCCAGCGTGACCGTGTAGACCACGGCGCCCACGCCGAGGAGCCCGGCCAGGCCCAGCGCCCCCGCGCGCAGCCCGCGCAGCGCGAGCGGGTCGAGGTGGTCGCGGGCCGCGGCGAGGATCCCGCACCGCTTCGCGACACCCGCCGTCGCACACAGGGCGGAGACGAACCCCGGCACGAGGAACGCGGTGAGCGGCTCGACGTTGACGCGCACGCTGCCGACGGTGAGCGCGATGGTGATGCCCGCGAGGGCGTGCGTCGCCGCGATCGGGGCGACCACGTTGACGGCCTGCCCCGGCTCGCGGTAACCGAGCCGCCCGGCGGCGTGCGCGGCCGACCCGGCGACGAACGTGCCCACGACCGCGGTGCCGAGCAGCGGCAGGACGCCCAGGGTGCCGCCGGTGACGGTGACCGGGACCTGGTAGGCGGCGAGCAGTCCGGGACCGGCGGCACGCAGCACGCCGAGCACGGAGAAGTGCGAGAGCGACGCGAGCGCGGTGACCAGCGCGAAGAGCGCGACGACGAGGGCGTACCCGGCGACCAGCGGCCCGAAGGCCGCCGCGAACACGATCTTCGTCCGCGTGGCGCCGCTCAGCTCACCCGTCGCGCGCAGGCCGGTCACCTCTTCCTCGGCGGGAGGACGCGGGGTGAGCAGCTGCATGTCTCGCACCCTCGCATCCGGTTTGCGCCGGTCGGGTGAGGCACGCCGCCCAGGAGGCGTGTCCCCGCGCACACGTCACCCGGTGGGGTGCTGTTCCAGGATGCTCGAAAGGGCACCTCGAAACCGCCCCGAGGTGCCCTTCTCGCTGGTCGTTCAGCCCTGGTTGCCGAAGCCGCCGGGCGGCGTGCCGGTGCCGGGCTGCTGGGGCTGCTGGCCGGTCTCCGGCTGCTGCGGCTGGTAGAACTGGCCCTGCTGCGGGGCGTAGACCGTCGACTGCGGCGCCACCGGCGGGGCGAACTGCGTGCCCTGCGGGCCGCCCTGCTTCTCCGGGCCCTGGCCGTACGGGCCGGGCTGGCCGTAGGGCTGGTACTGGGGCCGCGGACCGGGCGTCGGCAGCTTGATCACGTTGTACTCGACGAGCAGCACCGCCACCGCGACGAGCAGCTGCAACAGCCCCAGTATCAGGATCACCGTCATGATCCCCGGGGTTTCGCCGCCGGAGGGCACCTGGACCACCGCGAGGATCGCGTACAGCCCGCCGAGCACGCTGAACAGGACCGCGAACGGCAGCACCTTCGGCGCGCGCGGCAGCAGCGACAGGCCCGCCAGCAGGCCGCCGACCAGCAGGAACAGCAGTGCCTGGCCCGAGCCGCTGGCTTCGTCCGAGAAACCGAGGAAGTAGCTGACCACGCCGAGCACCAGCACGGCGAGCGTGAGGATCACGGGCAGGTTGACCGCCGACAGGTTCGCCCCGCCCTGCTGCTGGTGGGGGAAGCCTCCAGGGCCCGGAGGCTGGGGGTTCGGTTGTGCGCCGCCACCCTGCTGGGGGTAGCCCGGCCCACCGCTGGGGAAGGTCATTCCGTGCTCTCCTGTCGTGTTGCCCGAAAGGTGGGGGTGGCCGATATGTCCGGAAACGCTAGCGCACCGGGGGTGTCCGGCCCATCCCTCGGCTATCCGACGTGCCACGGCGGCAAACGGTTGCGTCGAGTTCGCTGTGAACCCGGGCAGCAGAACGGCCGGGCCCCGCGGCGGGGACCCGGCCGTTTCCACGGACCGTGCTCGGGTCAGTGCAGGTTCTCGTACAGCTCCCTGGCCAGCGCGGCGGTCTCGGACGGCGTCTTGCCGACCTTGACACCCGCGGCCTCGAGGGCCTCCTTCTTCGCCTGCGCGGTGCCGGCCGAGCCGGACACGATCGCACCCGCGTGCCCCATGGTCTTGCCCTCGGGCGCGGTGAAGCCCGCGACGTAGCCGACGACCGGCTTGGTCACGTTCTCCTTGATGTAGGCCGCGGCCCGCTCCTCGGCGTCGCCACCGATCTCACCGATCATGACGATGACCTCGGTCTCCGGGTCGGCCTGGAAGGCCTCCAGCGCGTCGATGTGGGTGGTGCCGATGATCGGGTCACCACCGATGCCGACGGCCGTGGAGAAGCCGATGTCACGCAGCTCGTACATCATCTGGTACGTCAGCGTGCCCGACTTCGACACCAGGCCGATCTTGCCGGGGCCGGTGATGTTGGCCGGGATGATGCCGGCGTTCGACTTGCCGGGCGAGATGACGCCGGGGCAGTTCGGGCCGATGATGCGGGTCTTGTTGCCCTTGGCGACGGCGTGGGCCCAGAAGTAGGCCGAGTCGTGCACCGGGATGCCCTCGGTGATCACCACGGCGAGCGGGATCTCGGCGTCGATGGCCTCGATGACCGCGTCCTTGGCGAACTTCGGCGGCACGAAGATGACCGACACGTCGGCGCCGGTCTCCTTCATGGCCTCCTCGACCGTGCCGAACACGGTGAGGTCCTTGCCGGCGATGGTGACCGTCTGCCCGGCCTTGCGGGCGTTGACGCCACCGACGATGTTGGAGCCGGCCTGCAGCATCTTGGTCGCGTGCTTGGTGCCCTCGGACCCGGTGATGCCCTGAACGATGATCTTGCTGCTGGAATCGAGGAAGATCGACATTTCTCTTACGCTCCTGCCGCGGCCAGCTCGGCAGCCTTGTCCGCTGCGTTGTCCATGGTGTCCACCTGCGTCACCAGCGGGTGGTTGGCCTCGTTGAGGATCCGGCGGCCTTCCTCGACGTTGTTGCCGTCGAGGCGGACCACGAGCGGCTTGGTGGCCTCGTCGCCCAGGATCTTGAGGGCCTCGACGATGCCGGTCGCGACCGCGTCGCACGCGGTGATGCCACCGAAGACGTTGACGAACACCGACTTGACGGCCGGGTCGTTCAGGATGACGTCCAGGCCGGCGGCCATGACCTCGGCCGAGGCGCCGCCACCGATGTCGAGGAAGTTGGCGGGCTTGACGCCGCCGTGCTTCTCGCCCGCGTAGGCCACGACGTCCAGCGTGGACATGACCAGGCCCGCGCCGTTGCCGATGATGCCGACCTCGCCGTCGAGCTTGACGTAGTTGAGGTTCTTGGCCTTGGCCTTGGCCTCCAGCGGGTCCTCGGCCTGCTTGTCGACGAGCTCCTCCTGCTTCGGCTGCCGGAAGGAGGCGTTCTCGTCCAGGGTGACCTTGCCGTCGAGGGCGACGATCTTGTCCTGCGGGTCGCGGACCAGCGGGTTCACCTCGACCAGGGTGGCATCCTCGGCCACGAAGGTCTCCCACAGCTTGACGACCACGTCGGCCGCCTGGTCGCGGATGACCTCGGGGAAGTTGCCCTGGGCCAGGATCTCCAGCGCCTTGGCCTTGTCGACCCCGGCGATCGCGTCGACCGGCACCTTGGCGAGCGCTTCGGGCCGCTCCACGGCCAGCTGCTCGATCTCCATGCCGCCCTCGGCCGAGGCCATGGCGAGGAAGGTGCGGTTGGCGCGGTCCAGCAGGAAGGAGAAGTAGTACTCCTCCGCGATGTCGGACGCCTCGGTCACCAGCACGCGGTGCGTGATGTGGCCCTTGATGTCGAGGCCGAGGATGGCTTCGGCCTTCTCCTTGGCCTCGGCCGGGTCCTTGGCGAGCTTCACGCCACCGGCCTTGCCACGGCCGCCGGTCTTGACCTGCGCCTTGACGACGACCTGTCCACCGATCTTCTCGGCGGCGGCCTGGGCTTCTTCGGGGGTGCTCGCTACGGCGCCGGGAAGAACCGGCACACCGTGGGCGGCGAAGAGGTCCTTCGCCTGGTATTCGTAGAGGTCCACTACTCCAGTCTCCTGACGACACACGCCACTGCGTTGACCTGCGTGAGGTGGGTCCAGATGCGTGCTTGATGCAAACCATGCTGCCGGACGGAGACGACCCTAGCGACCTGGGGAGAGGCGCGGGGCGCCGCACCCGGTGAACTCTGTCACCGTATGGATCCAGAGGGTGTTTTCCGGGTGTGAATCGTCCCACGCGGGGCCAGGACGGTGGCGATCGCGAGCGCCACGACGCAGCCGAGCGCGAGCCACCAGCCGACGCCGGCGTGCGCGCCGGTGATCTGGTCGCCCGTCAGCGGCAGCGCCAGCAGGCGCAGCACGGCGAGGCAGGTCGCCCCGGCGAGCAGCCCGGTGGCGCGGGCGGGCCGGCTGCGCGGGGCGAGGAAGCACGCCCCGAGCACCGTCAGCAGCGCGAGCAGCAGCCCCCAGGAGGGCGTGCCGAAGTTCGACCACAGCGCGGGCTCGACGTAGTCGGGCGAGACGATCGACGGGGTGCCGAACCCCCCGATCGCGAGGATCCCGCCCGCGACCAGCGGCGTGATCAGGTTGGGGCCGGGCACCTCGGCGGCCTCTTCACTGTCGTCGCGCTCGACCATGCCGGCCACGACGGAACAGCACGCGGTCGCGGCCGCGGCGACGGTCGCCACCGAGGTCCACACCACGCCCTGCCCCGGGGACAGGCCGGCGCCCAGTTCGGTCGCGGTGATGGCCGTGGTGAGCACGGCCGTCGCCGCGAGCGGAACCCCCGCCCACGCGACCGACAGCACCGGCCGCAGCACCGGCGCCAGCCCCGGCACGAACATCGCCGCGCCCAGCACGCCGACCAGCAGCCCGGCGACGAGCAGCGACCAGCGCCACGGGCTCTGCGGGCCGCCCAGCTCACCGGTCACCACCACCTGATCGGTGAAGGTGCCCGCGATCGCGGCCAGCATCGTCACCAGGCCCAGCACGCCGGTGGCACGCCGCAACCCGGGCGAACCGGGCAGCCGTGCCTCGCCCGCCTCGTCACCGGCCCTCGCCACGCCCGCCTTGTCCGCCGCGTAGTTGGCCGCCGCGTAGTGGGCCGCCTCGTACTTGCCCGCCGCATAGTTGGCCGCCGCGAAGTCGCCCGTCGCGTAGTTGGCCGCCGTGTCGTCGGCACCGGGGTCGGCGCTCGCCTCGCCCGTCGCGTCGCCGCCGAGGCGCACCGGCAGCCCTTCCCGCCCTTCCGAGGGCAGGAAGGCGACGACCGCGAGCCCGGCAGCACCGACCAGGACCACGATCGGCCCGGCCGACACGCCGATGCCGTCGACCGCGATGCCCGAGCCCAGTTCAGGCAGTGCGACGGTCGCGGCGGCCAGGCCGAGCCCGAGCAGCCCGCCGGTGCTGAGCCCGTCCGATCCCGAGCTGATCGCGAGCCCCGCGGCCACCGGCAGCGCGAACGCGAGCAGCAGGCTTCCGGCGAGCACCAGCGCAGGCCGCTCGAAGGCACTGCCGACCGGCAGGAACGCGTCGTCCCCGGCGAACGGCGCCATCATGACGCCGACCGCCGCGACACCCGCGGCCACCAGCCCGATGGGCAGCAGACCCCGGTCCGCGACACCGGACTCGGGCCGGGGCCCGAGCGCGCGCACCCCGGCGACGCCGGCCGCGACCGCGACGACGTGCCCGGCGAGCAGCAGCCAGAAGCCGACACCCGGCCCGGGCAGGGCGAACACCTCCGGCCGGTACAACTCCGGACGCGACACCGACGACGGATCGGCGAGGAACTGCAGGTCGAGCACCGCCTGTCCCGGCGCGAGCGCGGCGACGCCCGCCAGCACCCCCGCGCCCGCGGCGGGCCTGCCCCGCAGCACGAAGGCGATCGCCAGCACCGGAGGCACGACGGCGAGCACGATCAGCAGGGGTGCACTCGCGTAGCCGCGCACAGCACCGTCGACCACCGGCAGGACCGCGCCGAGCGCCGACAGCAGCGCCGCGAGCGCGGCGAGCACGAGGGCAGGGAGCAGCACCGAGGTCGGGTGCCCGTCGAGGGTTTCGGCCGACCGCGGATCACTCCGCGAAAGCCGGGCGGGAACAGTCCAGCGAGTCCGGATCATTGCCACGGAACGCTAGCAAGGACCGCGGTGGTTCACGGCCTGGACCGCGCCGGACGGTGCCCGGGTTTATTCCTCGACAAACGTTAGCCACGTCACACCAACGGTGTAATCCTCTCTCCACACTGCGTCATTACCGCTGCTAGAACGCTCGCGTCTCTCACACTTTCAGCCCTTGCGCCGACGACGCCTTGCCCAGAAGGACCTCCCTTCGTTACTGTCCCCCGGTCCCCATTACGGTCAGGTCACAAAGCGGACAGCGAGTCAACCACCCCCGAGGTCGGCTCACCGGGTTCCCCCGCCCGGGTTCGCGGATCTGGCTCCCCCGAGTAACGGAAGGCCTCGCTTTGGCTCGACACCGCTCCCCCAGCGGCGAAGCCCCTTCCCCGGAACTCGATGACGCACTGGACGGTGCGGTCGTCCGCGTCCGGGGTGGACACCGGATCCCGGCACCGTCCTCGGCCCTGCGTGGGCGCGTGGTGGTCGCCGCAGTCGCCGCAGGCGCTTTCGCCGCCGCCGCGGCGGGACAGACCCTGCAGTCGTCCTTCGGCACCGCCGAGGCCGAAGGTGTGACGCCGCTGGCGAACACCTCCGACGCGCGTGCTTCGTTCGCCCTCGGTGGTGACGCCCCCGCGGGCGCTCCCGAGCTGGTCCCCGCCGCGCACTACACCGACGCCTCGGCCGAGGTGCAGAAGCTCAACGCCAGCCTCCAGGTCACGCAGGACCGCGAGGCCCGCGACGCCGCGGCCGCCCGAGCCGCCGCCGAGGAAGCCTCCCGGCCGAAGACCTGCCTGCCCGCGCACGGCACCTTCACGTCCGGTTTCGGCGCCCGGTGGGGCACGACCCACTACGGCATCGACATCGCGAACTCGATCGGCACCCCGATCTACGCCGCCTCGGACGGCGTCGTGATCGACGCCGGGCCTGCCAGCGGCTTCGGCCTGTGGGTCCGGATCCAGCTCGCCGACGGCACCATCCAGGTGTACGGGCACATGAACACCTTCTCCGTGCGCGAGGGCCAGAAGGTCAAGTGCGGGCAGCAGATCGCCGAGATCGGCGACCGCGGTCAGGCGACCGGTCCGCACCTGCACTTCGAGGTCTGGCTGAACGGCACGAAGAAGATCGACCCGCGCCCCTGGCTCGCCGCGCGCGGCGTGTACCTGTAGCCGCCAGCCTGCGGGCCGCCCTGGCTCGCATCCGGAGGGCTGGCGTTCGCGCTCTGGCGTGTTCGGCTGTCGGTCGGCCCCGGACTGCGGTGGCTGCCGAAACCTCGGCTGGCGCTCGTCCCCGGGCAACGCTGGCTGCCGAGACCCGCGCCGCGGCTCGTGCTGCCGGGGTTGCCCTGCGGCCTCGCTACGGGACAAGGCAACCGGCGGCGAACCGCTGACCGCTCCTCGGCGGGGATGCTCCTCTCCGTGGTCCTGGCGCCCCGTCGAAGGCCCCCTCGCCTTTCGAAGCGCGCCTCGGCTGAGTGCGATGACGTGGCTGGCTTCTGCTCCCTCCTGTGGCGCTGCAAGGTGTCCGCGCGGCGTCGGGCCTCTGGTTCCCCTACCGCCGACGGGCCAAACCCCGCTATCGCACGTCCGGGGGACGCAGGCCTGCCAGTCCCGGGACCGGACACGAACCGGCCCGGGCACACCCCACCGCACCGCACTCGACGAACCCATCGGAACCCCTCCTGACGCTCGAACTCATGTTCGAGTACAGGTATAGCGGAGGGGTCCGACAGTTTCCGGCCCTCGCGAGGGCCGCCGGCGAAAACCGGGCGAAAAACAGCTACAGCTTCACCATCGGCACGCTGCCGATCAGCATCAGCTTGACCTTGCCCGCCGCGCCGAAGTCGATCGTCGCGGTGGCGCGCGCGCCTTCGCCCTGGGCTTCGACCACCGTGCCGAGGCCGTACTTGTCGTGGCTGACCCGGTCACCCACGTCGAGCTTCAGCGCGACCGTGTTCTGCCAGCCCTTGAACGGCGTCGTCCGCATGCCGCGCGCCGCGACCCCGGCCTGCGCCGAGTCGCCGCCGAACGAGCGCCTGCTGCCCCACGTCGTGGCGGTGCGCGGCGAGCCGTACGACTCCGGCTCCTCGCGGCGCCAGTCGATCAGGTCGGCCGGGATCTCGTCGAGGAAGCGCGACGCCGGGTTGGTCATCGGCTGGCCCCACGCCGACCGCGTGATCGCCCGTGACAGGTACAGCCGCTCCCGCGCGCGCGTGATCGCCACGTACGCCAGGCGCCGCTCCTCCGCCAGCTCGGCCGGCTCCCCCAGCGCCCTCAGGTGCGGGAAGACGCCGTCCTCCCAGCCCGTGCAGAAGACCACCGGGTACTCGAGACCCTTCGCGGTGTGCACGGTCATCAGCGTGACCACGCCGGTGTCGTCCTCGTCGTCCTCGCCGTCGGGCGACGGGATCGAGTCCGCGTCCGCGACCAGCGACACGCGCTCCAGGAACGCGGGCAGCGAGCCCGGCTCCGGCAGCCCGTCCTCCGCCGGTGGCTGTTCGGCCGCCGCCTCGGTGAACTCCCGCGCCACCGTCACCAGCTCGGTCAGGTTCTCCACCCGGGAGGCGTCCTGCGGGTCGTCCGACTCCTCCAGCTCCGCGCGGTACCCCGTGCGGTCCAGCACCGCCTCCAGGACATCCGCCACCTCGGCGCCCTCGTCGGCCAGCTCACGCAGCCCGTCGAGCAGCTCCACGAAGCCCGTGATCGCCTTCGCCGAGCGCGGGTTGAGCAGCGGAACCTTGCCCTCGACCGCCTCGCGCAACGCGGCGTTGAACGAGATCCGCTCCCGCTCCGCGTGCGTCGCGATCACCGCCTCCGCGCGGTCACCGATGCCGCGCTTGGGCACGTTGAGGATCCGGCGCAGGCTCACCGTGTCCTCCGGGTTCGCGATGACCCGCAGGTACGCCAGCATGTCCCGGACCTCGCGCCGCTCGTAGAAGCGGACGCCGCCGACCACCCGGTACGGCAGGCCGAGCCGGATGAAGATCTCCTCGAACACGCGCGACTGGTTGTTGGTGCGGTAGAAGACCGCCACGTCGGAGTACTTCGCCTCGCCGCGGTCGGCCAGCGCGTCGATCTCGCCCGCGACGAACGCCGCCTCGTCGTGCTCGTTGTCGGCGACGTAGCCGCCGATCTTCGGGCCGTCACCCGAGTCGGTCCACAGCCGCTTGTCACGCCGGTTCGGGTTCCGCGAGATCACGGCGTTGGCGGCGGACAGGATGGTCTGCGTCGAGCGGTAGTTCTGCTCCAGCAGGATCGTGCGGGCGTTGGGGAAGTCCCGCTCGAACTCCTCGATGTTGCGGATCGTCGCGCCGCGGAAGGCGTAGATCGACTGGTCCGCGTCACCCACCACGCACAGCTCCGCGGGCTCCACGCCGGACTCCGTCGGCTCCGTGCCGACCAGCTCGCGGACCAGCGTGTACTGCGCGTGGTTGGTGTCCTGGTACTCGTCGACCAGCACGTGCCGGAACCGGCGCCGGTAGTGCTCGGCGACGTCGGGGAACACCTGCAGCAGCTCGACCGTGCGCATGATCAGGTCGTCGAAGTCCATCGCGTTGGCCAGCGACAGGCGCCGCTGGTACTCGGCGTAGACCTCGGCGACGCGGCGCTCCAGGTCGTTGGTGGCCTTGTCCTTGGCGCTCTCCGGGTCGACCAGCTCGTTCTTCAGGTTCGAGATGTGCACCGCGAGCGTGCGCGCCGGGTACCGCTTCGGGTCCACGTCGAGGTCGCGCGCCACGAGCGTGATGAGCCGCTTCGTGTCGTCGGAGTCGTAGATCGAGAAGTTCGACGACATGCCGAGCGTCTTGGCCTCGCGGCGCAGCAGCCGCACGCACATCGAGTGGAACGTCGACACCCACATCGCGTTGGCGCGGCGGCCCACCAGGTCGGAGACGCGCTCCCGCATCTCGGCGGCGGCCTTGTTGGTGAAGGTGATGGCCATGATCTGCCCCGGCTGCGCGCCGCGTTCGGCGAGCAGCCAGGCGATCCGCCTGGTCAGCACCCTGGTCTTGCCCGAACCGGCGCCCGCGACGACCAGCAGCGGCACACCGGCGTGGGTGACGGCTTCGCGCTGGGCGGGGTTCAGGTCCGCGAGCAGGTCGGCGTGGCGGCCGGCGGGGACGGCCGCGGGCTTTTCGGCAGGGAGATCGAAGAGGGTGCTCATCGGGGATCCACGCTACTCGGGGGGACTGACGGTCTACCGCACCGGACGTAGCCGCGAATGTCGCCCACGAGCCGATGCCGGCCCCCGTCCCGGTGCGGAGCATCGAGCTTATGACGACACCCACCCGAATCCGCGCCTCGGACGCCGACCGCGAGCGCGTCGCTCGCCGGATACAGCGCGCCAGCGGCGAAGGCCGCCTCCCCCTCGATGAGACAGAACGACGGCTGGGCACGGTTTATGCCGCGACCTACGTCGACGAGCTGGCCGCACTCCTGTCCGACCTGCCACCGGAGCCCGCACCGCGGTTCCCGCTGCCGCTGCAGGTGCACGCCGCCGTGGCCGTGGTGCTCGCCGTGCTGCTCGTGACGGTGTGGGCGGTTTCCGGTGCGCCGTTCTTCTGGCCGGTCGCCCCGTTGTTCTGGCTTTCGCTGAGTCTCGTGGCTCACGCCGCGTTCCGGTGGCGGGCTGTGCCATACTGAGGGCATGCGGCACCACGCGTACCGATTTTTCTACGGGAACCGGACTCCGGCTCCCGTGATCGCGTAGTGTCCGACCGCAATCACCGCCAAGCCCCGGAGTCCACGGACCCGGGGCTTTCGTCGGCTCTGGGACCAGGTGGGAGTCCGGACCGACCGGAGGTCCAGATGGACGCACAGACGGAAGAAGACCGGGTCTCCTCCGCGGAGCCGATCGCCTCGGCCGAGGAGATCGCCGAGCTGCGCAAGGAGATCGACTGGCTGGACTCGGAGATCCTGCGCCTGGTCAAACGCCGGATCGAGGTGTCGCAGACGATCGGCCGCGCGCGGATGGCCGCCGGTGGCACCCGGATCGTCTACAACCGCGAGATGGACGTGCTCGCCCGCTACCGCGACCTCGGCCCCGACGGGCGCCAGCTGGCGATGGCGCTGCTGAACCTCGGTCGCGGCAGGCTCGGCCGGTAAGCGCTTTTTTCAGGGAGTTTCCCCGACCCGGGAGGCGCCGCGGGCGGGCACACTGGACGCATGATTAACCTCATCGCGGTCGTGGTCGCGATCGCCAGTGTGCTCGCCGCGCTGGGCCATGTCGGCTACCTGGCGCTGCTCAACAACGCCGCCAACAAGAGGGCGGGCGGCGCCCCCGTCGCGCAGTACGTGCGCAGCCGGTGGGCCGTCGCCGGAGGGACCACCGCGGCCTCCCTGCTCGCGTGGTTGCTCACGGCCGGCGGACCGACGATGGACGTCATCGCGATCCTGCTGGCCGCGGGAAGCGGGGCGGTGGCCGTTAAGGCGCTGCAGTCGACGCAGGAGAAGTACCGCAGCGGAGGCTGAACCCGGGGCACGCATTGCGGTGAGACCTGGACCGCACCACACCGCGGTTACACACTGCAAGTCGCACTTCCGCCGCGACGCGACCCCGACAGGGTGAACTTGGGATCCGGCCCTCCCGTTGTGGCCGAAGCCTTTTACCCTTGGGGCGTGGAATCCCGCACGCTCACAGGTACTCGCTCGGCGGCATGCCGTGCGCGTGCAGATGAACGTGCATCTTCACGCGTGCATGTTGCTCCGTTCGACTTAACCCGGGTCCCGCCCGCGTCACGGCACACGGGGGGAGGGGTCCTCCCGGCATGACCAGCGGGGCCGATTCGACCGACCGACTTCCTCTTGTGACAGGCCGGCACCGGCGGGGCGCGGGCACCTGGACACCCCGGGTACCGCAGCGCTCGACCGGCGGCCGCCACTCGTCGTTCGCGTCCGCCGCGATCGACCCGCCCGCCCGCGGCTCCCTGCCGCTGGTCCCCCCGGGGCCCGAAGAAGGCGGCGTCTTCCCCACCTCCCGCGGTGAGCTGCCGCTGCCGAAACCGCCCGAGCGGCAGGCGCCGCCCGCGAAGCCCCGGCGGACGAAGGTCACGCTGACGCCGCCCACCCCGCACGACGAGAACGCCGAGGACGAGGACGTGCGCGTCTACGTGGCGCCGCCCGAGACCGGCCTCGGCTCCTTCGACCTCGGGTCCGTGCCCGCGTCGGTCACCCCGCCGCGCACGTGGCGCAAGGCGGCCTGGTTCGCGACCGCCTCCTCCGGCGGGGTGGTCCTCGCCCTGCTGTTCGCCGGCTCCGCGCTCGTCGGCAAGCCGACGCCGGACCAGGCGGGCGACGCGTGGATCCCCGGTCTCGGCGGCGGCCTCCCCACGCTCGGCGGTGAGCGCGTCGTCCCCGCCCCCGGCGGCGGTGGTTATCCCAGCGACCCCACCTCGGGCTCCCGGAACTTCCGCAGCGAGACCAGCACGTCGGAGCCACCGACGACGACGGAGGCACCCGGCAGCACCCGGAACCCCGGCGTCAGCAGCTCCCACGGCGTCACCGGCGGCCACGGGCTGCCCCCGGTGTCCGGCGGCGGGCCCGGTCAGTCCGGCACGCCGTCCACCAGCACCGCGCCGCCCGTCAAGCCCTCGCCCACCCCGGCGCCCTACGACGCCGACCCGTGGCGGTTCCGGATCCCCGAGGGCGACCCGCAGGTGCTGGCGCAGAACTCCCAGCGCTACCTCGACACCGTGACCGAGGACCCGCAGGCCGCGTACGCGATGACGACGGGTGAGCTCCAGCAGGAGGGCACCCAGGGCATCGAGCAGAAGTACGCCGACGTGGCCTACTTCCAGGTCGAGCACGTGCAGGTGCACCAGTACGACGGCAAGACCGTCTGCACGGTGAAGCTGGTGCGCAAGGACGGCAGCGCGAGCACCGAGCAGCGCACCCTGACCTTCGACGGGCCCAAGATCGCGAACGACGGCACCTGACCTGCCGTTACTCCACCCGGGTGACAGGTACTGCCGTTCGTCGTGCGATCGGGGCTGTCCACCGATCGGGGGTGGCCGGTAACGACGAGCCACGGTTCGCTGATGAACGAGCAGACCACCCGATCAACCGGAACAGAGGCCATGAGAGTCGTGCACGATCGGCGGCGGTACCGGCAGACGCCGGACGCCCTCACCGTCGAGGACCTCCTGTCGGCGCAGGAGTTCGACTTCGAGCTGGTCGAAGACGCCCACCTCACGGAGCCGGCGCACGAGCCGCGCAAGTTCCTGCCGCCCCCGCGTGCGCGCGGCAGGCGCGAGCCACAGCCGCCGCGGGCGCCCGAGAACAGGGTTTCCAAGATCGCCAAGCTCGCCGGCCTCACCACCGCCGCCTCCCTGCTCGTGGGCGCGGTCGTGGCTTCGGCGGTGCTGACCCGCCAGCGGCCGGCCAACGGCGAGGCGGCGGCCCCGGTGCCGCCGCAGATCACGGGGGCGGCCGCGCTCGGCGCGTTCGTGCCCGACGTCGCTGGCCACCGCCAGGACCAGTCCCGGACGCCGCGCACCGCGCCGTCGGTCGTGCCGACCTCGCAGGTCCCGGTCGCCCAGACGCAGGCGGCCCCCGGCAGTGCGGCGAGCAGCGCCCCGGCCACCAGTTCCACGCCTGCCGACACGTCGACCAGCGACAAGGTCGCGCTGGTCGAGAAGTTCTACCAGCGCATGGTCTCGGCCCACCCGGAGGACGCGCTGGCCATGCTCACCCCCGACCTGGCCGGCGAAGAGCCGGGTGACCTGGTGCGGGCGTGGAGTTCGATGTCCCGGATCGAGGTGGACAGCGTCGAGGTGCAGCCGGACGGCACCGTGCGCGCGGTGGTGACGGTGCACCAGCACGACGGCACGCAGCTCCGCGTCACCCAGGTGCTCACGGTGACGAAGGGCAAGCAGAACGTGATCTCCCGGGCGGTGCTGCTCTCGGCGGAGCAGCTGTAGTCTCCGCCATAGCAGGTAACCGTCGGCCGCCCCGAAGCGTGCCAGGTGTATGTGCGCAGAGTGAGCGCCCTAGCCTTGTCACGAGCTGGCTTCGGCTGAACCGGCCCTCCGGGGCCGCGACATGTGCATACGCTCGGGCAGGCGAAAGGTGTGGCGTGCCCTGCAAGACAGCCCCGAAGGAGGTCGCGTGAGCGACGAAGGTCGCCTGGTCGCCGGCCGCTACCGCGTGGTCCGGCGGATCGGCACCGGTGCCATGGGTGCGGTCTGGCAGGCACATGACGAGGTGCTGGCGCGCACGGTCGCGATCAAGCAGCTGCTGCTGCAGCCCGGGCTCGACCCGCACGAGGCCGAGGACGCCAAGCAGCGCACGATGCGCGAGGGGCGGATCGCGGCCCGGCTGCACCACCCGAACGCCATCACGGTCTTCGACGTCGTCACCGACGACAACGGGCACCCCTGCCTCGTCATGGAGTACCTGCCGTCGACGAGCCTCGCCGAGATGCTGCGTGAGCGGAAGACGCTGCCGCCGGTCGAGGTGGCGCGGATCGGGGCGCAGATCGCGTCGGCGCTCAAGGAGGCCCACGCGGTCGGCATCGTGCACCGCGACATCAAGCCGGGCAACATCCTGCTCGGTGACAACGGCATCGTGAAGATCACCGACTTCGGCATCTCCCGCGCGAAGGACGACGTCACGGTGACCAAGACCGGCATGATCGCCGGTACCCCCGCCTACCTGGCGCCTGAAGTGGCCATCGGTGGCGACCCGGGGCCCGAGTCCGACGTGTTCTCCCTCGGCTCGACCCTGTACGCCGCGTGCGAGGGGCAGCCGCCGTTCGGGCTCAGCGAGAACACCCTGAGCCTGCTGCACGCCGTCGCGGCGGGGCAGATCAACCCGCCGCGGCAGTCCGGTCCGCTGGCGAGCGTGCTCGCCGTCATGCTGCACCCCGATGTGAAGCACCGCCCGACCGCCGAGGAGGCCGAGGAGCTGCTGGCCGCCGTCGGCCGCGGGGAGACCCCGCTCGGCGGCCCCGCCGACGCGACCCAGGTCGCGGGCGCGGTCGGCGCCGCTGCCGCGGGCGCGGCGGTCGGTGCGGCCGCGACCAGGGCGTTCAGCGGCAACCTCGGCCAGACCCGGCAGGACGACTTCTACGACGACTACGAGGACGAGTACGACGAGGACGGGTACGGCGCCACGGCGGCTTACCCGACCGAGGACCAGGACGGCCGCACCCGCGCCGTGCCGGCGGGGTACGCCGGGTACGACGACGAGAAGCCTGCTGCCGAGCAGGACGAGGACGAGCGGCCCGGGAAGTGGAAGGTGCCCGCGGCGATCGGTGCCGTCGTGGTGGCGGGGCTCGTCGCGCTGGGGATCTGGCTGTTCAACGGGCCGAACACCGGCAGCAGCAACATCACCGACAACCAGCCGGTCGTCCCGCCGCCCGCGCAGACGAGCTCCTCGGTGCTGCCCACGGAGTCCTCGGTCCTGCCGTCGAGCGAGGAGAGTTCGGCGTCCCGGCCGGCGCGGAGTTCCACGCCGCGGCGGAGCAGTGCGGTCGAGCAGCCGCAGCAGCCCACGTCGAGCAGCCCCTCGAAGAAGCCGACGACGAGCTCGCCGAGCAAACCCACCTCGAGCGAGGAACCGCCGTCATCCACGCCGTCCTCCTCCAACCCCGATCAGTGAGGTCCAACAAGAAATCCCGGTAGGGTGGTCGGCAAGTTTCCGGCCGTCGGCGCGACGAGAGGTTGTTTTGGGTACTGAGGGCGCAGTGGTCGGCGGCCGGTACCGGTTGGACCAGCCGATCGGCCGTGGCCGTGCCGGGATCGTGTGGCTGGCCTACGACCTGCTGCTGCACCGGACGGTCGCCGCGAAGCGGATGTACATCCAGCCGGGGCTCGACCCGGCACGCGCCGAGCAGGCGATCGGCACGGCGCTGCAGGAGGGCCGCGCCGCGACGCGGGTGCTGCACAACTGCGTGCTCACGGTCTACGACGTCGTCCGCGACGGGTCGGACGCGTGGCTGACGATGGAGTACGTGCCGTCGCGCAACATGGCGGACTTCCTCACCGAGCACGGCACCCTCACCCCGGAGCAGGCGGCGTACCTGGGCAGCCAGCTGGCGTCCGCGTTGGCGGCCGCCCACCGGGCCGGGGTGTTGCACCGCAACCTCGAACCCGGCAACGTGCTGCTCGCCGACGACGGCGGGGTGAAGGTCACCGACATCGGCATCACGGGCAGCGGGCCGAACCCGGCGTTCCGGGCCCCCGAGGTCACGCGTGGCGCGCCGCCGGATCCCGCGGCCGACGTGTTCTCCCTCGGCGCGACGCTGTACCAGGCGGTCGAGGGAGTGCCGCCCTACGGCGAGGACGGCACCGGCCCCCTGCGACAGCCGCAGCGCGCGGGGCAGCTGACCGGTGCGCTGATGAAGCTGCTGCGTGAGGACCCGATGTCCCGGCCCACGCTGGCCGACAGCATCACGTCGTTCCTGGCGATCACCCAGGGCAGGCAGACCGCGTTCATCCCGCCGACCGCGCCCGCGCTGCCGACGGTGCCCGCCGTGTGGCCCGTCCAGCCCCAGCCGCAGCCCGTCGCGGCGAAGCAGCCGCTCATCCAGCTCACGCCCGACCGGATCCGGAAGCTGATCCTCACCGTGCTCGCCGTCCTGTGTGCGGCGGCGATCGGTATCGGGATCACGCAGGTGCTCTTCCTCTAAGCGGCGGCGGGCGCGGCCTGTCGCAACCTGTCCAGCAGGTAGCGGACGACGGGCTGGCTCGCCGAGCGCGTGGCGACCGCGGCGTGGATCGCCCGGACCGGTTCGGGACGGCGGATCCGCTTGATCACCACGCCGGGGTGGGGCGCGCCGAGGCCGAGCACCGGCACCAGGCTGACTCCCAGACCGGCCGCCACGAAACCCTGCGCCGTCTGGTAGTCCTCGCACTCCAGCACGAAGTTCGGCGCGAACCCCGCCGCCCCGCACGCCGCGATCAACGTGTCGCGGCACGGACCCGGCGTGCCTTCGGTGCCGACCCACGGTTCGTCCCGCAGGTCGGTCAGGTCCAGGACACGCTTGCGCACCAAGGGGTGCGTGCGGGGCAGCGCCGCGCGGTACGGGTCGTCGAGCAGATGGACCAGCTCCGCCGTCCGGACCCGCCACTCCCCTCGCCACACCACGATCGCCACGTCCACGTCACCGGACTCGACCTCCGGGATGGACTCGTGGGGTTCGCGCAGCCTGAGGTCCAGCTGGATACCGGGGAACTCCCGCCGGATCTCCGCCACCGCGGGCGGCACGAGCGCCGCGCCGGCGGTCGCGAAGTACCGGATCGCCAGCCGCCCGGTGCGGCCGGCCTTCAGGTTGGCCAGCTCGGCTTCGGCCTTGGCCAGCTGGCCGCTGAGCACCTCGGCGTGCTCGGACAGCAGCGCGCCTGCCGCTGTCGCCCGCACCCCCCGCCCGACGCGTTCCAGCAGCTCCGTGCCCGCTTCGCGTTCGAGGGTCGCGAGTTGCTGGCTGATCGCCGAGGGGGTGTAACCGAGGTTGCGGGCGGCCGCCGTGATCGAACCGCTGGTGACCACGGCCCGCAGGACCTGCAATCGCCGGACGTCGAGCATGCCCCGACCCTACAGAATTCCTGAAAGACGCGTGTAGTTTATTTCGCTTGTCCTTACTGATCACCGGCGGCAACCTGAAGGCCGTGGGCGAGACGAAGACACTGCTGCGGCTGAGCGCGCTGGCGTTGATGTGGGGTTCGAGCTTCCTCTGGATCAAGCTGGGGCTGACGGCGTTCTCGCCGGTCCAGCTCGTGCTGATCCGGATCGTCCTGGGCGCGGCCGTACTCGTGGCGATCTGCTACGCCCAGCGGGACCGGCTGCCGTCGGGACGGCGCCTGTGGGGACACCTCGCGGTCGCGGCCCTGTTCCACAACGCGTTGCCGTTCCTGCTCTTCGCGGTCGGCGAGCGGACGGTCGACTCCGGCATCACCGGGGTCATCAACTCGACCACTCCACTGTGGACGGTCGTGTTCGCGTTCGCGTTCGGCGTCGACCGCACCCTCGGCGGACCGCGCCTGGCCGGGCTGCTGGTCGGCCTGCTGGGTGTCGTCGTGATCTTCGCGCCCTGGCACGCGAACGGGCTGCTCAGCTGGGGCGCGCTCGCGTGTGTCGCGGCGTCGCTGAGCTACGGCTTCGTCAACGGCTACGAGAGCCGGTTCCTGTCCGCCACCGGTGCCTCGCCGGTGGCGCTCGCCGGAGCCCAGATGCTCGCGGCGAGCGGGTACCTCGTGTTCATGCTGCCCGCGGGCGGCGCGGAGCCGGTGCACCTGAACGCGGTCGCGGTCGCGGCGGTCCTCGTGCTGGGCGTGCTGTCCACCGGTATCGCGTTCGCGCTGAACTACCGGCTGCTCGCGGCCGAGGGGCCGGTGGCGGTGTCGATGGTCAGCTACCTGATGCCCGTGGTCTCCGTGCTGCTGGGCACGGTGTTCCTGCACGAGGCGCTGAACCTCCGCGTGCTCGGCGGGATGGTCGTGGTGCTCGCCGGGGTGGCGCTGACCAGGGTCAGACGAGCCGGCGGTCCGAAGCCCAGCGCGACAGCTCGTACCGGTTCGACAGCTGCGTCTTCCGCAGCACGCTCGACACGTGTGTCTCAACCGTCTTGACGGAGATGAACAGCTCCGACGCGATCTCCTTGTAGGCGTACCCCCGCGCGAGCAGCCGCAGCACGTCCCGCTCGCGCGGGGTGAGCAGGTCCAGCTCGGGGTCGTTGATCGGCGCCGAACCGGGCCGGTCGGCGAACGCGTCGAGCACGAACCCCGCCAGCCGCGGCGAGAACACCGCGTCCCCGTCGGCGACGCGCGTGATGGCTCGGACCAGTTCCTTCGACGAAATCGTCTTGGTGACGTAACCGCGGGCCCCGGCGCGGATGACCGCGATGACGTCCTCGGCGGCGTCGGACACCGACAGTGCGAGGAACACGACGTCCGGCAGCTCGGGCCGGACCCGCCGCAGCACCTCCGCGCCGCCACCGTCCGGCATGTGCACGTCGAGGAGCACCACCTGCGGCTTCGTCCGCGCGATGCCGGCGACGGCGTCCGCCACGGAACCCGCCTCGCCGACCACCCGCACCTCGTCGGTGATCGAGTCCAGCTCCGTGCGCACCCCGGCGCGGAACAACGCGTGGTCGTCCACCAGGAAGACCGTCACCGGTGTCTCACTCATGAGGCCGCACTCCCCGTCTTGATCGGCATCTCCAGCTGCACTTCCGTCCCGTCCCCCGGCGCGGTGCGCAGCCGGACCGTTCCGCCGTTGCGCTCCATCCTGCCCCTGATGGAATCCGCGAGGCCATGCCGGTCCTCCGACACGGCCTCCGGGTCGAAGCCCTTGCCGCGGTCGCGGACGAACACCGTCGCCGTCGTGGGCTCGACCTCGGCGTACACGCTGACCTCCTCGACGCCCGCGTGCTTCGCCGCGTTGACGATGGCCTCCCTGGCCGCCTGCACGAGCGCCGTGAGCGAGTCGTCGAGCTGCGCGTCGCCCACCACGACCTGGGACACCGAGATCGCGAACGCGTCCTCGACCTCCCCGCAGGCCGCGGCGATGGCCGCCGACAGCATGCCGCCCTCGGCGATCTCCTTCTTCGCGCCGTAGCCCGAGGGCCCGTACAGCCAGCCACGCAGCTCGCGCTCCTGCCCGCGCGCCAGCCGCGCGACCTCCTTCGGCGCGTCCGCCTGCTTCTGGATCAACGCGAGCGTCTGCAGCACCGAGTCGTGCAGGTGGGCGGCGATCTCGGCGCGTTCCTCCGTGCGGATGCGGGCCCGGCGTTCCTCACCGAGGTCGCGCACCATGCGCAGCCAGAACGGCACGGTCAGCACCGCGACCCCGACCAGCGTCGCCACCACCGCGATCAGCGCGAACTGCACCTGGTCGAAGCTGCCGCTGCGGAGCACCATCACGCCGATACCGGTGATCACCAGCGCGACCCCGGCGAGGATCCGCACCAGCGCCGACCAGCCACCGCCGCCGAGCACCACCCCGGCGACGCCCGAGCGGGCACCGGCGCGCCACCGCCGGCGTTGCGACTCGTCCGCCTCGCGCCACACCACGGCGGCACCGACGAGGGTCACGGCCAGCGGCACGGCCACCCAGCCGCTGATCGCGCCCGTGAAGGTGCTGCCGCCGACCGCCAGCCCGATGCCCAGCACCAGCAGCCCGATGGCCTGCTGGCGTTCCTTCGGCGAGCTGGGCTCGGACGCGTCCTCCCCCGACCGCTGGGGTACGAACACCCACAGCAGCCCGTACGCGAGCAACCCGGCGCCGCCGAACGCCGCGAGCACGGCGAACACCGCACGCACCCACAGCACCCGGACGCCGAGGTGGTCGGCCAGCCCGGCGGCGACACCGGCGACCGCGCGGCCCGCCCGGTGCCGGTACAGCTTCGGCGGCCCCTCCGGCTCCGCGAGCGCACTCGCGGGCACTCGCGTCACGGCCGTCTCGCGGGCCTTCTCCTGCACGTCTTCCATGGTTTCCCCATGGTCACACGGCAGCAAGTCCGATTCATCAGGGAAAGTCCCTGAGCGTGGATCTCAGGGACGTTCCCGGATGTGCGGGCGGCGGCCGCGGCGGATGCTCGTTGGCATGAGTGGCGGGACAGACCAGAACAAGGTCCACGGCCTGAGCGGGTTCGAAGACACCGTGAAGGACTTCTGGACCAGCAGGCCCCAGCGGCCGTTGCGCGGTCGCAAGGTGGCGGGAGTGGCCGCCGCGATCGGCAACCGCTACAACCTCGATCCGGTGGTCGTGCGGGTGGCGTTCGTCGCGGCGAGTGTGTTCGGCGGCATCGGCCTGGCGTTGTACCTGCTGGGGTGGCTGCTGTTCCCCGGGGAGGGCGACCAGGTCTCGCCGTTCGAGGCGCTGCTCGGGCGGGGCCGCAGCGCGACGTCGAAGGCGTTCACGATCGTGCTGGTCATCGCGTTCTTCCCGGTCGTGAGCTGGGCGTTCTCCGGCAGCTGGGGCTGGTTCGAGGGCGGCGGCATCATCGGCCTCGCCCTGCTGGTCACCGCGCTCTACCTGCTGCACCGAAGCCGCGGCCACGAGAACCGGCCGGTCGCACCCGCGGAGGAGACCATGACGTACCCGATGTCCACGCCGTCACCGGCGACGTCCACCACGGACCCGCTCGGCGCGGCCCCGCTCGCGTGGGACCTGCCGGAGCCGGCGCCCGCCTACACCCCGCCACCACCGGCACCGCCCGCGCCGAAGCGGCCGCGGTCCAAGGTCGGTATCGCGACCTTCGGGGTGGCGCTGCTGGTCGCCGGTGCGGGCGCGGCGGCCGCGGCGGCGGGCATCGACTGGTTCTCGGCGCCGCACATCATCGGCCTGGTGCTGGGTGTGCTCGGGATCGGCCTGGTGAGCGGGGCGTTCGCCAGGGGCGGCCGCGGGCTCATCGCGCTCGCGGTGCCGCTGTCCATCGCCGGGGTGGTGCTGACGTCGGTGCCGGTGGCGGACTACTCGGGCGGCTTCGGCAACGTCGACGCCGCGCCCAGGACCGCGGCCGAGGTGCTGCCCCGGTACGAGCAAACCGCCGGTGACCTGCGGCTCGACCTGACCGCGCTGCCCGCGGACACGCCGGTGACCACCGAGGTCCGCCTCGGCGCCGGGCAGAGCACGATCCTCGTGCCGGAGACCGCCGACGTGCAGTTCGAGTGCGAGAGCTCCGCCGGGAACGTCGACTGCCTCGGCCGCCACAGCGACGGGCTCGGGCGTCCCGCCATCATCGGGCAGGACCTGGGCACCGACGGCACCGGCGGGCTGCAGCTGGACCTGAAGGTTTCGCAGGGAGCGGGAAACATCGAGGTGCGCCGTGGCTGAGTACGACGAGACGACGACGGAACAGCGTCCCCGGCGGCGCGGGGTGGACGTGTTCACCCTGCTGATCGGGCTCGCGACCCTGGTGGCTTCGGCCTACACGCTGACCGACGGCGCGACCTGGCTGCCGGCGTTCGACCTGCGGTGGGTCCTGGCGGGCGGGGCGATCCTGTTCGGGGTGCTGATGCTGGGCGCGTCCCTGCGCGGGGGTCGCAGGGACTGACGGGGAGAGGGGAAAAGGGCCGGTCCGCGGGGGACCGGCCCTTTTCTCATTCCCACTCGATGGTGCCCGGGGGCTTGCTCGTCACGTCGAGGACGACGCGGTTGACCTCCGCCACCTCGTTCGTGATGCGCGTCGAGATCCGCTCCAGCACGTCGTAGGGCAGGCGGGTCCAGTCCGCGGTCATGGCGTCCTCGCTGGACACCGGGCGCAGCACCACGGGGTGCCCGTAGGTCCGTCCGTCACCCTGGACGCCGACCGAGCGCACGTCCGCGAGCAGCACCACCGGGCACTGCCAGATGTCGCGGTCCAGCCCGGCCGCGGTCAGCTCCTCGCGGGCGATGGCGTCCGCCGCGCGCAGCGTCGCCAGCCGGTCGGCCGTCACCTCGCCGATGATGCGGATGCCCAGCCCCGGCCCCGGGAACGGCTGCCGGTGCACGATCGTCTCCGGCAGGCCCAGCTCCAGCCCGACCCGGCGCACCTCGTCCTTGAACAGCAGCCGCAGCGGCTCGACCAGCTCGAACTGCAGGTCCTCCGGCAGGCCGCCGACGTTGTGGTGGCTCTTGATGTTGGAAGCACCCGCGCCGCCGCCGGACTCGACGACGTCCGGGTACAGCGTGCCCTGCACCAGGAACCGGTAGTCCCCCTCGGCCTTGAGGTCGCGCTCGGCCTGCTCGAACACGCGGATGAACTCGCGGCCGATGATCTTGCGCTTCTGCTCGGGGTCGGTCACCCCGGCCAGCGCGTCCAGGAACCGCTCCCGCGCGTCGACGGTCACCAGGTTGACGCCCGTGGCGGCGACAAAGTCCCGCTCCACCTGCGCCCGCTCGCCCGCCCGCAGCAGGCCGTGGTCGACGAACACGCACGTGAGCCGGTCGCCGATCGCGCGCTGCACGAGCGCCGCGGCGACCGCGGAGTCGACCCCGCCGGACAGGCCGCAGATCGCCCGGCCGTCACCGATCTGCTCGCGGATCTTCGTGATCTGCTCGTCCACGATGGACGCGGTCGTCCACTCAGGACGGATGCCCGCGATGTCGCGCAGGAACCGGCGCAGCACCTCCTGGCCGTGCGGCGAGTGCAGCACCTCGGGGTGGTACTGGACCCCGGCGTAGCGCTCCTCCGGGTTCTCGAACGCCGCGACGGGCGTGCGGTCGGAGGAGGCGGTGACCGCCGCCCCGGGCGGCGCCTTCGTGACGCTGTCGCCGTGGCTCATCCACACCTGGTGCCGGGCGGGCAGCTCGCGGTGCAGCACGCCGCCGTCGGCGTCCACCTTGACCTCGGTGCGGCCGTACTCGCGGGACCCGGTGGCCTCGACCGTGCCGCCGAGCGCCTGCGCGAGCACCTGGAAGCCGTAGCAGATGCCGAAGATCGGCACGCCCTGCTTGGCCAGCTCGGGGTCCATGCCGGGCGCGTCGGGCGAGTACGCGCTCGCCGGGCCGCCGGACAGGATGATCGCGGCGGGATCCTTCGCCATGATCTCCTCGACGCCGGCCGTGTGCGGCACGACCTCGGAGTAGACCTGGGCCTCGCGGACCCGCCGCGCGATCAGCTGCGCGTACTGCGCGCCGAAGTCGACGACGATGACCGGACCGCTCGGAGTGGGCACCCGGAACCTCCTCGGGGCGAAAAGTCGGTAACCCCATCGTCCCAGGTGAGCTACGCCACGACGCCCCCGGCCCCGCCCCGGGCCCCCGGGCTTACCTTGGACGCATGGACACCATCACGCCGGAGCCCCGGCCCGCCTGGATCGCGGGCCGCGCCGAGCAGGGCAGCGGCACGCTCGAGGTCACGCACCCGTTCGACGGCAGCGAGGTCGCCACCGTCGCCGTGCCGGGGCCGGACCAGGTGGAGCGCGCGGTCGCCGCGGCGGCCGCCGTCGCCCCCGCGTTCCGCCGCTCCCCCGCCCACGTCCGGGCCGCCGCGCTCGACCACGTCTCGCGGGGGCTCGCGGCTCGTGCCGAGGAGCTGGCCGAGGTCATCACCGCGGAGAACGGCAAGCCGTTCAAGTGGGCCGAGGTCGAGGTGAAGCGCGCGATCTCCGTGTTCCGTCTGGCCGCCGAAGAGGCGCGGCGGTTCACCGGCGACGTCCAGCGGCTCGACACCGACGCGGGCGGCGAAGGACGGCTCGCGCTCGTGCGCCGGGTCCCCCGTGGCCCGGTGCTGGGCATCGCGCCGTTCAACTTCCCGCTGAACCTGGTCGCGCACAAGGTCGCGCCGTCGCTCGCGGTCGGCGCGCCGATCATCGTCAAGCCCGCGCCGCGCACGCCGTTGTCCTCGCTCATCCTGGGTGAGCTGCTCGCCGAGACGGACCTGCCGGAGGGCGTGTTCTCGGTGCTGCCGCTGGGCAACGAGGACACCGCGAAGCTGGTCGCGGACCCGCGGTTGCCGGTGGTCTCGTTCACCGGCTCCGGCCCCGTCGGCTGGTCGCTCGCGGAGGCCGCGCCCCGCAAGCACGTCGTGCTGGAGCTGGGCGGCAACGCCGCGGCCGTGGTGCTCGCCGACTGGCCGGACCTGCCGGGCGCGGCGGCGAGGATCGCGACGTTCGGCAACTACCAGGCCGGGCAGTCGTGCATCGCGGTGCAGCGGGTGATCGTGGAGCGCGCGGTGGCCGACGAGTTCGTCCCGGCACTGCTCGACGCCGTGCGCGGGCTCAAGACCGGCGACCCGTACGACGCGACGGTCGATGTGGGCCCGGTGGTGGACGAGGCCGCGGCGGAACGCATCGTCGCGTGGGTCGACGAAGCCGTCGCGGGTGGCGCGAAGGTGCTCACCGGCGGTTCCCGCAAGGGCGCGACGGTGGAGCCGACCGTGCTCACCGATGTCCCCGCGAACGCGAAGGCGTGGGCGGAGGAGATCTTCGGCCCGGTGCTGGCCGTGTCCGTTGTGGACAGTGCGGACGAGGCCTTCGCGGCGGTGAACGCCTCCGCCTACGGGCTGCAGGCCGGCGTGTTCACCCGCGACGTCCAGCTGGCCTTCCGCGCGTCGGCCGAGCTGGAGGTCGGCGGCGTGATCGTCGGCGACGTGCCGTCGTACCGGGCGGACCAGATGCCGTACGGCGGGGTGAAGGGCTCCGGAGTCGGCCGAGAAGGCGTGCTCGCCGCGATGCACGACCTCACCGAGGAGCGCGTCACGGTGTTCACCGGCATCGAGCTCTAAGCCCTGTTCAGGTAGGCGAGTACGGCGAGAACGCGGCGGTTTCCGTTGTCGTCGTCGGTGAGGCCGAGCTTGCCGAACAGCGAGGTCGTGTACTTGCTGACGGCGCTTTCGGAGAGGAAGAGCCTGCGGCTGATGGCCTGGTTGGACAGGCCCTCGGCCATCAGGCTCAGCACGGAGTGCTCGCGTTCGGTGAGCCGTTCGAGCCGCCGGTTCGACGGCCCGCCGGCGAGCAGCCTGCCGATGACGGCGGGATCCATCGCGGTCCCGCCACCGGCGACCCGCTCGAGCGCGTCGATGAACTGGTCGGCCTCGAACACGCTCTCCTTGAGGAAGTAGCCGACGCCACCGGACCCGTCGGCGAGGAGTTCGCGGGCGTACAGCTGCTCGACGTGCTGCGACAGGACCAGGACCGGCAGCCCCGGCACCTCCCGGCGTGCCGCGAGCGCCGCCCGCAACCCCTCGTCCGTCTGCGACGGCGGCATCCGGACGTCCACAATGGACACATCAGGCCGCCACTCCAGCAGCGCGTCGAGCGTTTCCGGTCCCGTGCTCGCCGTCGCGACCACCTCGTGCCCGTACGCCTCGACGAGCCGCACCATGCCGTGACGCAGCAGGTAGAGGTCCTCGGCGATCACGATGCGCATGGCACCATCATCCTCACCAGCGTCGGACCGCCCGCCGGACTGGTGATCTCGAGCGTGCCGCCGAACACGGCGAGTCGCCGCCGCAGCCCGGCGAGCCCGCCGCCAGCCTCCACGCCGGCCCCGCCCCGGCCGTTGTCCTCGACCTCGACCACGATGCCGTTGTCGTCCCCGCTGAGGGAGATCCGCGCCCGGTCCGCCTTGGCGTGCTTGACCGCGTTCGTCATCAGCTCGGCGACGCCGAAGTAGAGGGCGGACTCGATCGGCGGGTCGAGGCGCGGCGGGACGTCGGCCGTCACGGCCGTTTCGAGGGGGCTGTCCAACGCCAGCGCACGCACGGCGTCGGCCAGTCCCCGCTCGGTCAGCACCGGCGGGCTGATACCCCTCACCAGCTCCCGCAGCTCGCTCAACGAGGTCGCGGCGCCTGCTCGCGCGTCCCGCAGGAGCGCCTTGGCCTGCCCCGGATCCGTCTCCATCAGCTTCTCCGCGGTGGCCAGCGACAACCCGAGCGCGACCAGCCGCGCCTGCGCCCCATCGTGCAGATCCCGTTCGATGCGCCGGATCTCCGCCGCCTGCGCCACGGTCGTGTCCGCGTGCCGCGCGGTCAGCTCGTCGACCCGCATCGCGGGTGACGGGCGGAGGAAGCGCACGGCGACGGGCTCGGCGAGCCGCCAGGCGTAGGGCGCGGACGCGACGGCGGCGACGACGCCCGCGATGGTCACGAACCAGCCGGACCCGAGCACCGCCACCACGACCCCCGCCACCGGCACGGCCGCGACCAGCCCGGCCGTGAGCGGTGCGATGACGGTGAACCGCACGTCCCGCCACGTCGCCGGGTCGGTCCACCGCAGCCGCAGCTCCTGGTCCTCCCTCGCCTCCTTGCTGGTGCGCGAGTAGGACGCCCCGTTCCACCAGTACCCGGTGGACAACCGCACCACCGGAGGCGCCTCCCGGTACCCGCCGGGGACGACCGTGCCCGTCCACCGCGCGACGAGCGCGCGGAACATCCGGCAAACCGGGCGGGACAAGGCGAACGTCGCGACGCAGGCCAGCACGAACGGCGCGATCCACGACCACGGGTTCCCGCCCCACCACAGCCACACGGCCACGGCGGCCGCCCACACGGCGGGCACCAGCATGCTCACCACCAGCACGGCACCCGCTCGCAGGAACCCGGCGCAGGCGTTCACCAACCACTTCCGCATGTCTCCACTGTGCGGCACCCCCGAGCCGGAACCCAGCGGATCGGCGCGGAAGTGGGCCCAGCCCCACCCCACCGTAGGTCCAGACCCATATCGGGGTGGCCGAGTGCTTCCTAGCGTCGACGCCATGGAAAACGTGAAGAAGTTCGTCGCCGTCTACGGCGCGTTCGCCGTCGCCGTGCTCGTGGTGGTCGTCGTCCTCTCGGTCATGGGCCACCAGGCGAGTTCGTTCGAGTGGGGCCGGACCATCGGGATGGTCGCGAGCGCCGCGGTCACGTACTGGCTGACCGTCCTCGCCGGCCGGGGAGCGCGCTGGGCCTACGTGCGGGTGCGGATCATCGTGGTCGTCGTGCCGATCGCGGTCATCGCCCTCGACGCCGTCCCCGGCGCCCTGCCACTGTGGTTCGCCGCGACGCAGATCGCGGGCGCGCTCGCCCTCGTCCCGGCCGCGTTCCTCGTCCGCCGCGCGGCGTCCCGGGCCTAGCCCACCAGCGGCAACCGCAACGCGGCGGGCGCTTCCGCCGGGACGGCGGGGTTCTTCGGCGCGACCCGCTCCAGCCGGCGGTAGCCCTCCTCCTGCGGCGGGCGCGGGTCGGCCTCGCCCTTGTTGGGCCAGAACGAAAACGCCCGCTCCGCCTGGGCGGCGATCGTCAGCGACGGGTTCACGCCGAGGTTCGCCGTGATCGCCGTACCGTCCACGATGGACAGTGTCGGGTACGAGAACACCCGGTGGTACGGGTCGATCACGCCGTCCCCGGGGTCGGTGCCGATCGGCGCGCCGCCGATGAAGTGCGCGGTCAGCGGAATGTCGAAGATCTCGCCCCACGTCCCGCCCGCGACGCCGCCGATGTGCTCCGCCGTGCGCAGGTTCGCCTCGTGCCCGGCGGGGATGAACGACGGGTTCGGCTCGCCGTGGCCCTGCTTCGAGGTGTACTTCCGCCGCCCGAACAGCCCGCGCTTGGTGAACGTCGTGATCGAGTTGTCCAGGCTCTGCATCACCAGCAGGATCACGGTCCGCTCGCTCCACCGGTAGCCGTTGAGCAGCCGCAGCGACTGGACCGGGTTCCGCACGATGGTCTTGATCGCCTGCAGCCACCGCGGCGTCGGGAGCGAGCCGTCCGTCGCGATCGTCTGCAGCAGGCTCATCGCGTTGCTGCCCTTGCCGTAGCGCACCGGCTCGATGTGGGTGTTCTCGTCGGGGTGGATCGACGACGTGATCGCCACCCCGCGGCTGAAGTCCTGCTCGGGGTCGACGGTCAGCCGCCCGGCGCCGATGATCGCCTCGGAGTTCGTGCGCGTCAGCTCGCCGAAGCGGGGCGAGAGCTTCGGCAGCACACCCTCGTCCCGCATGCGGTGCAGCAGCTGCTGCGTGCCCCACGTGCCCGCGGCGAGCACGACCTGGCCGGCGGTGAGGCTGTGCCGGAACCGGCGCGACTTCGTGCCGGTCTTGTGGATGTCGACGACCCACGACCCGTCCGCCTGCGGCCGGATCGCGTCCACGGTGGTCAGCGGGATGACCTTCGCCCCGCCCTGCTCGGCGAGGTACAGGTAGTTCTTGACCAGCGTGTTCTTCGCGCCCACGCGGCAACCGGTCATGCACGAGCCGCATTCGGTGCAGCCCGTGCGGGCCGGGCCGGCACCGCCGAAGTACGGGTCCGCTGCCCGCTCCCCCGGCTTGCCGAAGTACACCCCGACGGGAGTCGGGTGGAACGAGTCCTCGACCCCCATGTCGCGCGCGACCTTGCGCATCACCTCGTCGGAGGGGGTGACGGTGGGGTTCGTGACCACCCCGAGCATCCGGCTGGCCTGGTCGTAGTGCGGCGCGAGCTCGCTCTCCCAGTCGGTGATGTGCGCCCACTGCCGGTCCCGGTAGAACGGCTTGAGCGGCCGGTACAGCGTGTTCGCGTAGACCAGCGAACCGCCGCCGACCCCGGCTCCGGCGAGCACCATGACGTCGTTGAGCAGGTGGATGCGCTGGATGCCGAAACAGCCCAGCGCCGGCGCCCACAGGTACCGCTTGAGGTCCCAGGACGTCTTGGCGAACTCGTCGTCGGCGAAACGGCGGCCCGCCTCGACGACGGCCACCCGGTAGCCCTTCTCGGTGAGCCGGAGGGCCGCGACGCTGCCGCCGAAGCCCGACCCGACCACGATCACGTCATAGTCAGCTGCACTGCTGTTACCCGCGGTCACACATAAAACTGTAACGCCGGGCCGCGTTCCTGACCAGGAGTAAGTTACCGATGAGTCAGCCGCGGACCGTCAGTCCGACGCGCTGGAACTCCTTGAGGTCCGAGTAACCGGTCTTCGCCATCGCCCGGCGCAGCGCGCCGAACAGGTTGATCGCACCCTCGGCGTCCGACGACGGGCCGTACAGCAGCGTCCTGAGGTCGACCTCGTAGTCCGGCCCCGCGGCCACGCGCGAGCGCGGCAGCGACGGGTGCGCGGCCGCCGCCGTCCAGTACAGGCCGTTGCCCGGCGCCTCGGCGGCCGCCGCGAGCGGGGCGCCCAGCATCACCGCGTCGGCACCGCACGCGATCGCCTTGGCGATGTCGCCCGACGCCGTCATCCCGCCGTCGGCCAGGACGTGCACGTACCGGCCGCCGGTCTCGTCGAGGTAGTCCCGCCGGGCGGCCGCGGCGTCGATGATCGCGGTCGCCATCGGCACGCCGATACCCAGCACGCGGTCCGTGCTCGTGATGCCCGGGGTGTACCCGTGCCCGACGATCACGCCCGCCGCGCCCGTGCGCATCAGGTGCATGGCGGTCCGGTAGTCGGCGGTGCCGCCGGCGATCACCGGCACGTCGAGACCGCCGATGAACTCCTTGAGGTCGAGCGGGTCCGCGTCACCCGACACGTGCTCGGCCGAGATGATCGTGCCCTGCACGACGAGGATCTCCACCCCCGCCGCGATGAGGTGCGGGGTCAGCTCCGCCGCGCGCTGCGGGCTCACCCGCGCCGCGACCGTCACGCCCGACTCGCGGACCTTGCCCAGCGCCTCGGCCAGCAGCTCGGGCTGGACTGGCGCGGAGTGCAGCTCCTGCAGCACCCGGACCAGTGCCGTCGGGTCCTCGTCCTTCACCGTGTCGATGAGCCGGGCCATCGCCTGCTCGACGTTGGCGTGCCGGGCCCACAGGCCCTCGGCGTTCAGCACGCCGAGCCCGCCGAGCTCGCCGATCTCGATCGCGGTGGCCGGCGAGACGATCGCGTCCGTCGGGTGCGTGACGAGCGGCAGGTCGAACCGGTAGGCGTCGATCTGCCATGCGGTGGACACCACCGCGGACGAACGCGTCCGGCGCGACGGGACGATCTCCACGTCGTCGAGGTCGTACGCGCGCCGCGCGGTACGCCCCATGCCGATCTCGACCAGATCCCGCACCTGCGGATCCCCTCTCGTGTCTGTGCTCGCCCGTCAGCGGGCGGTGTAGTTGGGCGCCTCGACAGTCATCGTGATGTCGTGCGGGTGGCTCTCCTTGAGCCCGGCCGAGGTGATCCGCACCAGCTGCGCCTGCTGCAGGTCCGCGACCGTGTTCGCACCGGCGTAGCCCATCCCCGCGCGCAGCCCGCCGACGAGCTGGTGCACGACGTTGACGAGCGGGCCGCGGAACGGGATGCGCCCCTCGATGCCCTCCGGCACCAGCTTGTCCTCGCTCAGCACGTCGTCCTGCGCGTAGCGGTCCTTCGAGTACGACTTCCGCCCGTCCCTCGACTGCATGGCGCCGAGCGAGCCCATGCCCCGGTAGGCCTTGAACTGCTTGCCGTTGACCAGGATCAGGTCACCGGGCGACTCGGCGGTGCCCGCCAGGAGGCTGCCCAGCATGACGCTGGACGCGCCCGCGGTGATCGCCTTCGCGATGTCACCGGAGTACTGGATGCCGCCGTCGCCGATCACCGGCACACCGGCCGGGCGGCACGCCTTGTCGGCCTCGTAGATCGCGGAGATCTGCGGCACGCCGACGCCGGCGACGATGCGGGTGGTGCAGATCGAGCCCGGCCCGACGCCCACCTTCACGCCGTCGGCACCCGCGTCGACCAGCGCCTGCGCGCCCGCCCGCGTCGCGACGTTGCCGCCGACGATGTCGACGGTGTCGCCCAGCTCCTTCTTCAGCGTCGAGACCATCTCGACGACCGCGCGGGAGTGCCCGTGCGCGGTGTCGACCATCAGCACGTCCACGCCCGCGTCCGCGAGCGCCATCGCGCGCTGGTGCCCCGACGGCCCGACCCCGACGGCGGCACCGACCAGCAGGCGGCCGTCCGGGTCCTTGGTCGCGTTGGGGTACTGCTCGGTCTTGACGAAGTCCTTGACGGTGATCAGGCCACGCAGCTTGCCCGCGCCGTCCACGATCGGCAGCTTCTCGATCTTGTGCCGGCGCAGCAGCCCGAGCGCCGCGTCCGCGGTGACCCCCACCTGCGCGGTGACCAGCGGCTGCTTGGTCATCACCTCGCTCACCGGGCGGCTGTAGTCCACCTCGAACCGCATGTCGCGGTTGGTGATGATGCCCACCAGCGTGCCCGACGCGTCCGTCACGGGGACGCCGGAGATGCGGAACCGGGCACACAGGGCGTCGACCTCGGCGAGCGTGTCGTCGGGCGAGCACGTCACCGGATCGGTGACCATCCCGGCCTCGGACCGCTTCACGACCTCGACAGCGGCGGCCTGCTCGTCGATCGGGAGGTTGCGGTGCAGCACGCCCATCCCGCCCTGGCGCGCCATCGCGATGGCCATCCTGGCCTCGGTGACGGTGTCCATCGCCGCCGAGATCAGCGGGATGCGCAGGGTGATGTTGCGGGACAGCCGCGTGGTGGTGTCCACCTCGCTCGGCACGACGTCCGACTCGGCGGGCAGCAGCAGCACGTCGTCGAAGGTCAGGCCCAGCATCGCGAACTTGTCTTCCGGGTTGAACTCGCTCGTCATGGCTGGTGGCAGACCTTCCTCGGCGGATCGGAGAACTCCTTGTCGATGGTATCTGGACAGCTCCCCACCCCCGCCCGGTACCGTGCAGGCCGTGCCGCACGACGTGTTGCCCCCGGACCCGTTCGCCGACGACCCGGACGACCCCGCGAGGGATCTGGCCGAGCCCGGCGATGACCTGGTGGAACCCATGGACTCGCAGGCCCGCACCGAGCTGCTCGCGGACCTGTCGGACCTGGCTGTCTACCAGGCGCTGCTGGAGCCGCGCGGGGTGCGCGGCATCGTCGTGGACTGCGGCGAATGTGACCAACCGCATTACCACGACTGGCACCTGCTGCGCGCCAGCCTCGAACAGCTGCTCGCCGACGGCCGGATGCGGCCGCACGAGCCGGCGTTCGACCCCGACCCCGCCGACTACGTCAGCTGGGACTACTGCCGCGGGTTCGCCGACGGCGTGACCGCCACCGAAAGCGCGTACTGAGACCTCCGGAAACGGGAAGAGGCCCGGCTCCTGCGAGCCGGGCCTCTTCGCGTGCCTGGGATCAGCCGCCGCTGGGGTCGACCCCCGCGGGCTGCTGACCGCCGGTACCGGTGTCGGGCGAGGAGTCGTAGCGGATCGTCGTCCCGCCGCCGGTGTCCCCACCGGCCGACGAGGAGCTGCTCTCCGTCGTCGGCGGCGTCGAGCTCGGGGTCTCCGACGACGTCGGCGTGCTCGACGACGACGGCGGAGGCGGCACGACGGACGTGCTGCTCGGCTTGCTCGGCGGCTGCGTCGTGGACGACGCCGACGACGCGACGGACGACTGCGACGAGGACGGCGGAGGTGCCGTCGAGGTGCCGGGGTTCTGCAGCAGCTGCGTCAGCTGCTGGTGCTCCCGCATGAGCTGGGCCAGGTTGTCCTCCGCGGACACCTGGGACAGCTTCGCGGCCGCCTCGGCGAGCGCCTGCTGCGCCTCGGCGATGCGGCCCTGGGACAACGCGATGCTCGCCTGCTGCAGGTCGGTGCGGGCCGCGGAGGCGGCCTCGACCGAGCGGGCGTGGTCGGAGTACAGGACCTTCGTCAGGCCCCACAGCGCGTCCCCCGGCTGGGCGTCCCGCGCCGCTAGCCCGGTCCCGCTGAAGGCGATGGCCAGCACCGCCGCGGCCACCGCGACCGGCACCAGCACGCGCCGCTTGCGGGCCTTGTGCCCGTGCCGCTTCGCCAGCGCCGCCGTCTTGACCGTGGTCACGGCGGTTTCGGTGTCCACCAGCTCGGCGAGCGGTTCGCTGTCGATGTCACGCCGCCACGCCAGCAGCAGCGCGTTCAGCTCCTGGTCGCCGAGCCCGTCGGCCACCTTGGGATCGGAGCCGCCGAGCGCGTCCAGCAGCGCGTCGTCGGCGTGCACCGCGGACAGGTCCGCCTCGAACGCCGCTTGCGACGCGCTCATCGTCTCGTCGTCGAACGTGAACGCGCCCAGCTCGCGTCTGAGCTCGTCCCGGCTGTCGCGGTCGGTCACTCAGGCCACCTCCTCGGACGCCAGCGCCTTGCGGAGCCGCGCGAGAGCCCGGTGCTGGGCGACGCGGACGGCGCCCGGCGTGGAGTCGACCGCCTCGGCGGTCTCCTCCGCGGACAGGCCCACGACCACTCGCAGCACCACGATCTCGCGTTGTTTGTCCGGCAGCACTCGCAGCAGCTGGGCCATCCGCTCGTTCAACTCCCCCTGCAGGGCATGCTGCTCGGGACCGATGTCCCCCTCGATCTCGTCGGGGATCTCGGCCACCGGCTCGGCCCGGTTGCGGGCGGCGGCCCGATGCGCGTCGGCCACCTTGTGCTGGGCGATGCCGTAGACGAAGGCCAGGAACGGGCGTCCTTGGTCACGGTACGAAGGCAGGGCCGTGAGCACCGCGAGACACACCTCCTGAGCTACGTCGTCCGCAGAAGCGAACGAACGCTCCTGCCGGCCTACCCTGGCGCGGCAATACCGCACCACGAGAGGACGGATGGCGGCCAGCAGCCGCTCCACTGCCTGAGGATCTCCCTCGACGGCAGCGGCGACCGACTCCTCCAGTCCGTCCCCCACAGTGGCCATCGCAGACAACAGTCCCAGCGTTACGTGTAGGCGTACAAAATGACGGCGCGCGGCATCCACATCCCTCGCACCGGTGATGCCCACCGTACCGCCCGGCCCCGACATAGCTCGTGCACGGTCGCTTTCGGCGCGCCCCGAAAACCCGGAACGCGCCGACGAGCGGCTTGAAAGGTGTTCAATAATTCAACGACCAGCGAAGCCTACAACATGAAAGATGCTCGGGAAAGCACCGGTCACGAAACGAGGCCCCGACGGAACCCGTGAGCCACCGCCTGAGCGCGGTCCCGGACGCCGAGCTTGCGGAACAACCGCCGCGCGTGCGTCTTCACGGTGTCCTCCGAGAGGTACAGCTCGCGGCCGATCTGGCCGTTGCTCTTGCCCTGGCTCATCCCGCGGAGCACCTGCAGCTCGCGCTCGGTGAGCTGCACACCGGGGTCGGCGGGCTGGCGCGGCGCCGGGACCGAGGTGCTGGCGAGGGTGTGCGCGAGTGCGGCCACGAGCTCGGGGCGAGAGGCGTCCCACCTCAGGTACCCGCGAGCGCCACCGGCGATCGCCGCCGCGATGCTGCTGGCATCGTCGGGAGCGCCGAAGACGATCACGTTCGCCTGGGGATTGGCGGACACCAGCCGCCGAGTCGCCTCGACCCCGGCAGGCATCGCGCGCTGGGTGCCGACGAGGACGACGTCCACCGGCTGCCGCGAATACCTGGCCAGCAACTCGTCACCGTGCGCTACACAGTCGATGCGACTGACGCCGGGGACAGCAGACATCACGCGGGTGAGCCCTTCGCGGACACTGCGTCGGTCGTCGCAGATCAAGACCGTAGTCACGGGGTTTCCTTCCTGCAGCCGGGTGACCTTCCATATCCCCTATCGGACGCTTTAGGCCGCACCTTGACACGATCCGGTGGCTTTTTTTGGAAGATCTTCGCCCGGATGTCGGTATGGGCGCCTCGAGTGCTCCAACCGGCGTCACGCCGGCACCCATGGCGAGTCACGCGCCAGCCGCCTCCCGTCCGGATCAGTTCGTAGTAACACAGCGTGCAGTACCGCGTCGACCCTGGATCGATCCCGTGCAGGCACATCCGCGCCGTGCTCCGCGGCGAGCAGCCCGGCGGGCCAACTCAGGGAGCGTAGTGCGAATTCCTCCGACACGCCGAGGGCTTCGACCACGAGGTGCAGCGCTCGTTCCCGTTCTCCCGTCGCGCCGAGCGCCGCGGCCAGGACGAGCTGCGACTTCGTGACGTGCCGGAGCGCGCCCGCGGTGGTGGCGAGCGCCAGCGCCGCCTCGGCCGGCGCAACCGCTTCGGCCGCCCGGCCGGACGCCAGCTCGATCTCGGCCGTGACCCAGCCCAGCCGCACCTCCGACCGCCAGCCGCACGGCCGCACCCTGGCCAGCAGCCGCCTGGCGACGGGCAGCCTGCCCACACCGAGGTTGTCGGCGGCCAGCCCGAGCAGCGCGTCCGCCCTCGCCCCGTCGGCGTCGAGCCCGTCCGGATCGGGCTCCCCCGCCACTCCGGCGACGAGCCTGAGCGCGGCGCCGTCGAACGCGAAGGCCGCCTGGTGCCCACCCAGCTGCCGCCGGTGCGAGGCGAAGGTGGACAACGCCAGAGAAGAAAGGACGGGATCAGGGCCGCGGCCGAGCGCGCGGAGCAACGTCGCGGCGGCCGCGTACCGGCCCTGGGCACCGAGCACGATCGCGCACAGCAGCTCCGCGCGCGGCGATCCGGGCACGCCCGGCGGCAGCACCGGGGCGTCACCGAACGCGGCGCGGCGCAGCTCCTCGACGTCCACGCCGGAAGACCCTAGCGACCCAGTAGGACATATTCGATGCGCTCGGCGGCCGTACGCAGGTCGGGCAGCAACTCGACCTGCTCGGGCAGGGGCGTCTGGGCCCACCCCGGGCCCCACGCGAACACCCGGCTGCGCTGCCGTCCCCGCGCGACGCGGGGGAACAGCCGCCCGTCGGCGACGGTGCTGCGCTGGGCACGCAGCACCACGGCGGCGGGCGAACTGCGCCGGACGGCGACGGCGAGCACGTCCGCGGGCGGCGGGGTGCCGAACAGCTGGCTGGCGATCCCGCGCTCGGCGAGGCACGCGGCCAGCGCGTACAGCGGCAGGTTCGTCCGCTCGTCGGGAACGCCGCTCAGCAGGACGGGGCGGGAGTTCCGGGGCGAACCGAGCACAGGTGTTGCCCGGATCAGCGCGCCGAGGACGGCCTCGGCGAGCAGGTACTCCCCCTCCACCCCGGCGTGGTTGCCCGCCCAGCCGGCACCGAAGGCGCTGAGCACGGGCTCGATGACGTTCTCCCACGCGACCAGCACGCCGGCGCTCGCGATCGCGTCCGCCAGCAGCCGCTGCGTCGCCGCCCCGTCCATGGCGAGCGCGGCCGTCCGCAACCGCCGCGCCACCGACCGGTCGGGCTCGGCGCGGGCGGGTTGCACGGCCGCCGCTGGTGCGTCCTCGACCGACGCCTCCCTGGCGAACCGCGCTGCCTCGGCGGTGGAGGCGCCCCGCAGCAGCGCGCGCTGCATCAGTTCGAGGCGGCGGATGTCGGCGGGACCGTAGCGGCGGTGCTTGCCGCCGGTGTGCCTGCTCGGGCCGAGCCCGTAGCGGCGGTCCCAGGTCCGCAGGGTGGCCGGCGCGACGCCGAGGCGACGGGCCACCGCGGCGACCGGCATCGTCGGCTCTGTCTCCCCTGCGTGGTCCATTCGTTCCAATATCAGGGAGGCATGGCTACCCAGCAACTCGGAACTTATGCGCCCTGACCTGCGACCGAACCCATTCTCACGCTAGCGGGGGATATCCAATGGATGAATCCGATCTTTTCCCTTGAACAACTATTGGCGCGCTTCTAACGTTACCGCCGTTGCACCGAATGGAGTAGTCGGAGTGCGACACCGAGGGGATCCGACCGAAACAGCGGAGGCGGTGACGATGGCAGACACGCGGAGGCTTCCAGGCCCGAACGCCGATATCTGGGACTGGCAGCTGGAGGGGTCCTGCCGAGGGATGGACAGCGCGGCTTTCTTCCACCCCGACGGGGAGCGGGGGCCTGCCAGGGCCCGGCGGGAAGCCAGGGCGAAGGCGATTTGCCAGACCTGTCCGGTCCTGCGGATGTGCCGCGAGCACGCGCTGGCCGTGCACGAACCGTACGGGATCTGGGGTGGGCTTTCCGAGTCCGAACGGGAGAGCATCCTCAGGAACGACAAGCGGCAGTTCAGTCTTTCCGGCCAGTGAGGGGGAGTGAAAAAGGGCGGCACCCGACGGGGTGCCGCCCTTTTTCGCGCCGCGATTTCCGGTGCACGCGCGTGCACTGTTTCCGGAGCGTGAGCAGAAAAAGGGGCGGTTTACCCGATCGGGTAAACCGCCCCTTCCCGGTACTTCCGTCTCAGTGGGCGTGCCCGTGACCGTGCCCGGTCGCGGACTCGTCCTCCTCGGCGGGCTTGTCCACCACGGAGCTCTCCGTCGTGAGCACGAGCCGGGCGATCGACGCGGCGTTGGCCACCGCGGAGCGGGTGACCTTGACCGGGTCGACGATGCCGGCGGCGAGCAGGTCGGTGATCTCGCCGGTGGCGGCGTTGAGGCCGTGGCCCCAGCCCTGCTCCTGCACCTTGGACACCGTGACGGCGCCCTCGAGGCCGGCGTTGGTGGCGATCCAGAACAGCGGCGCGGTGAGCGCGTCGCGGACGATCTTCACGCCGGTCGCCTCGTCACCGGACAGCCCGAGGTCGTCCAGCTCCTTGACCGCGTGCACCAGCGCCGAGCCACCGCCGGGCACGATGCCCTCCTCGACGGCCGCCTTGGTCGAAGCCACGGCGTCCTCGATGCGGTGCTTGCGCTCGTTCAGCTCGGTCTCGGTGGCCGCACCGACCTTGACGACGGCGACGCCGCCACCCAGCTTGGCCAGCCGCTCCTGCAGCTTCTCGCGGTCCCAGTCGGAGTCGGTGGTCTCGATCTCCTTGCGGATCTGGGCGATCCGCGCGTCGATGTCGGCCTTGGTGCCCGCCCCGTCCACGATGGTCGTGGTGTCCTTGGTGACCTCGATGCGGCGGGCCGAGCCCAGCGCGTCGAGCCCGACCTCGGACAGCTTCATGCCGAGCTCGGAGGACACGACCTGGGCACCGGTGACGACGCCGAGGTCGTCCAGGAACGCCTTGCGGCGGTCACCGAAGAACGGCGCCTTCACCGCGACCGCGCTGATGGTCTTGCGCAGCGAGTTGACCACCAGCGTGGACAGGGCCTCGCCCTCGACGTCCTCGGCGATGATCAGCAGCGGGCGCTTGGCCTCGACGACCTTCTCCAGCACCGGCAGCAGGTCCGCGAGCGCGGAGATCTTCTCGCGGTGCAGCAGCACGAGGGCGTTCTCCAGGATCGCCCGCTGCTCCTCGGGGTTGGTCGCGAAGTGGGCCGAGATGTAGCCCTTGTCGAACTGCACGCCCTCGGTGATCTCGAGCGTGGTGGCCAGCGTGGAGGACTCCTCCACGGTGATCACGCCGTCCTCGCCGACCTTCTCCACGGCCTCGCCCAGCAGGGCGCCGATCGTGGCGTCCCGCGAGGTGACCGTGCCGACCTGCGCGATGTTGTCGCGGCCCTTGACCGGGGTCGCCTTGCTCTTGAGCACCTCGACGACCTTCTCGGCCGCCTTCTCGATGCCCCGGCCGAGCGCCGTCGGGTTCGCGCCCGCGGCGACGTTGCGCAGGCCCACGCGCACCAGGGACTGCGCCAGCACGGTGGCCGTGGTGGTGCCGTCGCCGGCGACGTCGTTGGTCTTGGTCGCCACGTTCTTCGCGAGCTGCGCGCCCAGGTTCTCGAACGGGTCTTCCAGCTCGATCTCGCGCGCGACGGTGACGCCGTCGAGCGTGATGGTCGGGCCGCCGAACTTCTTGTCGAGCACGACGTGCCGCCCACGCGGGCCAAGGGTGACCTTGACGGCGTCGGCCAGCTTGTTCACCCCGCGCTCGAGCGCTCGACGAGCGTCCTCGTCGAAGTTGATCTGCTTAGGCATGTGGGTCCTCTCTAGACCGCAGAACGCCCCGGCCCCCGGCTTGGTGCGGGGCCCGGGGCGTTCGACGCTTGAGCCGGTGTCAGTTGACGACGGCCAGCACGTCGCGAGCGGACAGGATCAGGTAGTCCTCACCGTTGTACTTGACCTCGGTGCCGCCGTACTTCGAGTAGATGACCACGTCGCCGACGTTGACATCCACCGGAATGCGGTTGCCCTTGTCGTCCACGCGGCCCGGGCCCACGGCCAGGACCTTGCCCTCCTGGGGCTTCTCCTTAGCGGTGTCGGGGATGACGAGACCGGAAGCCGTCGTCTCCTCGGCCTCGCTCGTCTGGACAACGATCTTGTCCTCGAGCGGTTTGATGTTCACGCTCACCGGGTTGACCTCCACGGGTCGTCGAAAGCGTTGGCAGGTACTTACTGTCTTGGCGCCTACCACCCCCGCCGTCGCGGGTGCCGGGGCGTGTGCGGTGCCGTGCAATTAGCACTCTAGCCACGCGAGTGCTAGACGCGCAAGGAGGGTGCGCTCCGCCTCCCCATAATGCCCTGAAGTGGGCATACTCGGTCGAAGTCCCGGAGGTGACGTGAGAGTCCTCGACGAACACACCGGCCTGGTGTACGCGCCCGTGGCGCAGGTGCGCACGACCCTGCTCGACGCGGTCGAAGCGACCTTCGCGAACGCCCCCGTCCCGCTCCGCGTCGACGTGAACCGCGAGCAGGGCTGGGTCGAGGCACGCGGGCAGTGGTGGTGGTGCGGCAGGTTCGAGGTCGGCGAGGACCCGGTGGGCGCGCGGGTGGTGCACCGCACGTACAACCTCGCGCGTGGGTTGTCCGGCTGGCTCGCGCCCTACACGGTCGGCCGGGGACACCGGAAGAACGGCCGGGACGCGCTGGCGAAAGCGCTCGAAGACGTGGGGCGGCGGCTGTCGTGCCGGACCGAGCTGCTGTGAGTGACGGAGTCGTCACTCGTTGGGCGGTTCCAGGTCACCCGGGCCGCTGCCTACCTTGAAACGCGGCCCGGGTCGGACCCGAAGGGATGGTGTTCTCCACATGAGTGGATGCAACTGCTGCAGCTCGTGCTCCGGTTCGTCGTGCGGTTGCTGCGGCAAGTGCTGACCGGCTGCTGAGCCCGGAGGAGCCCCTGGCCCACCCACTCGGGCCGGGGGCTTCTTTCACACCGTCAGCACGATCTTCCCGCGCACGCGCCCGGTCTCGCTGAGTTCGTGCGCCTTCGCCGCGTCGGCCAGCGGCAGCACCCGCGCCACGTGCACCCGCACCCGGCCCGCCTCGACCAGTCCGGCGAACGGCAGGGCCGCCGCGTGCACGTGGTCGAGACTCGGCGGCTTCGCGGCCAGCGCGGTGCTCGAGACGCTGGGGAACAAGTGGACGCTCCTCGTGCTGAGTTCGCTGCGCGGCGCCGGGGAACCGATGCGGTTCAACCAGCTGCGCCTGCTGGAACGCGACGGGCTGGTGCGCAGGGACGTCTACCCCACCGTGCCGCCACGGGTCGAGTAGTCGGTCACCGCGCTGGGCACGGAGATCGGCGACCTGTGCACGATGCTCGGCAGCTGGGCGGAGGCGAGGACCGCCGACATCCTCGCCGCGCGGCGGGAATTCGGCGAACGTCCCGAACCCGGCCCTCTCGACTGAACCAACGGGCACGATTCGCCGAAAGACTCTGCCCGACCACGCGCGTGGTGTGTAGGTTTCTCGCGTCGTCCGCACGCGAGGAGATTTCATGGACCCCTTCAGCCGTCGCACCGTGCTCCGGGCCGCAGCCGCCGGGACCGCCGGGCTCGCGGCCGCCGCTCCCGGGACCGCCGGGGCCGACGTCGCCGCCGACCAGGCGCGCCAGCGGGCGTTCGCCGCGGCCGCCGCGGAGTTCGGAGTGCCGGAGCAGGTCCTGCTCGGTGTCTCGTACCTGCAGTCCCGCTGGGAGTCCCACGGCGGCTCGCCCAGCACGGGCGCCGGGTTCGGGCCGATGCACCTCACCGACGTCCGCACCGTCGCCGCCGGCGGCAGCCACCACGACAAGGGCACCGAGGACCCCCGCGGCGACCTCGCCCGAGCCGTGCTGCGTCCCGTCGAGCCGCAGCACGCGACGCCCGTCCCGGCGCTGCAGACGGTCGACCTCGCCGCCGAGCTGACCGGCGAGCACCCGGAGGCCCTGCGCACGGACGCCACGCAGAACATCCGCGGCGGCGCCGCGGTGCTCGCGCACTACCAACGCGAACTCGGCGTCCGCAGCACGAACCCGGCGGACTGGTACGGCGCCGTCGCCCGGTACAGCGGCGCGACCGACTCCGACGCGGCGGCGTTCTTCGCCGACGAGGTCTTCCGCACGATCAGCGGCGGCGCGAGCCGGGTCACCGGCGACGGGCAGTCCGTCCGGCTCGCCGCCACCAAGGTCTCCCCCGCCCGCGGCCAGCTCCGCTCGCTCGAGCTGCCGGCGTGCGCGCGCGGCGACGTCGAGGCGCCCTCGGACGTGTCGGCGGAGTGGATCCCGGCGCCCTACCAGCAGACCGGCTCCGGCGCGGGCGACTACGGCAACTACGACAAGGCCGAACGCCCGCAGAGCCAGCAGATCACGCACATCGTCATCCACGACACCGAGTGCACCTACGACGCGGCGCTGGGCCTGGTGCAGGACCCGACGTACCTCGGCTGGCACTACACGCTGCGCTCCACGGACGGGCACATCGCGCAGCACATCCTGACCAAGGACGTGGGCTGGCACGCGGGGAACTGGTACGTCAACGCGAAGTCCATCGGCGTCGAGCACGAGGGCTTCGCCGCGCAGGGCACCTGGTACACCGAGGCGGTGTACCGGACGTCGGCGAAACTGGTGCGCTACCTCGCCGACAAGTACCGCATCCCGCTGGACCGGCAGCACATCCTCGGGCACGACAACGTCCCCGGCACGCTGCCGTCCACGGTCGCCGGGATGCACTGGGACCCGGGCCCCTACTGGGACTGGAGCCACTACTTCGACCTGCTCGGCGCTCCCCTGCGCAGCTGGGCGCGGCAGAGCACCGGGCTGGTGACGATCCGGCCGGACTTCGCCACCAACCAGCCCGGCTTCACCGGCTGCGACAGCGCGGGCGCGGCCTGCACGCTGCGGGGGTCCTCGGCGGTCATCCTGCGCACCGAACCGCGGGACGACGCCCCGCTGCTGCCGGATCCGGGACTGCACCCCGGCGGCTCGGCGTCGACGATGGACGTCTCGGACGTGGGCAGCCGGGCTTCGGCCGGGCAGCAGTACGCGGTCGCCGAGGTGCGTGGCGAGTGGACGGCGATCTGGTTCCTGGGTCAGAAGGGGTGGTTCCGCAGCGCGGCGGCGGTGCCCGCGCTGGGGCAGGTGGTGACGCCGAAGCCGGGGCTGGCGAGCGTGCCCGTGTACGGGCGGGCGTACCCGGAGGCGTCCGCGTACCCGGCGAACATCACGCCGCAGGAGCTGACGCCGCTGCAGTACACGTTCGCGGCGGGGCAGAAGTACGCCGCCGGGCCGGTGCTGCCGTCGGAGTACTACTGGTCGACGACGTTCGACCCGGCCACGCACGTGGTGGTGCGCGGGGAGACGAACTACGTGCAGATCCAGTTCGGGCACCGGGTCGCGTACGTCAAGACCGAGGACGTCGTGATCCAGCGCCCCTGAGTTGTCCACAGGACCCCAGTTGTCCACAGGCGGGCGGATCGGCACTTCCGCGCCGGTCCGCCCGCGTGGGACCGTCTAAGGCATGCAGGGGAACTCAGACCGAGACGATGTTGACAGGCAGCGCCGGGTTCGCGGAGATGTCCAAACTGGACTGACCGACTCCGGCGGCCACCACGTGCGCGCCGAGCGCGGCGATCATCGCGCCGTTGTCGGTGCACAGCCGCGGCCGCGGCACGCGCAGCTCGATACCGGCGGCCTCGCAGCGTTCGCGCGCGAGTCCGGACAGGCGGGAGTTGGCCGCGACCCCACCGGAGATCACCAGCGTGCCGATGCCCGACTCCTTCGCCGCACGCACCGCCTTGGCCGTCAGCACGTCGGCCACGGCCTCCTGGAAAGACGCCGCGACGTCGTTGACCGGGATCTCCTCGCCGCGGCGCTCTGCGCCCTCGACCCACCGGGCGACGGCGGTCTTCAACCCGGAGAACGAGAAGTCGAACTTCGCGTCCCTCGGCCCGGTCATGCCGCGCGGGAACGCGATGGCCTCCGGGTTGCCCTCCTTGGCGGCCTTGTCGATGGGCGGGCCGCCGGGGTAGGGCAGGCCGAGCACGCGGGCCACCTTGTCGTAGGCCTCGCCCGCGGCGTCGTCCACAGTGGAGCCGAGTTCGGTGATGCTCGTGGCGATGTCGTCCACCCGCAGCAGCTGGGTGTGCCCGCCGGAGACCAGCAGCGCCAGGCACGGTTTCGGCAAGGGGCCGTGCTGGAGCGTGTCGACGGCGATGTGCCCCGCGAGGTGGTTCACGCCGTAGAGCGGCACGCCGAGCGCGGCCGAGTAGGCCTTGGCCGCGGAGACCCCGACGAGCAGCGCGCCCGCGAGCCCCGGTCCCGCGGTGACGGCGATCGCGTCCACATCGGACAGCTTGAGGTCGGCCTTCTCGAACGCGCGGTTGGCGGTGGGCACCATCGCTTCGAGGTGGGCGCGGCTGGCCACCTCGGGGACGACGCCGCCGAAGCGCGCGTGCTGGTCGACGCTGGAGGCCACCTCGTCGGCCAGCAGCTCGACCGTGCCGTCGTCGTGCAACCGGACCAGGCCGACGCCGGTCTCGTCGCAGGAACTCTCGATGCCCATGATGATCCGGGACATCAGCCGACCTCCTGTGCGGAACGGGCGGGGCGCTTCATGGTGTAGGCGTCGGCGCCCGAGGGTTGGTAGTAGCGCTTGCGCAGGCCGATGCGGGTGAACCCGTGCCGGGTGTACAGCTCGACCGCGCGGTCGTTGTCAGTGCGGACCTCGAGGAAGACGGGTGCGCGCAGCTCGTCGGCCTTGGCCAGCAGGGCACGCAGGAGTGCGGTCCCGATGCCCTGGCCCTGATACGCCTCGTCGACGCCGATGGTGTGCACGCTGGACTCGAAGTCGCCGGGACGGCCGACGGTGGCGAGCCCGGCGTACCCGACCAGCTCGTCGTCGTCGTTGTACGCCCCGAGGTAGTAGCCGCCGGCGTCGAGCTCGGAGTGGAAGGCGCGGGCGCTCCAGGGGTCGTCACCGGCGAACAGCTGCCGCTCGATCTCGACGCACCGCGGGATGTCCTTGCGCCGCAGCGGGGCGATCTTCACGCCACCACCCGCTTCCCGGCCCCGGCCGTCCCGCCGGTACCCGCGACAGCCAGGCGTCGCACGCCCGGCTCCACGGAAGGAGCATCCACGACACACGACCGAACATCGAGCCCAGCCCCGACCTCAGGCGCCACCGCAGCCAGCGACCGCACCCCCGGCTCACCGCCGCCGACGCCAACCCGGCCCGCCGAAGGCCGCACCCCAGCGAAAGGAGCAACCAGCCTCACGCCATCACCCGCTTCCGCGCGCCGGGCTCCGCGCCGCCCGCAGCCAGGCACCGCACCCCCGGCTCACCGCCGCCGACGCCAACCCGGCCCGCCGAAGGCCGCACCCCAGCGAAAGGAGCAACCAGCCTCACGCCATCACCCGCTTCCGCGCGCCGGGCTCCGTCGCGTCCGGGCGGCGCAGGTACAGCGGCGTCAGCGGGGCCGGCTCGGCGTCGAACGCCGGGCGCGCCGCGGCGACGAGACCGGCGACGGTCGGGTAGCGCGGGTCGATGGTCCGGACGGCGAGCTTCTCGGCGTAGAGCAGGGCGCCGTCACCCGCGGCGACGGACAGCCCGAGCGGCTCCGGAGCCTGCACGTGGGGGCCGTCGGTGCGGTTGCCGTCGGCGTCGTACGCCGCCCAGTAGACCTCGCGGCGCCGGGCGTCCGTGACGGCGAGGAAGGGCTCACCCGCCTGTGCCGTTGCGGCGATCGCGTCGAGGCTGCACACCGGGTACGCGTTCACGCCGAGGCCGTGGGCGAGCGCGGCCGCGGTGGCCATGCCCGCGCGCAGACCGGTGAACGGGCCGGGGCCGACCCCGCAGACGATCGCGTCCACCTGGCGCAGCGTGACACCGGCCTCGCGGGCGGCGTCGAGCACGTGCGGGGTGATCAGTTCCCCGTGCGCGCGGGGGTTGATCGTGACGCGCTCGGCGAGCACGGAGACGTCGGCGCCCGCCAGCGTCGCCAGTCCGGCGGTGACCGCAGGCGTCGAGGTGTCGATGGCGAGTACCAGCACGGTGTACCAGGGTATGCCCTCCGTGCTTGACAGCGGACGCTGGGCGGCCGCAAAGTGGTTCAGCCACTTAGCCAATTTCTTCGCGAGGAGGCCCGAGGGTGCCCGAACCGATTTTCCCGGCGCTGGTGACACGACCGGAGAAGGAAGCGCTGCGCTTCGGCGACGTCGCCCTCGGCTACGCGGAGCTGGCGGAGGTCGCCGGAACGCTCGCCCGCGAGCTGCGCGACGCCGCGCCGGTTCGGGTGGCGGTGTGGGCGACGCCCACGATCCACACGAGCGTGGCCGTGGTCGCCGCCCTTCTCGCCGGGGTGCCCGCGGTGCCGGTGAACCCGAAGATCGGCGAGCGGGAGCTGGGGCACATCGTGTCCGACAGCGCACCATCCCTCGTGCTGGCCGAGGCGGGCGCCGCGCTGCCGCCCGCGCTCGACACGCTGCCCCGCAAGGACGTAACGCTCACGGGCGTGCCGGGCGAGCTGCCGGAGGAACCGGACGCGGAGGCGCCGGCGCTGATCGTCTACACCTCGGGCACCACCGGGCCGCCGAAGGGCGTCGTGCTGCCGCGCCGGGCCATCACCTCCACCCTCGACGCGCTGGAGGACGCCTGGCAGTGGACCGCCGACGACGTGCTCGTGCACGGTCTGCCGCTGTTCCACGTGCACGGCCTGATCCTCGGCATCCTCGGCCCCCTGCGCAGGGGCGGCAGCGTGCGGCACCTGGGGCGGTTCTCGGTCGAGGGCGCGGCTCGTGAACTCGCGAACGGCGCCACGATGCTGTTCGGCGTGCCGACGATGTACCACCGCATCGCGGGTGAGGTCGCCGACAAACCCGAGCTGGCGAAGGCGTTCGGGCAGGCCCGGTTGCTCGTCTCGGGGTCGGCGGCGTTGCCCGTGCACGACCACCAGCGCATCACCGCCGCCACCGGGCAACAGGTCGTCGAGCGGTACGGGATGAGCGAAACTCTGATGAACACCAGCGTGCGCGCCGACGGCGAGCGCAAACCGGGCACGGTCGGCGTGCCGTTGCGCGGCGTCGAGGTGCGGCTGGTCGACGAAACCGGCGCGGTGCTCGACGTGTACGACGGCGAGACCGTCGGCGAGATCCAGGTGCGCGGGCCGAACCTGTTCACCGAGTACCTGAACCGCCCCGACGCCACCGCCGAGGTGTTCACCAGTGGGGGCACCCCCGCCAGTGAGGGCGTAGCCGGCGGGGGAGGCTGGTTCCGCACCGGCGACATGGCGACCCGGGACGCCGACGGCTACCTGCGGATCGTCGGCCGCAAGGCCACCGACCTGATCAAGAGCGGCGGCTACAAGATCGGCGCGGGCGAGATCGAGAACGCACTGCTGGAACACCCCGGCGTCGCGGAGGCCGCGGTGACGGGCGAGCCGGATCCGGATCTCGGCGAACGGATCGTGGCGTGGATCGTGCCGTCCGGGCAGCCGCCCGCCGAGCAGGAACTGGTCGACCACGTCGCGAGGCTGTTGTCGCCGCACAAACGGCCGCGGGTGGTGCGTTTCCTCGACGCGCTGCCCCGCAACGAGATGGGCAAGGTGATGAAGCGGGCGCTGGATGCGTGAACTGATCGAGTCGATCTGCACGGGCTTCACGGAGTTCGACGCGGCACCGTGGGAGTCCGATGTGGACGGTCCGATCGGCTGGCCGGGTTACGGCGAAGCACGCCGTCGCGCCGAGGAGCGCACCGGTGAGCGGGAGTCGGTGGTCTGCGGTTCGGGCAAGATCGGCGACGTCGAGGCGACGTTGCTCGTCTTCGAGTTCGGGTTCCTGGGCGGTTCGGTGGGACGGCGGACCGGGGACCGGATCGAGGCGGCGTTCCGGCGGGCGCGGGAGCTGCGGACGCCCGTGGTGTCGCTGATCGCGACCGGTGGCAGCCGGATGCAGGAGGGCATGGCGGCGCTGTCGCAACTGCAGCGCATCGCGCGCGAAGCGGCGTTGACGCGGGCGGCGGGGCTTCCGCAGGTGTCGGTGCTGCGCGACCCCACGACCGGCGGCGGCTGGGCGACGCTCGGCGCGGGAGCGGACGTGGTGCTGGCGTTGCGCGGTGCGCAGGTCGGCTTCGCGGGCTCACGGGTGCGACCACCCGGTGACGACGCCGCGTACACGGCCGAGTCGCAGCTGGCGCACGGGCACGTCGACCGCATCGTCGAAGACCTGCCCGCCGAGCTGGGCCGGTGGCTGAGCCTGCTGACCCGGCCCGCGCACGGCGCCCCCGAACCACCTCGGCATCCGCACGGAACTCCGCTACCCGAGACCGGCTGGGACGCGGTCCGAGCGGCCCGCGCGCCCGGGCGTCCCCACGCGGAGGCCTACCTGGACGAGTATTTCGACTGGCGCGAGAACATCAGCGGTGACCGTTGCGGTGGCGTCGACCCCGGTGTCCTTTGTGGATTCGGCTCGCGAGGCGGGCGAACCATCGCGTACGCGGCGCAGTGCGGCACACCGACATCGCCCGCGGGCTTCCGGACGGCGGCGCGGCTGATCCGGCTGGCCGGCCGGCTGGGCATCCCGGTCCTGACGCTGGTGGACACCCCCGGCGCGGCGAACGACGGAGCGGCCGAACGAGCGGGCGCGGGCCCGGCGATCGCGGAAACCTTCGCGGCGATCGCGTCGGCGTCCATCCCGGTGACGACGCTCGTCATCGGCGAGGGCGGTTCGGGCGGGGCGCTGGCGTTCGCCGCCCCAGGCCACACTTGGGTGACGGCGGACAGCTACTTCTCGGTCACGTCACCGGAAGCCGCCGCCGCGATCCTGAAACGCCCACCGGAGGAAGTCCCCGCAACCGCCGACCAGCTCCGCCTGCGCCCGCAGGACCTCGTCGCGCTGGGCCTGGCACAGGGCATCGTCTGACCGGGCACACCCGCGCGGCCTCACCGCACTCGGCCTGGCACAGGAGATTATCTGACCCCGCGCCTGCGGCAGCCCCGTCTGCGCGAGGTAGCCCGGCACGTACTGGTCGACCTTCGTCCCCGCGAACAGTGGTCGAAAGCGACCGCTGACCCCCGACTTTCGTCAGGGGTGCAGCAGCACCTTCCCGCCGACGGTGTGCAGCGCCTCCTCCGCCTGTTCCAGCGGGAACTCGTGCGTGATCAACGGTGCCGGGTCCAGCAGACCGGCCGCGAAGGCGCGCACGGCGTGGGTCCACGCCGCCGACGACGCACCGAAGACCGTGTGCACCGTGACCGCCGAGGCCACCAGGTCCGCGGGGGCGATGGGCGACGTCTCCGTCCCCGCCAGACCCGTGAGCACCGTCCGGCCACCGCGCCGGGTCAGCCGTACCGCCAGTGCACCCGTTCCGGGGGCGCCGGCCGCTTCGACGACCGCGTCGAACGGGGCGAGCTCCTCGTCCGGCGGCACCACGACCGCACCCCAGCGCCGCGCCAGCTCGGCCCGGTCCGCACGCGGGTCGACGACCACCAGCTCCGCCGGGCCGCTCGCCGCCAGCAACTGCGTCGCCAGCATGCCGAGCGTCCCGCCGCCGACGACCGCCACCCGTTCGCCGGGGACGACCGCCGCCTTCAGCGTCGCCGCCGCCATGCACGCCGCCGGTTCCAGCAACGCCGCCGCACGCAGGTCCGCGCCCTCGGGCAGCTCGTGCAGCAGCCGGGCCGGCAGCCGCAGCTCGTCCGACCAGGCGCCCGGCTGCGTGAAGCCCGTCTCGTCGTACGCGGCCTCACACAGGTTCGTGTCCCCCCGGCGGCAGGACGCGCACCGCCCGCAGTTGCGGAAACCCTCGCCCACCACCGGTTTCCCGAGCAGCGACTCGTCCGTGCCCGGACCCAGCTCGACGACCGTGCCCGACCACTCGTGCCCCGGCGTCACCGGATAACGCACGTAGCCCTCGGCGCGCGTGCCCGCGAACACCTCGCGGTCGGACCCGCAGATCCCCGACCACGCGACCCGCACGACCGCCTCGCCGTACCCGGGCGCCTGCGGCTCGGTCCGCTGCACGCGCAGCTCACCCGGCCGCTCCAACACCACCGCGCGGCTCATATCCGCTCTTTCCACGCGCCGTGCGGCTCCAGCGTCGCCACGCGGACGTCGTCCTCGCGGCGTTCCAGCCGGACCACCAGGTAGTCCGCCGACAGCCGCTCCGCAGAGCCTTCGCCCCACTCGACGACGACCGCCGACGCCTCCAGGTCCGTGTCCAGGTCGAGGTCGTCGAGCTGCGCGAGGTCGCCGCCCAGCCGGTACGCGTCCACGTGCACCAGCGGCACACCGCGCGCACCCGCCGGGTGCACCCGCGCGAGCACGAACGTCGGCGAGCTGACCCGCCCCGACACCCCGAGCCCGGCCGCGATGCCCCTGGTCAGCACCGTCTTCCCGGCACCGAGCGGCCCCGCGAGCAGCACCAGGTCACCGGCCCGCAGCTGCCGTCCCAGCCGCTCGCCGAAGGCCACCGTGTCCTGCTCCGCAGGCAGTTCGACTACTTGTTCAGCCATCGCCACACCCGTCGTGAGGAACTCATGTCATCCACTCCAGCACACTTCTGCAGCAGGTCGATCAGGTGGCTGTTCACCAGCTCGGGTTGTTCCAGCTGCACCATGTGGCCCGCCCCGCGCACGCGCGCCAGCTCCGCGTCCGGCAGCTCCGCCGCGATGCGTTCCGCGTGCGAGTAGGGCGTGAACCGGTCCGCGTCCCCGCCCAGCACCAGCACGTGCGCGTGTTTCAGCCCCGCCAGCGCCGCGTACCGGTTGTGGCTGCCGAGCGTGTCGACGAAGTTCGCCAGCCCCCGCACCGGCGTCACGGCCAGCATCTCCAACAGGAAGTCCACGACCTCCGACGGCACGTCACGCGACCCGAAAGCCAGTCGCCGCAACGCCGGACGTGTCAGCTGCCCGCCCGCGGCCCGCACGAACTCCACCAGCCCGGGCTGCCAGCCCGCCAGCTCGCCGACCCCGCGTGTCAGCGGGTTGTACTTCGACAGCAGGCTCCGCGGCAACCCGCGGCTGCCGACCTCCCCCGCCGCCGTGGCGAGGAACGCGACCCCGCACACCCGATCCTCGAACAACCCGGGGTTCTGCTGGGCCAGCTCCATCACCACCATGCCGCCCATCGAATGCCCCAGCAGCACGATGGGCCCCTCGGGCACGGCCGCCCGCAGCACCGCGTCGAGGTCCCGCGCCAGCTGCTCGATCGTGCTCGTGTCGGCGTCCGCGGCGCCCGACAACCCGTGGCCGCGGTGGTCGTAGTACACCTGCCGCACGCGGGGCAGCGTCAGCGAAGCCAGCGCTCGCCGCTGGAAGTACCAGCTTCGCTGCGACAACGCGAAACCGTGCACGCCCACCACGGTCAGCTCCGGCTCACCGCCGGAAGCGTCCACTTCGGACACCGCCAGCGGCGTGCCGTCGTCGGCGGCGACGGTGAACACGCGGTCGGCCTCCAGCTCGCCCAGCCGCTCGTCGTCCCGGACGGGAGCCCGGCGTGCCGCCACCGCGATCGCGGCGGCCGCGGTGCCGGTCAGGAGCGCGGCAGCGCCACCGGCGACCGCATACAGGCGCCGGGAAGGCCTCATCGCTACTCCCCCTCGTACCGCCGGCGCACTCGCGGGCGGTACATACCGGTGACGATCTCGTAGTCGATCGTGCCGATCGTGTCCGCCCACTCCCGCGCGGTCGGCTCGCCCGCCACGCCGGCGCCGAACAGCACCACCTCGGCACCGGCCTCCGGCTCGTCGTCGCCGCAGTCCACGACCAGCTGGTCCATGCAGACGCGCCCGGCGACGGGCCGCCGCCGCCCGCCCAGCCACACGTCCATGCGGCCGGACAGCGTGCGCGGGACGCCGTCGGCGTACCCGGCGGGCACGAGCGCCAGCGTCGTGTCCCGCTCCGCCGTCCACGTCTGCCCGTACGAGACGGATTCGCCGGCGGAGATCCGCTTCGTCAGCACCACCTGCGAGCGGAACGTCATGGCAGGGCGCAGATCTTCCTGCTGTGGCACGGGGTTGAGCCCGTAGATCGCGATCCCCGGGCGCACGAGGTCGAAGTGCAGGTCCGGCCTGGTGAGCGTGGCGGCGGAGTTCGCCAGGTGCCGCAACGGGTTCAGCCCGGCCTCGCGGGCCACGTCGTAGGCCTCCTGGAACCGCTGCGCCTGCAGGTCGATCGACGGGTGCCCCGGTTCGTCCGCGCACGCGAGGTGGGACCAGATGGCGACGACCTCGATGTCCGGCTCGGCCGCGGCGGCCTTCACCAGCGCGGGCCACGCGTACGCGGGCGCGCCGCTGCGGGACAGGCCGGTGTCGATCTTCAGGTGGACCCGGGCGCGCTTGCCCGCTCGCTGCGCGGCGTCCACGATCCGGGCCAGCTCCTCGCCGGAGCTGGCGGACAGGTCGATGTCCGCGGCGACGCCGGGCTCGAAATCCGTGCCGGGCACGTCGAGCCAGGTGAACACCGGCGCGGTGATCCCCGCTTCCCGCAGGGCCAGGCCCTCGGCGAGCGAGCACGCGCCCAGCCACGTGGCGCCCGCCTCCAGCGCCGCCTTCGCGACCGGGACGGCACCGTGGCCGTAGCCGTCGGCCTTGACCACGGCCATCGTCGCGGCACCGGCCGCCCGCTCGGCGAGCAGGCGGACGTTGTGGCGGATCGCGGCGAGGTCGACCACGACCTCGGTGCGCGGCAGTTCGGGGCTCATCGGCTTCGAGTTTCCCACAGAACGCGCGACAGCCGGCTTCGGCAGTGCGAAGCCGGCTGTCGCGGGCAGGTGGACGTCAGCCGAGGCGCTCGCCCGTGCTGCCCGAGAACACGTGCAGCTCGTCCGGGCGGATGCGCAGCCGCAGCGTCTCACCCATGGCCGGGGTCTTGCGCGGGTCGACGCGCGCCACGACGTTCGTGCCGCTGTCGGAGACGAGCTTGCCGTAGACGTACGCGTCCGAGCCCAGCTCCTCGACCAGGTCGACGCGCACCTCGAGGCCCTCGTCGGTGGTCGTCTCCAGCGACTCCGGGCGGAAGCCCAGCGTCACGTCGCCGCCGTTCGCCGCCGCGAGCGTCTCGCGGGACAGCGGCACGGTCAGGCCGCCGAGGGTCGCGCCGTCGTCGGTGAGCCGCGCCGAGGCGAGGTTCATGGCGGGCGAGCCGATGAACCCGGCGACGAAGACGTTCGCGGGCCGCTCGTACAGCGCACGCGGGGTGTCGCACTGCTGCAGCAGGCCGTCCTTGAGCACCGCCACGCGGTCGCCCATCGTCATCGCCTCGACCTGGTCGTGCGTGACGTAGACGGTGGTGGTGCCCAGGCGCCGCTGCAGCGCGGCGATCTGCGTGCGGGTGGACACGCGCAGCTTGGCGTCCAGGTTGGACAGCGGCTCGTCCATGAGGAACACCTGCGGCTCACGCACGATCGCGCGGCCCATCGCGACGCGCTGCCGCTGGCCACCGGAGAGCGCCTTCGGCTTGCGGTCGAGGTAGTCCTCGAGGTCCAGCAGCTTCGCGGCCTCGGCGACCCGCTGCTTGATCTCGTGCTTGGGCTTGCCCGCGATCTTCAGCGCGAAGCCCATGTTCTGCCCGACCGTCATGTGCGGGTACAGCGCGTAGTTCTGGAACACCATCGCGATGTCCCGCGAGCGCGGGGGCAGCTGGGTCACGTCGCGGTCGCCGATGTACACGGCGCCCTCGTCGACGTCCTCCAGCCCGGCGAGCATGCGCAGGCTCGTCGACTTGCCACAACCGGAAGGCCCCACCAGCACGAGGAACTCGCCGTCGGCGATCTCGAGGTCGAGCGCGTCAACCGCGGCGCGGTCGGCTCCGGGATAGCGGCGGGAAGCCTTGTCGTAGGTGATCGTGGCCATCAGCTGTCCTCTCCTGTTCGGACTGAAACGTGGTGCACGAGTTCTCGGATGTCGAGGTGCCGGTTGCGCAGCTCCCTGCCCACGGCGGCATCGCCCGCGGCCAGCTCCTGACGGGTGTTCTGCGGCCACGCCGGCGGCTCCTCCGTACCGGCGAGGACCCAGGCGGCCTGGCGGGCGGCGCCGAGCGCGACGAACTCCGCGGGCTCCGGCACCGTGACGGGCAGCCCGAACACGGTGGGCGCGATGCCGCGCACCGCCGCCGACTGCGCCGCCCCGCCGATGAGCAGGATCCGGCGTGCGGTGATGCCGTGCGCCTGCACGGCGTCGAGGCCCGCGGCGAGCCCGCACAGCATGCCTTCGACGGCGGCGCGGGCGAGGTTCTCCGGCGTCATGTTGGCGCGCCGCAGGCCGTGCAGCGAACCGGCCGCGTCGGGCAGGTTGGGGGTGCGCTCGCCGTCGAGGTACGGCAGCAGCGTCAGCCCGCCCGCGCCCGGTTCGGCGGCGAGCGCGAGCCGGTCGAGCCCGGCGAGGTCGACGCCGAGCATCGCGGCGGTGGCGGTGAGCACGCGGGCCGCGTTGAGGGTGCACGCGAGCGGCAGGAACTTCCCGGTGGCATCGGCGAACCCGGCGACGATGCCGGTCGGGTCGGCGGGCGCGGTCTCGCACACGCCGAACACCGTGCCGCTCGTGCCGAGCGACACGACGACGTCGCCCTCGCCGAGCCCCAGCGCGAACGCGGCGGCCATGTTGTCACCGGTGCCCGCGGACACCAGCACGCCGTCCTTCGTCTCCCCCGCCGCCTCACGCGGGCCGAGCACGCGCGGCAGCTGCGGGGTGCGGCCGCCGAACGCGTGGCTCAGGATGTCCTCGCGGTAGACGCCCTTCGCGGGCGAGAAGTAGCCGGTACCGGACGCGTCGCCGCGGTCGGTGACGGGCTCGCCACCGCCGAGCAGCCGCCAGGTCAGGTAGTCGTGCGGCAGCAGCACGCGCGCGACGCGGTCGGCGAGTTCCGGTTCGTGCTCGGCCATCCAGCGCAGCTTCGTGACGGTGAAGCTCGCGACGGGCACCGAACCGACGGCCTCGGCCCACGCACGCGGACCGCCCAGCTCGGTCACGAGGCTGTCGGCCGCCTTCGCGGAGCGGGTGTCGTTCCACAGCAGGGCGGGACGCACCACCTCGTCGTTCTCGTCGAGGGTGACCATGCCGTGCTGCTGCCCGCCGACGCCGATCGCGCGGACCCCGTCGAGCAACCCGTCGGACGCCTCGGTGAACGCCGTCCACCACACCCGCGGATCGACCTCGGTGGTGTCGGGATGGGCGGCCCGGCCCTCGCGCACGACCGCTCCGGTGAGCGCATCGCACACGACGATCTTCGTCGACTGCGTGGAGGAGTCGACACCGGCGACCAACGGCGCTGTCGTCATACCGAAGAGCCTCCGTCACTTTCGCGATTCAGTCCAGTGTTTCGGGCGGATTTTCCCGGCAGGTCCACCAGCTCGACCCGGGTCCCGAGCTCCCGCATCGCGGTCAGCTCGTCCGCCGGCGTCCCGGAGTCCGTGATGACCAGGTCATATGCCGAAACGTCACCGTAGGAGTACGTGGCGGTACGGCCGAACTTCGAGCTGTCGACGACGAGAACGTTGCGGTTCGCCGCGGCCAGCGCCGCTCGTTTGAGCGAGGCGTAGTCGCGGTCGGGGTGGTACAGACGTCCGCCCGCGACCGCGGTGGCGGACACGAACCCGACGTCCGCGCGCATCCGGCCGAGCGCCTCGATGGTGTCCGGCCCGATGCACGAGTCGAACTCGGTGTAGCGCCCGCCCAGCAGCAGGATCTCGACGCTCCCGGACTCGCCGGACTCGCCGGACTCGCCGAGGATGCGGGCGATCTCCAGCGAGTTGGTGATCACCACCAGCTGCTCGACGCCCGCGAACCGCCGCACGAGCGGGAACAACGTCGTCGAGTCGTCGACGAACACCGTCTGCCCCGCCCGCACCTCGCGCACCGCGGCGTCGCCCAGCGCCTCCTTGCACGGCAGGTTCAGACCTTCGCGGAAACGTTTCGCCGTCTCCATCGTCAGCGCGGGGTACGCGGCCACCTTGCCACGCAGTTTGCGCAGCAGCCGCCGCTCGGCCAGGTCGTCCAGATCGCGGTGGATGGTCATCAGGCTGACCCCGAACCGCTCCGGCAACCGGTCGATCCGCACCTCGCCGGAGTCGATCACGTGCCGCAGGATGTCCTGGCGGCGCTGCTCGACTTCGGCGTCCGACGGGCGGGTTCTAGCCAACGCGACCTTCCTGGGGCAGCACGACGGCCTTGATCACCGAGTCGTCCTTCCCGGCGATCGTCAGGGCCTCTTCGACCTGGTCGAGCCCGAACCGGTGGGTCACCAGCCGGTCCAGGTCCACCTCACCGGCCCCGGCGAGCGCGATCGCCGTCGGCCAGGTGTTGGCGTACCGGAAGGTACCGGTCACCTCGATCTCGAAGTTCTGCACGTGGGCCAGCGGCAGCGGGATCTCGTCCCCGCCCATGCCGACCAGCACGATCCGGCCCGCCCTGCCGACCTTGCGGATGGCCTGCCCGGCGGCAGCCGGCACGCCCGAACACTCCAGCAGCACGTCCGGGTCGAAGTCGGCCTCGGCGAGGTTCTCCCGCGACACGTCGATCGTGCCCGTCGCGCCCAGCTCCTTCGCGACCTCCAGCCGCCGCGGGTTCACGTCGGTCACCACGACCTCGCTCGCGCCGAACGCGCGCGCCGTCTGCGTCGCGACGAGCCCGATCGGCCCGGCGCCGGTGATCAGCACCCGGCTGCCCGGTCCGACGCGCGACTTCCGGTTGGCCCACACGCCCACCGACAGCGGCTCCAGCAGCCCGGCCGCGTCGTCGCTCAGCGAGTCCGGCACCGGGTGGGCGAAGTCCTCGCGCAGCACCACGTACTCGCAGAACGCGCCGTCGATGGGCGGGGTGCCGAAGAACCGCATGCGCGGGCACAGGTTGTAGCGGCCGGCCTTGCACTGCTCGCACACCGAACACGGGACGCCCGGCTCCAGCGCGACGCGCTGCCCCACCTCGTGCAGCCTCGCCGCGCTGCCGGTCTTGACCACCACACCGCTGGGCTCGTGGCCGAGGACCAGCGGCTGCTCGACCACGAAGTCGCCGATCCGCCCGTGCTCGTAGTAGTGCACGTCCGAGCCGCAGGTGCCCACGGACAGCACCTTGATCAGCACCTCGTCCGGGCCCGGCTCCGGCACCGGCCGCTCCTCGGTGCGCACGTCGTGCACGCCGTGCAGAACCGAGACCTTCATGCCCTCACTCACCAGTCACCGCTCCCAGGGTCAGTCCCGTCACCAGCCACTTCCGGACGGCGAGCCCGGCGACGATCATCGGTAGCACCACGATAGAACCGATCGCGGTCAGCTGGCCCCAGTCGATGCCCGACTGCGTCACCAGCTGGTCCGCCGCGATCGGCAGGGTCTGCGAATGCGGCCCGCCGAACACGAGCGCGAACGCGTAGTCGTTCCACGAGAACACCAGGCACAGCACGAACGTCGTGACCAGGCCGGCCTTCGTCAACGGCAGCACGACGTGCCAGAACGCCTGCCAGCGCGTGCAGCCCGCGACCAGCGCCGACTCCTCCACCGACGCCGGCACCTCGGCGAAGAACGCGCTCATCAGCCAGATCGCGAACGGCAGGTTGAAGCTGAGGTAGGCGATGATCAGGCCCGGCACGCTGTCGATCAGGTCCGCCGCGCGGAACAGCAGGAACAGCGGCAGCACCACGACGGCGATCGGCGCCATGCGGGTGGAGATGATCCAGAACGCGACGTGCTTCTTGCCGCGCATCTTCGTGCCGGCCAGCCCGTAGCCCGCGAGTGCGCCGAGCGCCACCGCGAGCACCGAGGAGATGCCCGACGCGAGCACGCTGTGCAGGATGTAGTTGCCGAGGTTGTTGGCCCCGCTGAACAACTTCCGGTAGTTGTCGAACGTCGGGTCGAACAGCACCTTCGGGCTCGCCGACGTGACGTCCGTCGAGTTCTTGAACGACGACAGCAGCATCCACGCCAGCGGTACGAGTGTCCACAACAGACCGATCGTCAGCACCAGCTTCGTGCTGATCCGGACCCGGCGCGGGGACCGGTCGATCGCGCTCACCACGGTCATCGCGTGAGTCCCTTCTTGTCCAGCACCCGCACGAACACGCGCGCGATCACGATGGTGACCACGAGCATGACGAGCCCGATCACGGCGGCGTAACCGAAGTCGAAGAACCGGAAAGCCGTTTCGTACAACCGGATCGGCACGGTCTTCGTGGCGTCGGCGGGGCCGCCGTTGGTGGTGACGGAGATGATGTCGAAGTAGCGGATCGCGTCCATCGAACGGATCAGCAGCGCGACGAGCAGCACACCGGAGATCGACGGCAGCAGCACGTGCCGCAGCGACTGCCAGCCGTTCGCGCCGTCGAGCGAGGCCGCCTCGCGCACGCTCTGCGGCACGGACGTGAGCCCGGCGAGCACGATGAGCGTGATCAGCGGCGTCCACTCCCAGATGTCCATCGCCGCGACCGCGAGGAACGCCGACGTGCTGCCGCCGAGGATGTCGCCGTGGTAGCCGAGCAGGCCGAGCACCCAGCTGTAGAGCCCGAACGTCGAGTCGGTGAGGAACCGGCCGAGCAGGCCGACGATCACCGGCGCGACGAACATGGGCAGCAGCAACAGGGTCAGCACGAGGTTGCGGGCCCGCACGACCTTCCACAGGCACAGCGCGAGCAGCACGCCCAGCACCAGCTCCAGCCCGACGGTGAGGACGAAGTAGACGATCGTGCGCAGCCATTGCGCCCACACGTCGATGTCGGAGAAAAGCCTTGCCCAGTAGGTGAAGCCGACGTTCTCGAAGACCACCCCGCCGAGCAGGTGCACGCGGGAGAAGCTCATCGCGATGATCGTGAACAGCGGCACGAACGACAGCACCGCGAGCAGCAGCAACCCCGGCGTCATCATCCCGCCGTGGAAGCCGAACCGCTTGCGTGGCCCGGCTTTCCGCGTACTGGCCTGCTTCTCGGTCTGCGGCGCTTCCAGTGTCAGGCTCACGCGGCCCACCCCCTCGCCGTGATCCGGTCGATCCGCTTCGCCGTCTCACGCATCGTGTCGGCGGGCGAGACGTCTCCGGCGAGCATCTTCGACAGCTGCGTGTAGATCGCCGTGTCGCACTCGTTCCACATCGGGATCTTGGGCCGAAGCCCGATCTTGTCGGCCTCCCACGCCTGGGAAACCGCGGGCGCCGTCAGGATGTTCGGCATCGCGGACGGGCGGTGCTCCGCGGCCTTGACCTCCGGCATGTCGTACACCGACTGCCGCGTCGGGGTGCCGCCGCCCGCCTCGCTCTTGAGGTTCGACAGCTGCGTCTCGGGCGAGGTCGCCCACAACACGAACAGCCAGGCGGCGGCCCGCTCGTTCGGCAGGGTGTTGGCGTTGATGCCGATTCCCGTGCCACCGAAGTGGTTCGCGCTGCGCACGGGACCACGCGGCATCGGCGCGTAGCCGAACTTGCCCGGCATCGCCTGCTCGTTCGCGGCGGCGTACTCGTGCCAGTTCGGGCTCATCGCGACGCGCCCGGACTGCAGCGCGGGCGCGAGGCCGTTCCAGTCCCACGTCTTCGACGACGGGTCGGAGATCGAGATGAGCCGCTGGTAGAACTCGGCGGCCTCGATCGCGGCGTCGCTGTTCAGGCGGCAGGCGCCGGGATCGGTCGTGCCGTAGAGGCCGATCTCCTTGCCGTTGTCGAAGTAGTCGCCGCCGTAGGACCACAGCACGTTCGAGAAGTCGCACATCAGCGAGTCGTGCTGCTTGGCCTGGTGGCCCGCGCCGTACTGCACGTCGTCGGTCTTCTCGTTGAACCACTTCGCGATCTGGAAGTACTCCTCCCAGGTGCGCTCGGCGGACGGCGTCGGGTCGAAGCCCAGGTCGTCGGCCATCCGGTCGTGGTGCTTTTCGAACAGGTCCGCGCGGTACTGCCAGATCATCGTCGGGCAGTCGTAGGGCACGGCGAAGACCTTGTCGTGGTCGCCGAAACGGCCGGTCGCGTCGAGCTGGGTCGGGATGAAGTCACCCCAGCCGCCCGGCAGCTGCGGCAGGTCGGGCCTGCTCGCGAGCTCCCGCAGGTCGACGAGGCCCTTCGAGTACGGCGCCAGCACCTGGTACGGGTCGGCGTAGATCACGTGGTACTGCGACTCGCCGCCGGCCAGGTCGAGCGCGACCTTCTGGGCGAGCGCGGTCAGTTCCAGCATCAGGATGTTGACCTTGATGCCGGTGAGTTCGGTGAAGGGCCTGAGGTTCGCGGCGATCGCCTCGGTCGGGGCGGTGTTCTCCGAAACCAGGTTGATGGTGGTGCCCGCGAACTGCTTCCAGCGGTCGTCCGTGGCGAGGCGCACGGCGTCCTGGCGCGTTCCGCAGGCACTCAGCGCGAGGGCGGCGCCACCGGCGAGCGCGCCCGCGAGCACGCTGCGCCTGCTGAGACCCCGCCATTGGGGCGCTCTTGTCATCGAGTCCTCCGTTTGAGCTTGGCAGCCCATTCCTACCAGAGGAAACTCGGGTTGTTAACACATAACTCGATAACTTCTCGGATACCTCACACAACTCCGAGGCTGCGCACGTGCCGGACTGCGTCCGGGATCGCGGCCAGGACCCCGCTCGCGGACACCGGCACCCCTCGCGCGGCGAGGTCCGCGGCCAGCGAATGCACATACGCCGCTGCCCCCGCCGCGAGCCACGGGTCCAGCCCGCTCGCGAGCAGTGCGCCGACGAGCCCGGACAGCACGTCACCGGAACCTGCGGTCGCCAGCCAGGACCCCCGCGCGACATTCGCCAGTACCCGCCCGTCCGGGGCGGCGATCAGCGTGGTGTTGCCCTTGAGCAGCACGACCGCGTCGAAACGGCGGGCCGCCGCCTTGACCGCGGCCACGCGGTCTTCCCCGGGCGGGGCACCCGTGAGCCGCTCGAACTCGCCCGCGTGCGGCGTCAGCACCAGCGGCGTGCCGGGGTCACGCGCGTCGAGCACGTTCGGCTGCTGGGCGATCAACGTCGTCGCGTCGGCGTCCGCGCACACCGGCACCCCGGCGGCCAGCACGTGCTCCAGCACCCGGCGCCCCTCGTTCCCGGTGCCGATCCCCGGCCCGACGACCCACGCCTGCACGCGGCCCGCGTCGGTCACCGAGCCCGTCGCGACGACCTCCGGCCAGCGGGACCGCACGACGTCCGCCGCCGGCCCGGCGTAGCGCACCATGCCGGAGGTCGCGAGCACGGCCGAGCCGGTCGCGAGCACCGCCGCACCCGGGTAGGTCGCCGAACCGGCGGCGACGCCCGTGACACCCTGGCTGTACTTGTTGTCCCGTGGCCCCGGCACCGGCCAGGCGGCGCCGACGTCCACCGCGTCCAGCTGCTGGAGATCGGGTTCGCCCAGCTCCGGCCCCAGCCCGATGTCGATCAGCACGACCTCGCCGCAGCGCTCCGGGTTGAGGACGTGCACGGGTTTGCGCGCGCCGAACGTCACCGTGCGCGCCGCGGTGATCGCCGGGCCGTCGACCGTCCCGTGGTCGGGGTCGACCCCGCTGGGCAGGTCCACCGCGAGCACCGGCGCGCTGATGTGGTCGAGCAGGCCCGCGGCGTTCTCCCGCAGCGGGCCGCGTGCCTGCAACCCGACGATGCCGTCGATCACCAGGTCCGCCGCTTCGAGCACGGCTGGCGCCGCGTCGAGGGTGACGGTCCGCCCGCCTGCCCGGCGAAGCGCGGCGAGCCCGGCGGCGTGCGCCTTCTCCGGGTTGAGCAGCACTGCCGTGACGGCAACTCCGTGGCGGCGCAGGAACTTCCCCGCCCACAGGGCGTCACCGCCGTTGTTCCCCGCGCCGACCAGCAACGCGACGCGGCTCGCGGCGACGCGGCCGGTGTGCGCCTCCAGCATGTCGACCGCCTGCACGGCGACACCGAAGGCGGCGCGCTGCATGAGCGCGCCCTCCGGGGTCTTCGCCAGCAGGCGTTCTTCGGCTTTGCGGATTCGGTCGGTGGTCCACAGTCCTTGCACGTGGCCGTGTCTACTCCACGGTCACCGACTTCGCCAGGTTCCGCGGCTTGTCCACGTCGTAACCACGCGCACGGGCGATTTCGGCGGCCAGCACCTGCAACGGCACGCTCGACACCAGCGGCTGCAACAACGTCGGCACGGCGGGCACCTCGATCAGCTCGTCCGCGAACGGTCGCACGGTGTCGTCGCCCTCCTCGGCGATGACGATCGTGCGCGCACCACGCGCCTGGATCTCGCTGATGTTCGACACCAGCTTCGCGTGCAGCGTCGCGCGCCCCTTCGGCGAGGGCATCACCACGACGACCGGCAGGCCCTCCTCGATCAGCGCAATGGGCCCGTGCTTGAGCTCGCCCGCCGCGAAGCCCTCCGCGTGCATGTACGCCAGCTCCTTGAGCTTGAGCGCACCTTCCAGCGCCACCGGGAAACCGACGTGCCTGCCCAGGAACAACACGGCCTTCGAATCCGCGATCCGGCGGCCCAGCGCTCGCACGTCCTCCACAGTGGACAGTACTTTGTGGACGGCGGCGGGCATCGCCTCCAGCTCGGCGAACTCGCGGGCGACCTCGTCCGGGTACTTCGTGCCGCGGGCCTGCGCGAGCGCGAGGCCCACCAGGTAGTTCGCCGCGACCTGCGAGGTGAACGTCTTCGTCGCCGCGACGCCGACCTCCGGTCCGGCGTGGGTGTAGAGCACCGCGTCGGACTCACGCGGGATCTGCGCGCCGTTGGTGTTGCAGATCGCCAGCACGCGCGCCTTCTGCCCGCGCGCGTGCCGCACCGCCTCCAGCGTGTCGGCCGTCTCGCCGGACTGCGAGATCGCGACGACGAGCGTGTCGCGGTCCAGCACCGGGTCGCGGTAGCGGAACTCGCTCGCCAGCTCGACCTCGACGGGCAGCCGCGTCCAGTGCTCGATGGCGTACTTCGCGATCAGCCCGGAGTGGTAGGCGGTGCCGCACGCGACGACGAACACCTTGTCCACGTCACGCAGGTCCTGGTCGGTCAGGCGCTGCTCGTCGAGCACGATGCGGCCGCCGTCGAAGTGCCCGCGCAGCGTGTTGGCGAGCGCCTCCGGCTGCTCCTCGATCTCCTTGAGCATGAAGTAGTCGTGGCCGCCCTTCTCGGCGGCGGACAGGTCCCACGCCACCGTGAAGGGCTTGGCCTGCGCGGGTTCCCCGGCGAAGTCGGTGACCTCGTAGCCGTCGCGGGTGATCGCGACCAGCTGGTCCTGCCCCAGCTCGACGGCCTCGCGCGTGTGCTCGATGAACGCGGCCACGTCGGAGGCGACGAACGTCTCCCCCTCGCCGACGCCGACCACCAGCGGGGAGGACCGCCGCGCGGCGACGATCAGGTCCGGCTCGTCGGCGTGCGTGACGACCAGGGTGAACGCGCCTTCGAGGCGGCGGCACACGGTCCGCACGCTCGCGGGCAGGTCACCCGCGGTGGGGCCGTCGGCGTAGGCGCGGGCGATCAGGTGGGCGGTGGTCTCGGTGTCGGTGTCGCTGGTCAGCTCGACCCCGTCGGCCTCCAGCTCCGCGCGCAGGACGGCGAAGTTCTCGATGATCCCGTTGTGCACCACGGCGACGCGGCCGCTCGTGTCCCGGTGGGGGTGGGAGTTGCGGTCCACGGGTGCGCCGTGCGTCGCCCAGCGCGTGTGGCCCATCCCGGCCGTGCCCGCGAACCGTTCGCGACCGGTGGCGTCGAGCTGCTGTTCCAGGTTGGCGAGGCGGCCGGCCTTGCGTTCGACGGTCAGCGCGCCGGCTCCGTCGAGCACGGCGACCCCGGCGGAGTCGTAACCCCGGTACTCCATTCGCCGGAGCCCGCCCAGTACGACGTCGAGCGCCGGGCGGTGCCCGACATAACCCACGATTCCACACACCCGGACGAGGGTACTGGCGCGCGTGGCGCCTCGGCTGGGGGCGGGGGCGGGGCTGGCCTATTCTTCAGGCCATGGCCAGCAAGCCGAAGGAACTGCTCGAGGAGCTGTCGCACCCGGGGCCGCACGACGTGGTGCGCGGCAACCTCGCGCTCGCCGGACTGCCCGGTGTGGTGTTCACCCCGCGGAGCGGTCTCGGCCTGCCGGGCGTCGCGTTCGGACACGGGTGGCTGCAGCCGCCCGGGCGGTACCGGGAGTTGCTGAGCCACCTGGCGAGCTGGGGCATCGTCGCGGCGGCCCCGGCGACGCAGCGCGGGCCGCTGCCGTCGCACCGGATGTTCGCCGCGGATCTGCGGTCGACGCTGGACATCGTGACCGGTGTGCGGCTGGGGCCGGGCGGCATCAGCGTCGACCCGGCGAAGCTGGGGCTGGCGGGGCACTCGGTCGGCGGTGGTGCCGCGGTGCTGGCCGCGGCCGGGGACGAGAGGGTGAAGGCGGTGGCCACGTTCGCCGCCGCGCAGACCCTGCCACCCGCGACGGAGGCGGCGCGGAAGCTGACCGTCCCGGGCCTGCACCTCGCCGCGAAGGGTGACCTGGTGACCCCGGCAACGGGCAACGCCGAAGCGATCGCCAAGGCCTGGGGCGGCCCGGTGCAGCTCAGGATTCTCGACAAGTCGACACACCTCGCGGTGACGGAGGGCAGCCACTGGAGCCAGCGGCTGCTGCAGGGCAAACCGCAACGGCGCACGCAGCGCCTGGTGCGCGTGCTGTTCACGGCGTTCTTCCTGACGCACCTCACGGGCACCGACAAGTGGCGCCCGCTGCTGACCACAGACCTCAAACGCGCCACGATCGATTTCGACCCGAGTCTGGAAGCGGCGGCCTGACCCTCGGGGTTGGGGCGGGCCCGGCGCGGCCGGGTGCGGCGCGGCCCGGCGAGCCGGAGGCCGCGGGCGGCGCGGCCGCAGGCTCAGCGGTGCGGCTGGGCGGCGCGGCT
>NZ_BAABIB010000092.1:0-33953 GCF_039542405.1 Amycolatopsis dongchuanensis
CGCCCGCGCCGCCGCCGGCCGCCGACCCGCTGCTCGCCGCGCTGCCGCCGGGGCCGAAGCCGCCCCCGCCGCCGCGGCCGACCTTGCTGGAGTACTCGTCACCGCCGACGGCGCCGCCGAAGCCGCCCATCGGTGCCATCGGCAGGCCGCCCATGCCGAGGCCGGTCGTGCCCTGGCCGGAGTTGTTCGAGGAGTTGAAGTTGCCGCCGCCGGGCTGGAAGCCCTGCGCGGTGGTGCCACCCGGCCGGGTGGTGCGCCCGCCGGTCTTGGTGCCGCTGCTCAGCGCGGGCGTGGGCGGGGGCGTGCCGGTGAGCCCGGAGAGGCTGCCGGTGACCGACCCGGAGGTGACGCCACTGCCCGTGCCGCCCTGCTGGCCGCCGGTGGCGCCGACGGACGAGCCGATGTTGCCGCCGGTCGGGCCGGTGTAGCCGGAGGAGCCGGTGCCGTCGAGGCCGCTGCCGACGTGGCCGAGGGAGCCGGCGCCGGGGCCCTCGAAGGTCGGCGGCGGGGAGAAGGCGGGGGCCTTCGCCGCGGCGCTGTAGAGGTTGCTGTCGTAGGACGACATGACCTGGGCGGCCTGCTCGTGGGCCTCCTGGCTCTGCTGCTGCTTCTCGAACGAGGCGTCGATCTTGTCGACGAGGTTGAACGGGTTGGCGCTCGCCCAGCTCTTGATCTCGTCGGTCCAGCTGAACGGGATCGGGTCGGGCATGCTGTTCTTGGCGGTCTCGGCTGCCGAGGACTGGTTGTACACCTGGTCGGCGGCGAGCTGGGCGGCCTGGCCGCTCTGGTCGCTCCAGGTGCCGAGCCCGGAGACGAAGTTGAAGGCCGACTCGGCCGCCTCCCCCTTCCACGTGGCGCCCGACTTGTTCGCCGCCTGCCCCAGCTGCTGGCCGAAGGTGGCCATCGCGTTGGCGAGCTGGGTCCAGGCGGTGGAGACGCCCGTGACCTGGCTGGGGTTGACGGTCTGGACCATCGTCTTGAGCTCTTCGTGGGGCATGGCGAGGTAGTTGTAGTTGGACGGCTGGAGCCCGTCGCGGAACTCGACGCCCTGGCTGAGCTGCCGCGTCTGCTGGGAACGCTGCTGGTCACTGGCCGCCTCGGCCCGCGACCTGGCGACGAAGTTGGTGATCGCGTCGAAGAAGCCCTTGCTGTTGGGGTCGTACCCCTCGGCGATGAGCTGCTGTTCGAGCTGCTGCTGGGGAGAGGTGTACTTGCCGCCCTGGTCGGTGTAGTCGTCCAGCCCCTGATTGCCCGGCTGCTGCGGATTGGTCATTGGCTACTTCGCCTCCGGAGGCAACTTCGGCTCGATGATGTTGGCGATGTTGGAAGCGATCTGGCATGCCTCCGTGGGGTCTACCTGTCCGCCGACCACCACGGAAATGTCGACCCTTGATCGTTCACCGACCTTGAGTGTGAGGGTGCAACCACCATCATTGCTCGCGAGCTGGCGTGCCGTACGGGAATTCACCGTACCGTTCCTGATGGCACCGCCAATCGGCTGCAGCTCGTCGACCCCCTGAGCGGCGCGGATGAGGATTCCGAAGCTCACCGAACGATCATCCGCAGAACGCCCGAGCCAACCACACGCACTCGTCGCACCGGAAGTCTGTGTGTCTTCGGCCTTCCCGGGGCCTTGCCCTTTGAACTGCACAATGTCCTGCGACGTGAGGAGTGTGCATGGCTGCACGGCGGCGAGTGTGCTGTCAGCTTCCGCCGTATCACTCGACGGCGAAGCGGATTGTGACGCTGTTGCGGTGCTACTGGGCCCAGGTACGGCTTGGCCGGGCTGCGGACTCGAGCAGCCGACGACAAGTGAGGTCACGGCAATGCCGAGCAACAGGCCAGCACCGTTCATCGCTTTGCGCATGCTCAGTTCTGCACCCCGCTGAAGGTCTGCACGACCTCATCGTCCATCTGCGCGTAGTTCTTCTTGGCCTGTTCGAACGCAGTTCGGGCCTGGCTCACCACATTGATGAGCGACTGCAACGCGGTGTTGTAGGACTGCGCATCACCGTTCGCGACCAACACCGTGTGATTCGCGACCGTCCTCGCGTAAGCGCTGCTCCCCAACTGCGGCTTCTGGCTGGCGTCCCTCGCCGTACGGAGCAGCTGGCTTGCCACGTTCTCGAAATCCCGGAACACCCGGATGTACTCGTCCGCGCCTTCCTCGCTGATCGCGAAGCCACCGGACTTCGCCGAGTCGACCAGCTTCTGCACCTCAGCCGTCGTCGACGCGATGGCCGCCTGGCTCATCAAGCCGCCGATCCCCAAGCCGATCGCACCGCCGACGTCGGTGGTGGCCGGTTGCTGACCCCCGTTCGGCACGAACCCCGTCATCGCTGTCCCCACGTCGTCTCGTCCGGTTACCCCGCGGAGTGTACTGGCCCACGACCGAGCGCAACCGCGATTTCACACAGAAACACCACTTCGACGCAGGTCAGCGGCATTAGGTTCCGCATCAGCCCGAATACGGGGGCAGCTTCGGCTCGATGATGTTGGCCAGGTCCGAAGCGACAGTGCAGGCTTCGGCTACCTCGGTAGTACCGACCGCCGAGACATCCACCCTCGAGCCCGCGCTCACCGCGAGCGCGACAGTGCAGGAGCCACCTGTTTCACCCGCCAAGCGGCGGGCCGGCCGGCCGTTGACCGTGCCGTCAGACAGCTGTCCCACCGTGCGCGTCAGGTCAGCCAGTCCTTGCTGGGGCCGCACGGTGAGACCGAAGACCATGGAAGCACTGTCCGAGGCTCGCCCGGTCCACCGGCACCAAGCGGCCGCACCGCTGGGCGGGTCGTCCGTCCGTCCGGGCCCCTGTACCCGGTAGCGGTCGAGATCCTGCTTCGTGAGCGCCTCGCACGGGTTGAAAGAGCCGAGCGCGTTCTGCGCCACCGGGGAGGAGCTGCCTGGAGCCGAGGTAGCCGGAAGCGCCCTCCCCGGCTCCTCACTGGAACAGCCCGCCAGCAACACCGCCGCCGCGGCCACCGCCGCCGCGGCCAGCGGCGCCGCGGCCACCCGCGCCGCGGCCAGCGGCGCCCACCGCCTCACAGCTCGTACAGGCGCTTCCAGTTCTCCCGGCTCGTCAGTTCCGGCAGGGCGCGCTTGTACTGCGCCTGCACCGCCCGGCCCTCCTTGCGGAGCCGGTTGATCACCCGGATCCCGCGCTTGCCCAGTTCCAGCATGCGGTCGCGGTCGTACTTGCGGACCCGCACGCCCTCCTGGTTCGCGTCCGTCACGACGGCCGTGTCGAACAGGGCCACGTGCCACCACGACGCCTCGTCCATCGGGATCGCGCCCAGGGAGAAGCGGGACCGGCCGCGCAGGCGGTCCACGATGCGCTTGACCAGCACCAGCCGCTGCAGCGACGGGCGCCCCGCACCGTTGATGATGCCGATGTCGTTCGACGCGATGCCGGGGACCTCGGTCGGGTCGTGGCGCTTCGTCTCCGGGTACTTCGCCCGGATCTCGCGGATCTCCTTCATCGCGGCGACCCCGCCGTCACGCAGGATCTCCGGGCCCTCCAGGAAGTCCTCGACCGCCTTGATCAGCGTGTGCGTCAGGCCGTACTGCATGCCCAGCAGGTACCGCACCAGCTGCGCCATCAGCACCCGCGCCAGCACGATCAGGTTGAACTCGCTGTGCAGCGCCGCCGTGATGATCGAGTTGCGCAGGTTGAAGTACCGGTGCCACTCGTCCCAGTCCTTCCAGTGGAAGTCCGCGTGCCACACGCCCGCACCGGGCAGCGTCACCGTCGGGAAGCCGTGCGCCCGCGCCCGGTAGCTGTACTCCGCGTCGTCCCACTGGAAGAAGAACGGCATCGGGTACCCGACCGCCCGCACGACCTCCGCCGGGATCAGGCACGACCACCAGCCGTTGTAGCCCGCGTCCAGCCGCCGCTCCTGCTTGTTCGGCTTGCCGGTCTCCTCGTCGACCCCCAGCAGGTCCGCCGTCGACAGGCTGTGCTCGACCGGCATCCCCGGCTCCAGCGTGTTCAGCCGCGCGTACTCGGCGCCCACGTGCAGCTGGTGCGGGTGCAGCAGGTTCAGCATCTGCCCGCCGACGATGACCGGGTTCGCCGCGCGGTTCGAGAACGCCGTCATCCGGATCACCAGGTCCGGCTCCAGCAGCACGTCGTCGTCCATGAACAGGACGTTCGCGTGCTCGGTCTCCGAGTGGCCCGCCACCTCGTACAGCCCGCGCGTGAAACCGCCGGCGCCGCCGAGGTTCGGCTGCGTGATGTAGTGCAGCTTGTCGCCCAGGTCCTTCGCGACCTGCGCGAAGCCCTCCCGCGAGTCGACGCGGTCGGTGCCCTGGTCGGCGACGTAGATCGCGTCGAGCGTGTCCAGCGACGAGAGGTCACCGGCGAGCGCCTGCAGGTTCTTCAGGCAGTCGTCGGCGCGGTTCATCGTGCAGATCGTCACCGCGGTCGGGCGGATCTTCTCCGGCGGCTCGACCGTCCAGCGCACCTGCTCGACCTGCAGCCGCTGCCCGGCCTCCGTCTCGAAGTCCAGCCACAGCGCACCGCCGTCGAGGAACTTGTCGAGCTTGAGGTCGATCGCAACCGCCTCCTGCTTCGCGTCCTCGACCTCACGCGCCTCGACCGTCCGCGGCTCGCCCTCGTAGTCCGACGCCCGCGCGGCGATCAGCCCGGAACCGCTCACGACCAGCTCGGCACGCACCTCGCGCACCGTCGTCCAGCGCTGCCAGTAGCTCGCCGGGAACCGCCCGAAATAGGTGTTCCCGGACACCCGCGCGGACTCCTCCAGGCTCAGCACGTCACGCTTCCGGGTGGCCTCACCGGAGGCGATCTCGGCGTAGAGGTCCTTCGACACGATCGGCGAGGGGCCCGCGAACAGGCCGCGCTGCGTGGTCAACCGCCCCTGGGGGGTGTGCTCGGAGAACGTGGTCTGCTCCTTGCCCGACGCGGCACGGGAACCATTGCCCCGCGCCCTGTTCGTCGTGGTGGGCCGTCCGGTGGCGGTCTTACCAGCCATGAGTTCGCTGTCCTCCAGGGGGTTCGGTCACGCCGAGGTCAAGCTACAGGGGTTCGCGGGTCAGGCGGCGGCGGGCCGCTCGCGGAACACGACCCACTTGAGCATCACGAAGTTGATGACGGTGGCGGTGCCCTGCGAGATCACCCACGCCACCGTCTTCTTCCACGTGAACTCCGGCAGCACGGCCAGCATCAGCGAGTTCATGCCGACGGCGACGAAGAACGTCACCCCGTAGAGCAGCACGAATCCGCCGATCTGCCCGGCGCCGTCTTTCCGGCCCGCCGAGAACGTGAATTTCCGGTTAAGGAAAAAGGCGGTGGTGGTGCCGACGATGAAACTGACGGCGCGCGCCACGACGGGCCACGGCTGCGCGTCCATGCCCAGCGCCAGCTCCAGGGTGTAGATCCCCAGGTCGAGCAGCGCGCAGAAGCCCCCGATGAGGGCGAAGCGCAGCAGCTGGCCGACGAGGCCGGGCGCGGCTTTCGGGGTTTCCGTCGTCTCCTGCGGTTCCGTGGACACCACTGCACAACCTCACCGGCATGGGATTTTCCAGGACCCGGAAAGTGTAGAAGCGGGAGGCCGCAAGCCGCCGATCGGGGATCGTTACCCTGGGGCGGGTGAACGCGACTCCCGATTTCCCGACCGAGCGGCGGACACTGACCGGTTGGGGCCGCACAGCCCCGACCACGGCGGACGTGCTCAGCACCCCGGACGTGGAGGTCATCGCGCGCGCAGTCACCCAGGCGGGTGGGCGCGGCGTGATCGCCCGCGGCCTCGGCCGCTCCTACGGCGACCCCGCGCAGAACGCGGGCGGCCTCGTCGTGGACATGACGGCGCTGAACCGCATCCACTCGATCGACCCCGACAGCGGGCTCGTCGACCTGGACGCCGGCGTGAGCCTCGACCAGCTGATGAAGGCCGCGCTGCCGTACGGGCTGTGGGTGCCGGTGCTGCCGGGCACGCGCCAGGTGACCATCGGGGGCGCGATCGCCAACGACATCCACGGCAAGAACCACCACAGCGCGGGCAGCTTCGGCAACCACGTGGTATCGATGGACCTCGTCACCGCCGACGGCCGCGTCCGGACGCTCACGCCGGACGGCCCCGAGGCCGAGCTGTTCTGGGCAACCGTCGCCGGGATCGGGCTGACCGGGATCATCGTGCGCGCCACGATCCGCATGAAGAAGACGGAGAGCGCGTACTTCGTCGTGGACGCGGACCGCACGTCGAACCTGGACGAGACGCTCGCCCTGTTCACCGATGGTTCGGACCTCAACTACGACTACTCGATGTCGGTGCCGGACCTCATCAACTCCGACTCGCGCATGGGCCGCGCCACGTTCTCGCGCGGTTCGCTGGCCAAGCTCGACCAGCTGCCGCCGAAGCTGCGGGCGAACCCGCTGAAGTTCGACGCGCCGCAGTTGATGACGCTGCCGGACGTGTTCCCGAACGGGCTGGGCAACAAGCTGACCTTCGGCCTGCTCAACAACGTCTGGCAGCGCACGGTGCCGAAGAAGGGCGTCCGCGGCAAGATCCAGAACCTGACGCAGTTCTACCACCCGCTGGACATGCTCAGCGAGTGGAACCGCGCGTACGGCTCCAAGGGTTTCCTGCAGTACCAGTTCTCCGTGCCGTTCGGCCGCGAGGACGAGCTGAAGGCCTTGTGCCGCAGGATCGCCACGTCCGGGCACTACTCGTTCCTCAACGTGTTCAAGCGGATGGGCGAGGGCAACCGCGCCCCGCTGTCGTGGCCGTCGCCGGGCTGGATGCTGTCCGTGGACTTCCCGATCAAGGACGGTCTCAGCCGGTTCTGCACGGAGATGGACGAGGCCGTGCTGGCCGCGGGCGGCCGCCTGTACACGGCGAAGGACTCGCGGACCACGGCGGAGATGTTCGCGAAGATGTACCCGCGGCTGGACGAGTGGCGCAAGGTCCGGCATTCCGTTGACCCCGAAGGCGTTTTCGCCTCTGACATGAGCCGGAGGCTCGAACTGTGATCGACGCGGTAGGCAACCCCCAGTCGCTGCTGCTGCTCGGCGGCACCTCGGACATCGGGCTCGCGATCGCCCGCAAGTACCTGGCCGAGCGGCCGCTGAAGGTCGTGCTCGCGGCGCGGCCGTCGGAACGCCGCAAGCTCGCCGCGGAGCAGCTGCGCGGCGCCGGCGCCGAAGTGTCCGAAGTGGACTTCGACGCGAAGGACACCGGCTCGCACCCCGCGGTGCTGGACGGCATCTTCGCCCAGGGCGACATCGACGTCACGGTCGTCGCGTTCGGGCTGCTCGGGGACGCCGAGCAGGCCTGGCAGGACCACGCGCTGGCCGTGGAGCTGGCGACGGTGAACTACACCGCCGCGGTGTCGGTCGGTGTGGCGCTGGCGGACAAGCTCAAGCAGCAGGGGCACGGCAAGGTCATCGCACTGTCCTCTGTGGCCGGTGAGCGGGTGCGCCGCTCGAACTTCATGTACGGCTCCACCAAGGCCGGGTTCGACGGGTTCTACCTCGGCCTCGGCGAGGCGCTCCGGCCGTTCGGCATCACGGTCACGGTGGTCCGCCCCGGTCAGGTCAGGACGAAGATGACCGAGGGCATGGGCAAGGCGCCGCTGGAGCAGACCGCCGAGCAGGTCGCCGACGTCGCCGTGGACGGCGCGCGCCGCGGCAAGGAGATCGTGTGGGCGCCCGCGCAGTTCCGGCTCGTGATGTCCGTTTTGCGCCACGTCCCGCGGCCGATCTTCCGGAAACTGCCCATCTGACCCGCTATCGCCGTGTTTTACTGATCCTCGGGTAGTTCTTGACCTGAGGGGGAAGCATGGCGAGCCGCGAGGAACGGCTGGACCGCGCGCTGCGGTCCTTCCAGGAACAGGCGGCGAAGGCCGCGCAGCTGAAGGAAAAGCTCGGCGAGCTGCGCGGCCAGGGCGGCAGCCCGGACGGGTCGGTGAGCGTCACCGTGGCCCCGTCCGGCGCGGTGCTCGGCCTGCGGCTGTCCCCGCAGGCCATGCGCAAGACCCACGTCCAGCTTCAGCAGGACATCATGGCGGCCATCCGGCAGGCGACCCAGCAGGCCGCGGCCCGGATGCAGGAGACCGTGCGCCCGCTGCTGGGTGAGCGCACCGAGCAGTTCCAGCAGGCGCTCAACGCGCACGTCCCGGCGCTGGCCCCGGCGGCGCCCGAGCAACCCGCGCCGCAGGCGCCCTCGCCGCCGGAGCCGCCCGTTCCCACGCGCACTCCACGGAACCGGCAGCCCGCGCCGGAAGTCGAACCCGACGACTTCGGCGGACCGATTCTGAGGCGTGACTAGATGACGACGGGTTTTCAGGTGGAGACCGGGGCGCTGTTCGCGCACAGCGAGGGGTCCCGGGAAGCGGCGGAGCACATGGGCAAGCTCGCCGGGGTGCTGCAGCAGGCGCGCGTGAGCGACGACTGCTTCGGCCCGATCGGCGAGTTCCTCGCCTTCAAGTACTTCGACGGGCTGCAGGAGTGCCAGGACCTCGCCACGCAGGCGCAGTCCTTCCTCGAGCAGATCGCCGACAACACCGCGCTCGCGGCGCACCTGTACCAGGGGCAGGACTCGCTGACGGCGGACGACCTGGGCAGGTTCAAGGCGCTCGCGGACGCCGGTGGTGACCCGGCGAGCATCTCGGACGTCAACCACGCGGGCGACTCCAGCCGGAAGAGCGATTTCGAGCAGAACGCCGGGTACGGCAGCTCCTGGGTGAGCGCGGCGGGGGACGTGGCGCGGGCGAGCAGCCCGCCGGACGTCGCCTTCGCCACCATCAACGCGCGCATGGAGCAGCTGCAACTGCTCACCAGCCCGGGTCAGGCGTTCCTCGACAACGGTTTGGGCTTCCTGATCAGCATCGTCATCAGCCCGCTGGTGGAGCTGGTGCTGGAGCCCGCCATCGGCGACCCGGAGCAGATGCGCAGCACGGCGCAGGGCTGGTCCAAGGTCGCCGACTGGCTCGACGGCTTCGGGGAGCACGAGAAGCAGCGCGCCGACGCGACGAAACCGGCCTGGCAGGGCGGCGGCGGGGACGCGTTCCGCAAGCAGATGGGCGAGTTCGCCGAGGGCGCGAAGGGGCTGGCGCAGGACGTGCGCGGGCTGCAGCAGATGCTCGAGTTCGCGGCCGACCTGTTCGACGAGTTCGTCGAGATGTGCGTCGACATCATCGAGCAGCTGATCCTCGGGCTGATCATCGAGTGGCTGGCGGCGCTGGCGGCCTCGTGGATCACCGCGGGCGGGTCGGTGGTGGCGGCGGAAGGTATGACGGCCGGTGAGGTCGGGATCACCGGCGGCCGCCTCGGCATGAAGGTCAAGGAGCTCCTCGGCAAGCTGAAGCCGCTGGTGGAGAAGCTGGAGAAGTTCCTGCAGTGGCTGCGCAAGGGCCCGCTGAAGCAGGCCGTCGAAAAGATGAACGGCCTGCGCAACGGCAACTTCCTCGAGAAGCGGCTCGCCGAGCACCTCGACCGGAACCCGCTGGTCAAGATCCTCACCAAGACCGGCGAGGACGGGATCGCCTCGGGCACGGCCAACAGGTTCGCCCGCGGGCTCGGCGACGGCGAGGGCGCGCTCGCCGCGAACCTCGCCGAGACGGGACTGAGGATGGCCGGGATGAGCGGCACCTCGTCCATCGGCAAGGCCGCCTACCGCACGGCGAAGTCGGACCTGCCCGGTTTCGCCGTGGAGCAGGGCGTGCGGTACGGCTACAACGAGGCACAGGAACCGCAGTCCGACGAGGAGCGCCGGGCCGCCGAGGAAAGAGGCTTCACGCTCGAATGAGCTACCGCTTTTCCGACCGCGTGGGCGCGGCGACGACCGCACGGATGCAGCTCCCGCCCGACGAGCAGTTGCTGTGGGCCGCCTACAACCGTTTCGCGTACTACTACGACGTCGACGGCCTGGACCCGCTGGGCGAGCCCAAGAAGAACGCCGTCCTGCGCGGCCTGCGCGCGGTCGGCGGGGTGGCCGGTGACTTCGCATCGGAGATGCTCGGCGAGACCGACTCCAGTTCGAACTCCCGGCCGCTGGCCGGTGCCTTCGTCACCGGCCAGCGCAAGGAGGGACTGGCCACGGACCTGCTGACCGCGCTCGGGAAGCCGGGGGTGAACATCGAATGCCTGTGGGCGCTGACGGCCCGTCGGCTCGTGCTGTTCGGGCGGCCCGTGACGTCCGAGCCGGAGAGCCTCGGCAAGGTTCTGTTCGGTGTGGGCAAAGGCCTGGCCAGAGCCGTGACGGGGAACAGCAGGAAGACCTACGGCCCGCACAGGGAGGGACAGCCGGTCGTGATCGAACGACGTGAGATCGTGGCGGAGGTGCCGCGGGCGCGGATCGCGGGCGTCGCGGCGGCGCAACGCAGGCGCAAGCCCTGCCTGCGGATGTCCTTTGTGGACGGATCGGGACTGGAACTCCTGCTCCCCGCCGAAGATCCGGCGGTGTTCGAGTGGATGGCGCGCTGACGTGGACCTCCTCGCGAAGCAGCTGCGGAAGAACGACGAGCTCGTCACCGGGGAACTGACCCGGCACTGGCTGCGCAAGGGCGAACGGCTCGGGTTCGGCACGCCGCCACTGCGGGAGTACGTGCGGTCGAACATCGGCGGGCAGGTCCGGCTCCCGCACCAGCCGGTGCACCCGGTGCCCGCGTTCGACCTGGAGAAGCTCGGCAAGCCGCGCTGGCCGCTGCCGTCCCCCGAGATCCTCGAAGAGGACTGGACGGACGACCCGACGGTGGGGCACTTCGCGTACGCGCACCACCCCGACCAGCTCGCCGTGCACTTCGCGGACCACTTCGCGAACAGCCACGGCGAAGCGCGCCTCGTGGTGAGCGACCGGCGCGTGGCGGTCGTGTACCCCAGCAAGTTCCTCGGCACGACCGGCGAACTGTTCACCACGTTCTGCGAAACCGATCCCCGTCAGGTCCGCCTCTCCGCGCCGTTCGCCGGGCGGAGCGCCCCGCCGCCCCGGGTGGTGCGCGTCGATTTCGCCGACGGGTCCGCCCTGTTGCTGCGAGCGCCCTTCGCCGGGGAACTCGTCGCGCGGGCCACCGTCACTGGCTGAGCCAGTAGCCGTAGGAGTTGTAGACCGGGTACGGGTTCAGCAGCGGGCGCGGCTGGCGCAGCTCGATCCGCGGTGAGGCGCTCGTGATCAGGTTGCCCGGGATCGTGTACGTGTAGGTCGCCCAGGCGCCCGCGGCCGGCTGGCGCACCCACGTGCCCGCGGGCCTGCCGTCGACCAGGACCTCCATGTCCGGTACCACCTTGTCCATCGCCGTGCGGGCGGTGATCGTCAGCGGGCGGCCCGGCGTGAGGTTCCTGGCCGTGAACGACTCACCGCCGAGGATGGTGCGGCCGCTGTCCACCACGTCGCCCGCGCGCGACACGATGCTCACCGGCTGCATGTTCACCTGCGCCATCTCCGGCCGGTACGCGTGCTCCCCCTCGCTCACCAGGTCACCGACGTTGACGTAGTCCCGCGGCTGTCCCGGCACCGGCTGCGCGTCCCCGCTGCCCGCCAGCCGCCAGTCCGCCCGGTACACGCCGAGCTCCTTGAACGGCACGATCAGGTTCCCGGCCAGGTCCGGCGGCGTCTGCACCTCGAACGTCTGCAGCGGCTCCGCCTCCAGGATCCCGACCTGCCGCAGCTGCGCGATCGACGGGCCGGGCACCGTGTCGTAGGTCGCGAAGTAGTCCGGCCGCTGCGCCGGAGGCAGTCGCCGCAACGCCTCGTACAGCGAACCGATCCCGTTGTTCGCCGCCGCCGCGAGGCCGTTCGTGCCGAGGCCGATCAGGTCGACGACGTGGTGCTCCCCGAAGTACGCGACCGCGCCGACGTCCTTCACCGCCACGCTCGCCCCCGGCGGCACGTTGCCCGCGACCCACTCGGCGACCGAGACGTCCGTGTCGCGGATCGTCGCGGTGTCGCGGCCGAAGCGGATCGCCCACGTCGGCACCGCCACCAGCGTGAACACGAGTGCCACCGCGAGCCCGCCGTGCAGGACCGGCCGCCGCAGCCGCGGCGACACGACGCGGCTCATGCCGTACGCCCCCGACACCGCGAACAGCAGCAGGATCGGCAGGAACGGCTGCTGGTACCGCATGTTGTGCACCAGCGCGGTGTTCAAAGTGGACACCGAAACCAGCACCAGCACGAGACCCGCCGCGAGCGCCACGAACACCGGGCGCCACGCACGCCGGATCAGCACCAGGTACACCAGCCCGCCGAACGCCAGCAGCAGCGTGCCGGGGAACGCGAAATCGCCGTTGGTGAAGCCGAGGAACGCGCCCAGCACCCCCCGCAGGTTCGCCACCGCGCGGTCGAGGAAATCGCTGAGGTAGAACACCGGCCGGTCGTGCAGCAGGGACTTCGCCTGGATGCCGTTCGCCGACGCCGTGCCCGTCGCGATCCGGTAGAACAGCAGCTGCCCCAACCCCGCCAGCGCGGGCAGCAGCGTCCACAACCAGCGCGCCCACGTGCGCCCGGTGCCGGTGGTGCGCCGTTGCCGCCACAGCACCACCCACGACGCCAGCACCAGCACGCCCGCGAAGATCAGCCCTTCCGGCCGGACGAGCGCGAGCAGCGTCGCCACCACCGGGAACAACCGGAACCGGCCGCCGGGCAGCTCGTGCACCAGCACCAGCGTCGACGCGACCACGAGCAGCAGGACGACGCCGACCTCCATCCCGCTCGTCGTGCCCCACAGCAACGGGCCGCTGCACGCGACGAGCAACCCGCTCCACAACCCCACCGGACGCGCCACCAGCCGCGTGCCCAGCAGGTGCGTCAGCGCCGCCCCGAGCGAGAAGCACAGCATGTTGAAGCCCATGGCGAAGGCCAGGAAAGCGCTTCCGTGCGCGCCGATCGTCCACGCCAGACCGAGCACCAGCGCGTACAGGAAACTGCTCGCACCGGCGCTGACCGGATCGCCCGTGTTGAACCGGAAGAACTCCCCGAGCCCGATCTGCCTGCCGTACTGCAGGTGGATGTAGACGTCGTCGAGCGGCGCGAGGAGCTTGCCCTCGTTGAACGCGAGGTCGGAGCCGACGAACACGAGGCCCAGCAGCAGGGCGAGCCCGCCGATCAGCCAGGGGACCGGATCACGGCGCGTGGCGCGCCGGCGATCGGTGCTGGTTTCGCGGGTGGCGTTCAGCGGTTCGAGCACACGGCACTGTAACGTCACGGCCCGATCACGATCGGGCGCAGGCTCCTACCCGCGGGTCAGTTCCTGCGCGGAGCGCCATTCCTCGAAGTACAGGTCGGCGTGGTGCTCCTGGTAGCGGGCCAGGTCGTAGATGTGGACGGTCTTGGCCCAGCGGAAGTCCACGGTCAGCTGGAAGCCGTCCGCCTCGGCCCGCGCCATGTCCTGCCCCAGGTAGTACAGGCCCACCGAACCGTCCGCGGAGATGCCCGCGACCTCGCACGGGTACCCCAGGTACTCCGCGCGCGTCGTGACCTCCGTCGTCCGGCCGTCCTCCAGCCGCACCAGGCCCGAGCGCGGACGGCCGTCGATCACCGCGGGGCTGCCGTTCGCCCAGCCGCCGGTGAGCGGCTGCCCCTCCACCGGCCGCGCGAAGTGCCGCGCGCGCCAGCGCAGGAACAGCAGGTCCGTCTGCTTCTCGTAGTAGTCACGCAGGTCGAGCACGTCCACGGTCTTGAAGTACTCGTACCGGTTCTCGTGCACGAAGCCGTTGATGGTGGCCCATTCCTCGTCCCACTCGGCTTCCATGATGCGGGCCTTGCCGGTCTCGTCCATCGCGTCGACGAACACGCCGTGCCCGCGGTAGCTGGCGTAGACCTGGACGGAGATCACGCGCTCGCACAGCTCGACCGGGACCGGCTCCGCCCGCACGCCGGTGAGGAGCTGGACGTGGTCCGCTCCGACCGTGTACGAGACCGGGTGGGCGACGCCGTCCATCAGGGCGAACGTGCCGTGCCGGTACCGGGGGTAACGCATGACGCCCCTTCGCTGGAATCTCCCCGACCGCCTGGATGCAGGGAGTTTACGAGGAGCTTACGGAATCAGCGAGTCGGTTCAAGAGTGAAATGGCCGATACCGCGTGCGCCCGAACAGACCTGCCACGGGCCCGGTCCCGGCGCCCACCGCAGCTGCGAGCTGATCGGGATCGGCGGCCTGGACCAGTCGAAATGCGTGTAGTTGACCCGGAACAGCCAGGCGACCACCGGGCTCGCCTGCGCGATGCGCTGCCGGATCTGCGGTGCCAGCAAGCCGGGATCGGAGAACCCGTCGACGATCGTGCAGTCGCAGAAGTACGCGAGCGTGCCGATTTCGCCCGGCGCGCCGACCGCGGTGTTCCCCACACGGGCGGCGAGTTCGTGGCCGACGCGCGCGTAATCCCGTGCGCTGGCCCAGTTTCCGAAGAACGGTGGCGCGTCCCACGGCAGCGGGCGCACGAACGCCGGTGCGTAACCGAGCACGAGGACACCCGCCAGCGCCAGCGCACCCGCGCGGGGCAGCCGCGGCGCGCGGCCCGCGATCCCCGCCGCGGCCGTGCTCAACGCGACCACCGGCGGCACGAAGTACCAGTGGTACGGCGGCACGTGCAGCAGTTGGTAGAGCACGCAGTACGCGAGCGCGCCCAGCCCGAGCGCGACGAACGGGTCGAACCGGCGGCGCAGCACCAGCACGCCGAGCACCAGCAGCACACCCAGTTCCGCGGGCGCGAAACTCAGTACCGCCACGGGATCCGTGCCCCACATCAGGTCCAGACCCGTGCGCAGGTAACCGCTTCCCCCGAAGGACCGCTGCAGCTGCTTGATCACGAGCGTGTCCGGGACCGCGGACCCGAAGTAGCACCAGCTGAAGACGAACCACGGCAACGCGACGAGCACGCACCAGCCCGTCACCGGGAGCAGCCGTCTCCGCACCGCCGCCGAAGAAAGCGCGATCAGGACCACGAACACCACGAGGTCCAGCCGGGTCAGCAGGGTGAGCCCGGCGAGCACCCCGAACACCCGCGGCCGGTCGGCGAACGCCACGAGCAGCACCAGCATCGCCGCGACGAGCAGGACTTCCATGCCCAGCGCGGAAAGCAGGAGCGGGTTGAGCAGCACCAGCGCGATCCCGAGCACCGATGCGGCCGGTGGTACCCGGATGCGGGACCACGCCCAGCCCAGCAACGCGCTGACGCCCACGTTCACGACACCCAGCGCGAGCACCGGGTGGACCGAACCGGACAGTCGCGTGAGGAGGGTGACGAACGCCAGCACCGCGACGTGCAGCGGCGAGGTCGCGGTGTTCGCCGGATGTCCCGGGATCAGCGCCCATTCGCCGTGCACCGCGAGGTTCCTCGCGTAGTCCAGCGTGATGTAGGCGTCGTCGGTGAGACCGTCCTTGGCCACGAGGAACGTCAGCGCCGACAGCACCGCGGCGGCGGCCGGGAGCCACCAGGACGTCCTCACCAGGACATTGTTACCTCTCGACGACAACCGTAAACGGTCCGACGTCCCGCTGCGCGAACCGCGGCGAGTCGAACAACGCCGGGTCGAAACGCACCTCTTCGACCGCCACCGGCGACGCCTGCGGGAACGAGTCCGAGGCGACGTACGCGAGGAGCCGGCCCTGGTCGTCGTCGCGGCGGAGGACGAACACGTCGGGCGCGCGGTACGGGCTGTCCGCGAGGCGCTGGAGCAGCTGGCCGGAATCGGCCGACGCGGCCCAGTTCTTGATCTCGGCGCTGCGCCGCGAGTACTCGGCGAGCGGGTTCGCGTAGTGCGGCGTCGTCTGCTGGAAACCCCAGTACGGCACGAACGACAGCAGCCGGTCGGACGCCGAGAGCACGACGTTGTCCGTCCGCGGCCGCCCGGACAGCTCGTCGATCGTGCTGATCAACTGGCCGGTCCAGGCGCCGTCCTGCTCCGGGTCGTGCTGGCCCTTCGCGTTGTACCCGTTGTCGTAGTAGTCCGACTCCGCGGTCTTCACCTGGTCGCCGAGCGCCTGCACGGAAGCCTGCGACAACGCCAGCGCACCGGCGAACGCGAGCACGAACCCGCTGAGCAGCACCGGCCGCGACCGCTGGACCAACCCGGGCACCCAGCGCAGCAGGTCCACAGCCGCGAACACACCGGCCACCGCGAGCACCGTCTCGAGCGTCACGATGAACCGGAACGCCAGCAGGGTGGTGTGCACGACGAGCGCGAGCGTCGACAACGCGAACCACACGTACACCAGCACCGTGACGGTCAGCAGCGGCAGCGCGACGGGGTTCTGCCGCACGCGCAGCACGAGCCACACCAGCCCGGCGAGGCACAGCACGCCGAGCACGCTCGTCGGCGCGAACGGGGTCGGGAAGTAGGCGCTGATCTCGGGCAGGAAGTGCGCGGCGACGTTCGGCTCGCCGAGCCCGCCCGCGAGCAGGAACGGCCCCCACGTGACCAGCGACAGCACACCGGTCACCACGCCCATGACGACCAGCCGCACCAGCGACCGCCGCACGATCACGCCCACGGCCTCGCCGCCCCGCGCGTCGAGCACGCCGGCGAGCACCGCCAGCACGACCACCGCGAACACCCCGAACACCAGGTGCAGGGTGTAGGTGATGCCGCAGATGCCCAGGTACACCCCGATCAGCAGCAGCGGCCACGCGGGCACCCGGCCGCGATGGCGGAACACCCGCCACGCCAGCACCACGACCGGCGGCAGCCACGCCGTCGTCGGCCACGCGTACGGCTCGTCCACCGCGACCGTGACCAGCCCCGCGAACACCGTCGCGATCGAGGCGAGCAGCGCCAGCCGACGCCGCACCACGAGGCTCCACAGCACGAAGGCGACCACCGTCGCCAGCGCGATCCACAGGATCGAATACGGCTTGTACGCGGCCCAGCCGGGCCAGCCGAGGAGGTTCGCGAAGCGGCCGCCGAGCCAGAACCAGCCGCCGGGGTAGTACGGGGCGATGCCCTGGTAGTTCATGTCCGCCAGGCCGTGCCCCGAAGCCATCCGCTCCAGGTACTGCAGGCGGAACGTGTTGTCGCCCGAGGAACCGCCGAGGTAGAACCGCGTGGCCTGCAGCGGAACGGCCAGCAGGAGGGTCGCGAAGGCGCTCAGGGCGGCCCACACGCCCACGAGCCGCAGCCAGGACGGCCAGCGGCGGGCCCAGCCCCACGCGAGCCCGGTGAACAGCACCAGCAGGATGACCGCGGTGGCCAGGTTCACCAGCGCCTGCGGCACGTACGTGCCGGGGTCGGTGCCGATGTGGCTCGCCGCCACCTGCAGCACCATGCTCAGCACCACGGCCAGCAGGCCGCCGAGCACCAGCTCGGCGACCGCGCGGCCGGCCGGGAGCCGGGTCAGCGGAGGTTCGTCCGGCAGCGGTGCCGTGTCCCTCGCGGCGGGACGAGCCAACGCCGTCGTCACAGGTAGAACGTCACCGCGAGCGTCGCGACCCACAGCAGGCCGAGGATCTGCAGGACGCGGTCCTTCAGCACGACCTCCTCGGGCTCACCGGCCGTGCCGCCGTCCACGTCCACCGCGTACCGCAGCACCGCGATGACGAACGGCACCATCGAGATGACCGGCCACACCGAGCCGTCCGCCCGCTCACGCAGCTCGAACGCCCACAGCGAGTAGGACATGATCACGATCGCCGCGGAGGTCGCCCACACGAAGCGCAGGTAGCTCGCCGAGTACTTCTTCAGCGACGAGCGGATCTTCGCGCCCGTGCGCTCGAACAGCATGATCTCGGCGTACCGCTTGCCCGCGACCATGAACAGCGAACCGAACGCCGTGACCAGCAGGAACCACTGCGACAGCGCGATGCTGGCCGCGACACCACCGGCGATCGAGCGCATCAGGAAGCCCGAGCCGACGATGGCGAGGTCGACCACCGGCTGGTGCTTGAGGCCGAAGCAGTAGCCCAGCTGGACCGCCTCGTAGACCCCGAGCACGATCGCCAGCTGCGGGCTCGCCAGGAACGACAGGCCGAGCCCGACGCCGAAGAACACGATCGAGGCCGCGTAGGCGACGGGCACCGGCACGATCCCAGCCGCGATCGGCCGGTTGCGCTTGGTCGGGTGGGCCCGGTCGGCCTCCACGTCGATCGCGTCGTTGATCAGGTACACCGACGACGCGACGAGGCAGAACGCGGCGAACGCGACCAGCGCGTCCAGCAGCACGCCGCCGTTGGTGATCTGCGCGGCGGTGAAGGGCGCGACGAAGACCAGCACGTTCTTCGCCCACTGGCGCGGACGCGCTGTCTTCACGACGCCCAGCGCCATGCGCACCGGGCCGCGTTTGGCCGGGGTCCGGCTGTCGTCGGCCTCGGCCGGCGTGGTCTCCGGTTCCGGCACCACGTCGGTCTCGGCCTTGTTCACTGAGTTGGTCACGGGCGGCTTTCCCCCTACCCCTTTTTGCTGATCTTCCTGCGGAGCAGACCACCGACCACGCCGCCGAGCGCCGCTCCGGCGAGCACGTCGGTCGGGTAATGCACCCCGAGCACGAGCCTGGAGGCCAGCATCGGCGGCACCAGGGCAGGAACCAGGTTACGTCCCGTCAATCCAGAGTAGAGGACGGCGGCCGCCGTCGTGGACGTGGCGTGCGAGGACGGGAAGCTCAGCCTGCTCGGCGTGCCGACCAGCACCTCCACGCTCGGGTCCTCCGGCCGCGGGCGGCGGACCACCCGCTTGACCGCGATCGACGCGCCGTGCGCCGCGACGACGCCCCCGGCCGCGACCAGCCAGTCCTTGCGCCGCTTGCGGTCGACGGCGGCGCCGACGAGCCCGGCGGCGAACCAACCAATGCTGTGCTCACCGAAGTGCGACAGGCCGCGCGCGGCCTTCACCGTCGCCGGGCGCTTGAGCACGCCCTGCACCTTCGCGAGCACGTCGATCTCGGTGCGCCGCCGTGCGCTCTTCTCAAGCATCGAGGCTCCCGTCCAGTGGTGCGCCTTCGGTCAGGTGCGGGGCGATCTTGTTGTCGAACACCGACAGCGCCGAACCGATGGCCATGTGCATGTCGAGGTACTTGTAGGTGCCCAGCCGGCCGCCGAAGAGCACGTTGCGCTCGGCCGCCTCCTTCTTGGCCAGCTCCCGGTACTGCTCCAGCTTCTGCCGGTCCTCGGGCGTGTTGATCGGGTAGTACGGTTCGTCGTCCTCCTTCGCGAAGCGCGAGTACTCACGGACGATGACCGTCTTGTCCTTCGGATAATCACGCTCCGGGTGGAAGTGCCGGAACTCGTGGATGCGCGTGAAGGGCACGTCCTCGTCGTTGTAGTTCATGACCGAGGTGCCCTGGTAGTCACCCGTCGGGACGACCTCCTGCTCGAAGTCGAGCGTGCGCCAGCCCAGCCGGCCCGCGGAGTAGTCGAAGTAGCGGTCGACCGGCCCCGTGTAGACCGTCGGCGTGCCGGCGGGGATGAGGTCGCGGACGTCGAAGTAGTCCACGTTCAGCCGGACCTCGATGTTCTCGTGGTCGGCCATGCGCTCCAGCCACGCGGTGTAGCCGTCGACCGGCAGGCCCTCGTAGGTGTCGTTGAAGTACCGGTTGTCGAAGGTGTAGCGCACCGGCAGCCGGGTGATGTTGGCCGCGGGCAGTTCCTTCGGGTCGGTCTGCCACTGCTTGGCGGTGTACCCGCGGAAGAACGCCTCGTACAGGGGACGGCCGATCAGCGAGATCGCCTTCTCCTCGAAGTTCTTCGCTTCCTTCGTGTCGATCTCGCTCGCCTGCTGCGCGATCAGCGCGCGCGCCTCGTCCGGCGTGTGCGACTTGCCGAAGAACTGGTTGATCAGCGCCAGGTTCATCGGCAGCGGGTAGACCTGCCCCTGGTACTTGCCGAACACCCGGTGGGAGTAGTTGGTGAACTCGGTGAACTGGTTCACGTAGTCCCAGACCCGCTTGTTCGAGGTGTGGAACAGGTGCGCGCCGTAGCGGTGGATCTCGATGCCGGTCTCCGGCTCGGGCTCCGAGTACGCGTTGCCCCCCAGGTGGGCACGCCGCTCCAGGACGAGCACACTCTTGCCGAGCTGGCTGGCGGCGCGCTCGGCCACGGTCAGCCCGAAGAACCCGGAACCGACCACGACGAGGTCGTACCCGGTGAAATCGGCTGCCGAAAAGTCACTGCGGTTCGTGTGCTCGCTCACGGGCGTCGAGGGTACCCACGCTACGCAGTGCTACCGCACCGGCCGCACCTTAAGCCGTGCCGTGCAATTCCGGCAACACGTCGGACACGACCTGTTCGAGCACTGTTTCCCTGCCCTCGTAGGGACCACCCGAACGGGGCCAGTGCGTCACGATGTCGGTGAAGCCCAGCTCGCCCGCGCGGCCCGCCGCGTCCCGGAACGCTTCGACGCTGGCCAGGGAGAACACGGGCGCCGAGTCGAGGCTGAGGTAGCGGTGCACGCTCGCGGCGTCGCGCCCGGCCTCGCCCAGGATCTCGTCGAACTTCTTGACCAGCCCGGCCACGCCCTGCCACCACTCGTCGAGCGTTTCGGCGGGGTGACCGTTGGTGATCCACCCGCCGCCGAAGCGGGCGGTCAGGCGCATCGTGCGGGGCCCGTTCGCCGCGACGAGGAACGGCAGGCGCGGCCGCTGCACGGGACCGGGCAGGTTGCGGGCGCCGACGGCCTGGAAGTACCGCCCGGAGTAGTCGAACCCGTCGGTGGTCAGCAGGCCGTCGAGCGCCTCGACGAACTCGGTCAGCCGGTCGGCGCGCTCCCGCGGCGTCGGTTCGCTGCCGCCCAGCACGAAGTTGTCGTAGCCGAGGCCGCCCGCGCCGACGCCGAGCAGGAAACGGCCGTCGGCGATGTCGTCGAGCGTGATCAGCTCGCGCATGAACGGCACGGGGTGCCGGAAGACGGGCGACGCGACGAACGTGCCGAGGCGGATGGTCGAGGTGACCATCGCGGCGGCGGTGAGCGTGGGCAGCGCGGAGAACCACGGCCCGTCCACCAGCGACCGCCAGCCGAGGTGGTCATAGGTCCAGGCGTGGTCGAAGCCGTACTCCTCGGCGGCCCGCCACTTGGGCTCGGCGGCCCACCACCGGTCCTCCGGGAGGATCACAATGCCTACGCGCACGTAGCCAACGCTATCTGGCACGGGGCGCAAAGGGACAATGGGAGTGTGGAGCAACCCCTGCTGATCGCCTCCGACGTCGACGGAACCCTGCTGGACGCCCGGGAGCGGCTGTCCCCCCGCACCCGGTCGGTGCTGCACCGGGCCGCCGAAGCCGGTGTGCCGGTCGTGCTGGCCAGCGGCAGGCCGCCCCGGTGGATCCCGTCGGTGGCGAAGCAGGCGGAGCTGACCGGGTACGCGGTGTGCGCGAACGGCGCCGTGCTGTACGACATCGGCCAGGACCTGGTCGTCGAGGTCAACGGGCTGCTCGAACCGGTCCTGCTCGGTGAGGTCGTCCGCGAGGTGGAGAAGGCGATCCCCGGCTGCGCGTTCGCGGCAGAGCGAGCGGGGAAACGGGCGCTGGAGCCGGGCGTGCACAACCTCGTCGTCGAGGAGGACTACTTCAACCCGTGGGGCGACGGCGGCGAGGGTGTGCGGGTGGCCCGGGCCGAGATCACCGGCCACCCGGCGATGAAACTGCTGGTCAGCAGGCCGGGGATGACGTCGGACGAGATGGCCGAGGCGGCCGGCGCCGTGCTGGACGACAACGTGGACATCACGTTCTCGGCGGGCTCGGGGCTGATCGAAATCGCCGCGCACGGCATCACCAAGGCGACCGGCCTCGCGGCGGTCGCCGAGCGCTTCGGGGTGCCCGCCGAGCGCGTCATCGCGTTCGGCGACATGCCCAACGACGTCGCGATGCTGGAGTGGGCCGGGCACGGCGTGGCGATGGCCAACGCGCACCCGGCCGCTAAGGCCGCCGCGGACGAGATCACCGGCCCGAACACCGAGGACGGTGTCGCGCAGGTGCTGGAACGCTGGTTCTGAACGGCCGCGATGTCGGAAAACGGCAGCGGCTGCCGCGCCGCTGCCGGATAGCGACGAAATCCACCTCGGGTTTCGGTATTTCGCCACCTCGCCTGATTGCCTGGCGTCGCACAAGACGAGGAGGCAAAAGTGGCGAACGTGGTTCTGGTGCACGGAGCGTGGAGTGACGGGTCGGTCTGGCAGGAGGTGGTCGCCGCCCTCCAGGACGACGGGCACCGGGTGCTGGCCGTCCAGCTGCCGCTGACCTCGCTCGCGGACGACGTGGCCTGGACGCGGCGGGCGATCGCGACCTTCGACGGGCCCGTGATCCTGGCCGGGCACTCCTACGGCGGCACGGTGATTTCCGCCGCGGCCCGCGAGAACACCCAGGTCAGAGCGCTGGTGTTCGTCGCGGGGTACGCGCCCGACGAAGGCGAGACGATCCCGGCCCTCAGCGAGCGGGGTGCCCCCACCCCGGGGCAGAAGGCGATCCGGTTCGACGACGACGGCTGGTCGACCCTCGATCCCGGGCTGTTCGGGGACGCGCTCGGCGCCGACCTGCCCACCCGGACGACGCGGGCTCTCGCGGCCTCGCAGAAGCCGACGCACGGCGCGTGTTTCTCGGCTCCCGCGGAGCGCGGGGCGTGGCACGACCTGCCGTGCGCCTACATCCTGTCCACCGACGACCGGATCCTGGACCCCGGGCTGCAACGGTGGTTCGCCGACCGCACGGAAGCCCGGGTCACCGAACTGCCCACCAGCCACCTCTCCCCGGTCTCACGGCCGCGCGAGGTGGCCGCCGCGATCGCCGGGAGCTAGTCCTGGGGCGGCCGCGGTGCCGTGCCGCCGAGGTGGGCGGGCAGCCACCAGCGGTCGTCGGGACCGCTGGGCTGCTCCGGGTAGTCCGCCTGCGCCTTGTCCAGCAGGGCCGACATCCGGGTGCGCAGGTCCTTCGTCAGCAGCTCCGGGTCGTCCTCCGGCTGCGGCCGCAGCGGCTCGCCCAGCAGGACCGAGATCGGCACGTGGCGCTTGGTCAGGGTGCGCGGGTGCCCCTTGGTCCACAGCCGCTGCGTGCCCCACACCGCCATCGGGATCACGGGCACGTCCGCCTCGGCGGCCATGCGCACCGCGCCGGACTTGATGTTCTCCACCGTGAACGACGGGCTGATCGTCGCCTCGGGGAACACGCCGACGACCTCGCCGGCCCGCAGCCGGGCGACCGCCTCCTCGTACGAGGCGCGCCCGGCCTCGCGGTTGACCGGGATGTGGTGCATCCCGCGCATCAGGGGCCCGGAGATCCGGTGCCGGAACACCTGCTCCTTCGCCATGAACCGGACGAGCCGCCCGGCGGGCTGGGCGCCGAGGCCGCAGAAGATGAAGTCGAGGTAGCTGACGTGGTTGCACGCGATCACCGCGCCACCCCGCCGCGGCAGCCGCTCGCCGCCCTCCACCCGCAGTTTCAGGTCCAGGACCCGGAACATGGTCTTCGCGAACAGGATGACGGGTGGGTAGACGAGCTCAGCCATGCCGCCAGGTTACGGGAGCGTAGGTTACTTGCGCGTAATCGCGATTCAGATCTCACCGCGCAGGGCCTGGTAGTCGATCTTCCCGCTGGCCAGGAGGGGTACGGCGGCGATCGGCCGGACGTCGAACCGTGACGCGTGCAGGTGCAGCCGGTCGGCCAGCGCATGCGAAACCTCGCGGCACGCCTCCGCCCCGAGGCCCTCGGCGAACAGCACGACCTTGTCGTTCCCCGGCACGGCGGCCACCAGGCCGGCCTCCGGCGCGCTCGCGCGGACGGCCTGCTCCAGGTCGTCGAGGCTGAACAGGTTGCCGAACACCGAGCCCATCCGCTTGAGCCTGCCGGTCACGAACAGGAAGCCGTCCTCGTCGAGGTAGCCGAGGTCCCCGGTCGCGAGCACGCCGCCGAGCTGGTCGCCCAGCGCGAGCCCGGCCTCGTCCACGGCGTAGCCCATCATCACGTTGGGGCCCCGGTAGACCACCTCGCCGCTGATCTTCGGGTGCGTGGTCTCCGACCCGTCGGGGCAGCGGATCGAGAGGTGGCCGCCCGGCACCGCCGGGCCCACCGACTCCGGTTTGTGCGCCAGCAGTTCCGCGGGCATGGTCGACATCCGGGGCCCCGCCTCGGTCTGCCCGTACATCACGTACAGCCCGCCGCCCACGGCCCGCATCTTCGCGTCGAACTCGGCGACCAGCTCGGGCCGCAACCGCCCGCCTGCCTGCGTCAGTGTCCGCAGCCGCGGGTACCGGGCCGGGTCGAAATCCAGCCGCCGCAACATCTCGTAGTGCGAGGGCACGGCCGCGAGCGAGGTGCAGCCGCACTGCTCCACGGCGTCCCAGAACGACCGGGAACGCAGGCCCGAGGGCTCGATGACGACCGTCGCGCCGCGGGCGAGGTGCGAGTTGAGCACGGACAGGCCGTAGGCGTAGTGCGGCGGCAGGTTCGTCGGCGCCACCTCGCCGGGACCGATGCTCAGCACCTCGGCGATCGCGTGCGCGTTCGACAGGACCGCGCGCCGCGACAGCTTCACCAGCTGGGGGACGCCGGTCGACCCGCTGGTCGCGAGCAGCAGCGCCAGCTCGGGGTGCGGGGACACGCCGTCGGGGTCGGCACGCACCCAGTGCCCGTCCTTCGCCAGGTAGCCGGGCGGCTCCGGGGCGTCGGGCGCGGTCAGCACCGCGGCCGGGCGGAACCGCGTGACCAGCTCGGCCAGCGCGTCCGCGGTCAGCGCGGGATCGAGCAACGCGATCGGGCGGCCGCTCTCGAACGCGGCCAGGTAGTACCGGATGCTCTCCAGGTCGGTGGCGGTGCGGGCGAAGAGGACACCGGTCGGCAGGGCGGAAAGCGCTTCCGCGACGCGGGTGACCTCCAGCACCAGTTCGTCGTGGCCGAGCACGCGTCCCGCGGTCGCGTCGACGATCCTCGCGCCGTCGCCGATGAGCGTCACCCCGGTCTCCTTCCGCTCGTGGCCCGCACCAAGGTAGAGAGCGCGTGGCGCGGGCCTTCCGGCAACCCGCCGTTTACCCTGGGCCCGTGACGCGGCGTGCGGTGGTGATCGGTGGCGGGATCCTCGGCCTTGCCGTGGCGTGGGAACTGACCCGCCGCGGCACCGCCGTGACGGTGCTCGAAAAGGAGCGCACGTGGGCCGCTCACCAAACCGGGCACAACTCCAACGTGGTGCACGCGGGCCTGTACTACAAGCCCGGATCCGCGAAGGCGCGGATGTCCGTGGCGGGCAACAAGTCCATTGTGGACTTCGCGAGGGAGCACGGGGTCGGCGTCGAGGTGTGCGGCAAGCTCGTGGTCGCCACCGAGGAGTCCGAACTGCCCGCGCTGCAGGTGCTCGCGGAGCGGGCCGAGGCCAACGGCGTGCCCGCGCGGCTCGTCTCGCCGGAGGAGGCGCGCGAGTACGAACCCGAGGTGTCCTGCGTGCGGGCGCTGCGGGTGGAGTCCACCGCCATCATCGACTTCCCCGGCGTGTGTGCGGCACTCGTCCGGCTGCTCGAGGAGAAGGGCGCTGACCTGCGGCTCGGCACGCCCGCGCTGGGCATCCGCCCGGGCCGCACCGGCGGGGTCGAGGTCGCCACGGGCAGCGAGGTGCTGCGGGCCGACGTGCTGGTCAACTGCGCCGGGCTGCAGTCGGACCGCGTCGCGCGCCTGGCCGGGCTCACCCCCAGCGCCCGGATCGTCCCGTTCCGGGGCGAGTACTACGAACTGCGGCCGGAACGGCGGCACCTGGTGCGCGGCCTGATCTACCCCGTGCCCGATCCCGCGCTGCCGTTCCTCGGCGTGCACCTGACGCGGATGCTCGACGGCAGTGTGCACGCGGGGCCGAACGCGGTGCTGGCCCTGCGCCGCGAGGGTTACCGGTGGCGTGACGTCTCGCCCGCCGACCTGCTCGACGTGGCCCGCTTCCCCGGTGCCTGGCGGCTGGCCCGCAAGTACGCCTTCCCGACCGGGCTGGACGAGGTGCTGCGCTCGCTGTCGAAGCGCCGTTTCGCCGCGAGCCTCGCGCGGCTCGTGCCCGCCGTCGGCCCCGACGACATCGTGCGCCACGGCTCGGGCGTGCGGGCGCAGGCGCTGCGGCCGGACGGCTCCCTCGTCGACGACTTCCTCATCGAGACCGCGCCGGACCAGGTGCACGTGCTCAACGCCCCGTCCCCCGCCGCGACGAGCGCGCTGGAGATCGCCTCTTACGTCGCGGACCAGGTTTAACGGCGCGGTTACACGCGGCGCCGCTGGATTTCGCACCGCACCCCTAGCGTCACCGGGGTCTTCGGTGGAGGTGGGGCATGGCGGGCAGTCCGTTCGAGATCGTGCTGCCGGCGCAGACGGGCGTCGGCGTGGTGGCGCCGTTCGACTTCGCGCTGGACCGGGAGCTGTGGCGCTGGGTGCCGGACCGGGTGTGCCTGCACACGACGCGTCTGCCGTACCTGCCCGAGCCCGTCACGGTGCAGCTGGCCGAGGCGCTCGGCGACCCGCACGGCGTCCGTCGCGCGACCAGGGACGTCCTGGTGCCCGAACCGCTCGTGGTCGCCTACGCCTGCACCTCCGGCAGTTTCGTCGGCGGCGCCGAGGGTGAGGCGGCGCTCGTGCGGGGGATGCTCGACGCGGGTGCCCCCGCGGCCGTCACCACGTCCGGCGCGCTGATCCGCGCGTGCACGCGCCTGGGTGTCCAGCGGCTGGCGGTGATCACCCCGTACGTCGACGACGTGACCGGGCGGCTGCTCGACTTCCTGGCCGAGTACGGCATCACCACGACCGCGAGCCTCGGGCTCGGCCTGCTCGGCGACATCTGGAAGATGTCCTACTCCGCGGTGCTCGGCGCCGTCTCCGGGCTGGACCTCACCGGCGCGGACGCGTTGTTCGTCTCGTGCACCAACGTGCCCACCTACGACGTCGTCACGCCGCTGGAGCAGCGCCTGGGCATCCCGGTGCTCACCGCGAACCAGGTGACGATGTGGGCGGCGCTCGAGGACGCCGGGGAGCGGCTCGCCGCGTCCAGCGCGCTGACCGCACCGCTGCGCGTGCCCGAGGTCGCCTGAAAGCCGCTGGTCGGGGTGGATACGCTGGACGGGACAATCCCGGCTCGTACCTGGAGTACCCATGCACGACCCCCGCCTGCTGCTCGACCCCGAGGTGGACGCGGCCGCCAAGCTGCGCCGCCGCGGCTACGTGCTCGACACCGACCGGCTGAGCAAGCTGGTGAGCCGGCGTTCCGAGGTCATCAGCGAGGGCGACCAGGCGCGGGCGCAGTCGAAGAAGGCCGCCGCCGAGGTACAGGCCGCCGCGCGCCGCGGTGAGGACATCACCGGGCTGCGTGAGCAGGCGAAGCTGCTGAAGACGCGCATCGGGGAGCTGGAGGAGGAGCAGCGCAGCGTCGAGGCCGAGCTGAACGAGTTCCTGCTCGCGATCCCGAACCTGCCGCTCGACGAGCTGCCCGACGGCGCCACCGAGGAGTACGCCGAGGAGATCCGCCGCTGGGGCAGCGTGCCGGAGTTCGACTTCGAGCCGCTCGACCACGTCGACCTCGGCGAGCGCGCCGGGTTCCTCGACCTGCAGCGCGCCACGAAGCTGTCGGGCCCGCGGTTCGCCGTGTTCAAGGGTCCCGGCGCGAAGCTGGAGCGCGCGCTCGCCGCGTTCTTCCTCGACGTGCACATCGAGCAGGGCTACACGGAGTTCTCGCTGCCCGCGCTCGTCACCCGGCAGACCATGACCGGCACCGGTCAGCTGCCGAAGTTCGAGGAGGACCTGTTCCGCACGTCGGTCGCCGACCGCGAGCTGTTCCTCATCCCGACCGCCGAGGTGCCGCTGGTCAACCTGCACGCGGGCGAGATCCTCACGCTGGAGGACCTGCCGCTGCGCTACACCGCGCACACCCCGTGCTTCCGCTCGGAGGCCGGTTCGTACGGCCGCGACACGCGCGGCCTGATCCGGCAGCACGAGTTCTCCAAGGTCGAGCTGGTGCAGCTCGTCGACGCGGAGAAGTCGCGGGAGGCGCTGGACGAGATCCTCGCGCACGCCGAGGAGGTGCTGCAGAAGCTGGGGCTCGCCTACCGGGTGATCAAGCTGCCCGCCGGCGACATCGGTTTCTCCGCCCAGATCACCTTCGACATCGAGGTGTGGCTGCCCAGCCAGCAGACCTACCGCGAGATCTCCAGCGCGTCGGACACGGGCGTGTTCCAGACCCGCCGCGCGAACATCCGCGGCAAGGGCAAGGACGGCAAACGCGGTGCGGTGGCGGCGTTGAACGCCTCCGGCCTGCCCGTCGGCCGCACCCTCGTCGCGCTCGTGGAGCAGAACCAGCAGGCCGACGGGTCCATCCGGATTCCCGAGGCGCTGGTGCCCTACACCGGTTTCTCCGTGATCAACCCGGACGGCACCACGGCCTGAGGCACTCGTGGGTGAACCCCGAACGTGTCAGTTTCGGGGTCCCTTCCGACCGTCAACTCTGTTGTGGACGGTTCAAGATCGGAAGGGGAGAACAAATCATGACGAGCATGCTTCGTCCTGAGGAACTGACCGAGCACGCCGTGGTCGACCCGCAGGGGAAGAAGATCGGCAAGGTGGGCACCGTCTACCTGTCCGACGAAACCCAGGAACCGGAATGGGTCACCGTCCGGACCGGGATGTTCGGCCAGAAGGAGAGCTTCGTGCCGCTGCGCGGCGCGCGGGTCGACAACGACGGGCTGCACGTCCAGGTGTCGAAGGACCAGGTGACCGACGCCCCGCGCTGCGAGGCCGACCAGCACCTGTCCGAGCAGGAGAGCGCCGAGCTGTACCGGTACTACAACCTGCCGACGCCGCGGGCCTCGATGGAGAACCGGACCGGCGGGCAGCGCGACCGCATGGGCCGCACGCGCACCGGTGAGGCCGGTGAGGCGGTGACCCGCTCGGAGGAGCAGCTGCGCGTCGGCAAGGACCAGGTCGAGACCGGCCGGGTGCGGCTGCGCAAGTACACCGTCACCGAGGAGCAGCAGGTGCGCGTACCGGTGACGCACGAGGAGGTCCGCGTCGAGCGCGAGCCGATGACCGGCACCGAGCGCGGCGAAGCCCGGATCGGCGAGGAGGAGCAGGAGATGACCCTGCACGCCGAGCGGCCGCGGGTGGAGAAGGACGTCGTGCCGATGGAGCAGGTGCGGCTGCGCAAGGAGAACGTCACCGAGGAACAGCCGATCTCCGGTGAGGTCCGCAAGGAGCGCATCGAGATCGACGACGACGCCGACCCGAAGCGCCGCAACCGCTAGCTCCGCACGAAGTCGGCGATGATCCGCCCGAGTTCCGGCCCGGCGTCCTCCTGGAGGAAGTGACCGGCACCCGGCACGGTGGGGTGGTCCAGACCAGCGGCGCCCCTCATGGCGCGCCGCAGGACCGGGGCCATCCCACCGGTGATCGGGTCACCGTCGGAGAACGCGCACAGGAACGGGATGTCCAATTCGGACAGTACCCGCCACGCGCGCCGGTTGGCTTCGCTCGCCGGGTCGTCCGGCCGGATCGGCACGAGGTTCGGCATCGCGCGCGGCCCCGCCTTGTACATCTCGTTCGGGAACGGCGCGTCGTAGGCGGCGCGCACCTCGGGCGGCAGTTCGGTGCGGCAGCCCGACTGCACGAACCGCCCCACGTCGAGGACCGGCGCCTTCGCCACGGCGGCGCGGAACGCGTGCCACTCCTGCGGCATGTCCTGGTCGCCCGTGGGCAGCCCGGTGTTGGCGGCGACGACGCGGGCGAACCGGCCGGGGTGCTCGGCGACGAGGCGCAGCCCGATCAGCCCGCCCCAGTCCTGCCCCACCACCGTGACGCCACGCAGGTCGAGCGCGTCGAAGGCGAACGCGCGGATCCACTCCACGTGCCGGGCGTAGCTGTGGGCGATCACGTCGACGGGTTTGTCGGAGCGGCCGAAGCCGACGAGGTCCGGTGCGATCGCCCGCAGCCCCGCGTCGGCGAGGACGGGCAGGACCTTCCGGTACAGGAACGACCAGCTGGGCTCGCCGTGCAGGAGCAGCACGGGCGGCCCGTCCGGAGGCCCGGCCTCGGTGTAGGCGATGCGGATGATGCCGTCGCCGGGGTCGTCGATGTCGGCGTACAGCGTGGGGAAGTCGAAGTCGGGCAGGTCGGTGAACCGGTCTTCGGGGGTCCTTAGCAGACGCACAGCCCCCACATTAGGAGATGGCGACCGCCACGACGAGTCCCAGAGCGAGGTGGGCGGCCGCGACCACGACGCTGGCGGGCGCGAACTGCTCGCTTTCGATGGTCGAACCGACGTTGATCCGCGTGGACCACTCCAGCAGCCGCACCGCCGCGACCTGCACCACGATGCCGAGCAGGCCGTAGACGAGCGAGGTGATGAGCCCCTCGGTGAGGTCGCTGGCCGAGTTGAAGATGGCGACCACCACGATGAACGCCATCGACAGCATCCCGGAGGCGGTCACGATGACCGCGTTCGGCAGACCCCGGCGCACGAGCGAGGACAGCTTGCCCGGCGTGGTCCAGTCGATCGCGTAGAAGCCCACCAGCATCAGCAGCAGGCCGACGACGCCGTACAGCAGGATCGCGCCGATCCCCTTGACGAGGTCGGAGCCGAAGGTGTCGGCCAGCGCGAGGGTCATGGAGATCTCCAGGGTGGTCGGTCAGTGTCGTTGTGGGGTGTTTATCACGATTCCGGAATGCGGTGGGGGACGAAGGCCGCGCCGTCGTCGGTGACCAGGCCCGCGGTCTCCCGGATCCCCAGGCCGGCGGAGCTGTCCCCGACGATCCACGCGCCCAGCGCGGGTCGGAACCCGTCGAACTCGGGCAGCGGGTCGAAGGCCTGGTAGACGTACCCCTCTTCGCCGTAGACGCCGGGCGTCTCGGTCTCGTACCCGGGCGCCACGATCGACACGTTCGCACCCTCGCGGCCCAGCTTCGGCTTGCGCACGTACTCGGTGAGCAGCCCGGGGTCGTCGACGAAGGCGGGCAGCAGGTTCGGGTGCCCCGGGTAGTTCTCCCAGAGGATCGCCAGCAGCGTCTTGTTCGACAGCAGCATCTTCCACAGCGGCTCGACCCACAGGGTGCGCGGCAGCGACTCGACGGCGTAGCGGCCGAACTCCTCGTCCACCACCCATTCCCACGGGTAGAGTTTGACCACGGTGTTCATCGGCGCCTCTTCGAGGTCGACGAACCGCTTGAGCACCGGGTCCCAGCCGATCTCCTCGATCGCGAGGCCGATGGTGTCGATCCCCGCCTCCGCGGCGGTTTCCTGCAGGTAGGACGTGGTGATGTGGTCCTCGCCCGTGGGGTCGGCGGTGGACCAGGTGAAGTACACCTCGTTGGCTGGCAGCAGCGCGCGGACCTCCTGCCAGCGCTCGACGAGCTTCTCGTGGACGGAGTTCCACTGGTCGTCGTCGGGGAAGACCTCGGTCTTCCAGTGCCACTGCAGGACGGCCGCTTCGAGCAGCGACGTCGGGGTGTCGGCGTTGTACTCCAGCAGCTTCGCCGGGCCGCCGCCGTCGTAGCGCAGGTCGAACCGCCCGTAGACGTGCGGGTCGCGGCGCTTCCACGACTCGGCGATGTGCGGCCACACCCACTCCGGGATGCCGAACTGCTGGTACCGCTCCGTCAGCACGACGTGGTCGACGGCCTCGAGGCACATCGAGTGCAGCAACTCGACGTCGGCCTCCAGCGACAGCACCTCGTCCATCTCCAGGACGTAGTGCACGGACTCGTCCCAGTACGGCCGGTCCTGGCCGGAGCCGTAGCGGGCGGGGGTGCCGAACACCAGGCCCTGTTCCTCGACGATGCGCTGCCAGTCCCGGCGAGGGGTACTGGTTGCCCTCCGCACTTACGAGCCCCCCGACTTGCCGCTGCCGCCACTGCTCTTGCCGCTGATGCCGAACCCGCCGCGCTGCACGGTCTTGCCCGAGTTGGTCTTGATCGTCGGGTTGCCGGACGGCTTGGTGTACGTGCCGCCGGAGACCGGCTGCCCGACCGTGCCCGTGCCGCCGTAGTTGTAGCGGTACTGGGTGTACCCCCCACCGCCGGGGATGGGGATGAACCAGAACCCGGTGCCGGCGTTGTAGTAGCCGCCGTGGCTGACGGCGTAGTTGTCGTCGCAGTACTCGTCGGGCTGCACTACGTTGTTGGCGTCCGTGCAGACCGCGTTGACCGTCTCGGGCGTGCCCACGAGGTACCACGCGGCGACGACGCCGACGAGCCCGACCGTGACGCCGCTGCCGATCAGCACCTTGCGGCGGGTGGCGGCCTTGCGCTGGGCCTCCTTGTACGCCTGCTTCGCCGCCTCGGTGCGTTCCTTCTCCTCGGCGAGCGCCTTGCGCCGGGCGCGCTGCTCCGCGAGCGACGGTTCGCGCGGTTTGGTCGTCTCCGGGTCCTGGAACCGCATGGAGCCGCGCTGGGGCGCCTGCTCCGGAGGTTGCTGCTCCTCCGGCGGGGTGTCTTCGGTCATCAGGCAACACACTAACCACCCGAGGGTCGTCGTGCGGGCCGGACGCGGGCATTATTGGGGCGATGCTCGGACACGGCTTGGCAACGAACACGGTGCGCACACGGCTCGTCATGGTCGGTGTGTTCCTGGGTGCGATCGTCGCCCTGTCGCTGAGCGTCGCCTTCTCGTGGGGCGACGGGGTCGTCGGCGGCGGGAAGGTCGAGGAGTCACCCGAGGCGAAGGCCGCCTTCCACGCGAACGCGGGCGCCTGCCTGAACTGGGTCCAGCCCGACGCGTCGGACATCCGCGTCGTGCCGTGCGCGCAGCCGCACCTGTACGAGGTGACGGGGGTGGTGAGCGTCGGCGACAAGTACCCGGCCGGTGCGCCGGCCCCGAGCGTGGACGAGTGGCGCGAGCTGGCGATGGGGCGGTGCGCCGACGGTGCGGAGAAGTACCTCGGCAAGCAGCTCGACCCGTTCGGCAAGTTCACGGTGAGCGCGCTGCGCCCCGGCAACGACGAGTGGGCCGACGGCGATCGCGACATGCGGTGCGTCCTGCAGTGGGCGGCGCCGGGTGGTGCGCTGCAGCCGGTCACGGGCAACGCGGCGGGCCAGTCGCAGGCGCCGGTGTGGGAGCCGGGCACGTGCCTCGCGCTGGCGGGGAAGACCGTCGGCAACCCGATCGACTGCGCGCAGCCGCACGCGTACGAGATCGTCGCGACGGTCGACCTGAAGTCGCACTTCACCGGTGGTTACCCGTCGCAGGACGACCAGGCGAAGTGGCTGGACACCGAGTGCAACCACGACGTCCAGGGGTACGCGGGCGGTGTGGATCTGAACGCGCAGAAGCTGATCCTCACGTGGGACCTGCGGGAGCAGGAAAGCTGGGACGCGGGTTCGACGCAGGTCAACTGCAAGGTGGGGGCGAAGCTGCCGGACAACAGCGGGCTCGCCCCGGTGACCGGCAGCATCCGGCAGCAGGCCCAGGACGCGCCCCCGGCGTCGGCACCCCCGGCGAGCCCGACCGGCGGCGGCTGATGCCGGTCGACATGACCGTGGCCCGCTTCGAAGAACTGGTCGCCGACGCGCTGGACGCCGTCCCGCCGGAGTTCGCCAGGGCGATGGACAACGTCGTCGTGCTGGTCGAGGAGCGGAACGAGGAGGCGCCAGGCATCCTCGGCCTCTACCACGGCGTCGCACTGACCTCCCGCACCAGCGACTACGGCGGCGTGCTCCCGGACCGCATCAGCATCTACCGCGAACCGATACTGGCGATGTGCGAGACCGAGGACGAGGTCGTCGAAGAAGTGCTGGTCACGGTCGTGCACGAGATCGCACACCACTTCGGCATAGACGACGAGAGACTGCACGAACTCGGTTGGGGGTAAGGCCCCCAGACCCACCCAGAGTTGGGTGATCATCCCGTCGCCTGATACCGGGCGATCACTTTGAGGAGCAGCCGCAACCTTTCTCGAGACCGGCGGTTGCCTTGCCAGGCTTGCGGCTGGTCCTCAAAGTGATATGCACAAACCGCAGGCGACGGGATGATCACTCAACTCGACCACCTGCCCGAGGTGAGATCCCGTTGGGGTCCATCATCCTGGAGCCTGCCCGCCGGCCAATACCGCTAAGTTTAGGCGAGTTTCCGCAGCTCAGAGGCGTTTGGAGGCG
>NZ_BAABIB010000093.1:0-71552 GCF_039542405.1 Amycolatopsis dongchuanensis
CCACAGCGCAACCAGCGGCAAACCCCCGATCACCCGCCTGACCAACCTCCCTGGACACCACAGCTAGGGGCTTTCTTCCCTACCGGCGCCCCGCCGACGCGATCATGATGGGGCTCCGTCCGGGAACGAGGGGGGCGGAGGTGGCGGGCCGCACCGGCGCGGGGGCCGCCCGGCCCGGAATGGATGGAGGAGTGGCAACCGACCGCGTGCTGCGGGTCTGGGCCGCCGTGGTGGACTGCGCGCGGCGGCGTGGGGAACGCGTGTCGTCGCGTCACGTGTGCCTGGCGGTGGTGGACGCGCTTTCCCTGAGCGGCGCGGGATTGGCGCTGGCCGGGCGGCCCGGCGCGCTGGAACTGCTCGCGCTGGAACTGCTGTACGCGACGGGTGCGGACGGGCCGACCGAGCTGGCGGTGAACCTCGGCGAGGGGCCGGGCGTCGACGCGGCGGGTTCCGGGACGCTGGTGGTGGCCGTCGACCTGGCCGCGCAGGGCGGTGCCGGGCGGTGGCCCGCCTTCGCGCCGGAAGCCACGGCGCGGGGTGTCCGTGCGCTGTACAGCGTGCCGCTCATGCTGGGCGCGCTGAGCGTGGGGGTGCTCGACCTGCACCGCGACGAGCCCCGCGAACCGGGCACCGAGGAGCTGCTGGACGCGGTGGTGTACGCCGACACGGCGCTGCTGCTGGTGATCGACGAGCTCAGCGGGGCCCCCGCCCGCGGTGCCGGGGAGGCCGCGCTGTGGCACGCCGAGGTGCACCAGGCCGCGGGCATGGTGGCCGTGCAGCTCGGGATCCCGGTCCTGGACGCGCTGGTCCGGCTGCGGGTGCACGCCTACCGGCGGGGGCAGCCGCTGGCCGAGGTGGCGAAGGCGGTGGTGGACCGGCGGCTGCGCCTGCCCGGCGACGGCTCCTAAGGTCGTCTGTCCTGATTGGACACGCAGTGGGCAGCGGTTCAGACCTCCTCGGCCACCGAGACCAGCTGGCCGGTCAGCCGGGCGACCACGACCCGCACGCCGGTGCGGAAGTCGAGGTCCTGCTCCGTGGCGCGCGGCAGCGGTACCGGCCGGTCGGCGGCGACGAGTGGCCTCGCCAGGCCGATCCCGCTCACCGTCCAGCCACCGGGGACGTGCCGGTTCCGGTGGGTCACGGTCACCGTGACGGTGCGGCCCGCCGCGGTCCGGACCAGCCCCCGGTCGCCGGGCACGAGGAAGTCGCCGTTGTCCAGCACCAGGCAGGTGCGCACGAACGGGTCCCGGCCGTCGACCGACAGCTCCGCGCGGCGGTAGCGCACGGGCGAGCGCACCAGCTTCACGCACTCGTCGTGCGACAGGGTCCTCGGCACGCCGCTCCTCGCCGGTGACGGTGTCCACAATGGACGGCACGGGCGGGGACCGGATGGCCCCCGTGGTTCAGGAACTTAGTCCCTGGAGCGACGGGCGCGCCACGGCCATCGTCGGGAGCAAGCGGCGAAGGGGAGGAAAGGTGCGGGGGTGCTCACCGGTTCCGGGCGAATCGGGCACCTGCACCGCGCACGGTGCGGCTTGACCGCACTACGGCAGCGGATCCACCTGGTACGCGCCCAGTTCCGCCGCCAGTTCGACCGACGACGACGGCACCACCGGCCGCGCCGCCGGACGCGTTCCGGAGCGCACGGCCGCGAGGAACCCGGCGACGGCCTCCGGTGCCGCGACGACCGGTCCGCCGAGCCGCGCCAGCGTGAGGTCCTCGCCCGACGGCGTCTCCAGCACCACCGCCCAGCCGCGGTCCTCGTGCCAGAGCAGCGCCACGTCGCACGCGCCGTGGCCCGGCACGGACCCGTCGACGGCGATGTAGGCGGTCATCGGGGTGCCGCTGTCGACCGAGCACGCCTCCCAGCCCGTGCCGACCGCCGCGCTGACGGCCAGTACGTAGGCGCGCAACCCGTTGTCGAGAGCGAAGTCGAGGTCGAGGTGGGGATCGGACGCGAGAGTCACGAAGATCGAATGCCCGCGCCGGGTGTGGCGGAAACGTGCGCTCTGTCACTTACTTGCGGCACGCAAAAAAAGGGACGACGACCCGGGGAGCGCCTTGGCACACTGGTCCCCCGTGACGGGGGACGGTGGCTGGAAGCGGCTCCAGGCGGTGGCGATCTCGGCTTCGACCGCGGAGGGGCTGGTCCTGGCCGCGCTGCCGCTGCTGGCGGTCTCGATCACGACCGACCCGCGGCACGTGTCCTGGGTGAACGTGGCCGGGCAGTCGCCGTGGCTGCTGTTCTCGCTGTTCGCCGGGGTGCTCATCGACCGCGTGCGCCGCACCACCGTGCTCGCCTGGGCCTTCACCGTGGAGGTCGCCGCCGCGCTCGTCCTCGCCGTGCTCGGCACCGCGCACCTGCTGAGCCTGCCGCTGCTCATGCTCGCGGCCTTCGCGCTGACCTCGGCGCAGGTGCTCGGCGACGGCGCGAGCGGCGCGCTCGTGCCGGAGGTCGTGCCGCCGGACCGGCTCACCGCCGCCAACACCCGGCTGCAGCTGATCGACCGCGGCCTCGTGCAGTTCGTCGTGCCGCCGTTCACGGGCTGGCTCGTGGCCTTCGCGGCCGGGCTGCCGGCGTGGCTGGCGTGCGTCGCGGCCCTGCTGGCGCTGCTGCTGGTCCGCGGCATCCCGTCCGCGCCGGTCACACCCTCACGGGCGCATCCGCTGCGGGACGTGGGGGAGGGGCTGCGGTACCTGGTGCGCACCCCGCTGCTGCGGGCGATCACGATCACCGTCGCGCTCGGGTCCTTCGCCGCGAGCGCGGGCAACGCGATGCTCGTGCTCTACGCCACCGAGGTGCTGCGCATCGGCCCGGTCGGCTACGGCGCGCTGCTCACGTGCCTCGCGGCGGGCTGGATCCTCTCGTCGTTCGTGGTGCACCGGATCGTCGCGCGGCTGGGCTACTCGTGGTCGATGCGGATCGCGCAGACCTTCGCCGCGGGCACCAGCCTGCTGATCGCGGTGCTGCCGCCGTGGCCCGCCGCCGTGGGCGCGGTGCTGGTGGTGATGACGGCCGCGACGCTGGTGTGGAACGTGTGCTCGCAGTCCAGCCGCCAGCGGTTCACGCCCCGCGCGCTGCTCGGCAGGGTCCTGACCAGCCACCGCGCGCTGGCGTGGGGCCTGACGCCGCTCGGCTCGCTGGCGGGTGGCCTGATCGCCGCGCACTGGAGCCTGCGCGGGGTGTGGTTCGCCGGTGCGGCGGTGCACGGGATCGGCGCCGTCCTGGTGTGGTGGACCCTCTCGCCCGCCGCGTTCCGCGAAGCCGGGCGAACGGAGGTTTCCCCGGGGGCCGTGAAGCCCTAACGTGTGATCAACGCAAAGGGAGCGTTGATGACGAAACCGGTCAAAGATGACCCAGTCGACCTCGTCGCCGAGTACGACGAGGAGCGCCCGGCGCGCCGCCTTTCGCGCCGCCCGGACCTGCTCGTCCACCTGGTCGCGCTCGCCGTGGGCGTGCTCGTGCTCAAGCAGGTGTTCTTCCCGTACAGCAAGGGGAACCAGTTCTACCTGGTCATCTTCCTCGGCTGCGCGCTGCCGCTGGTGTTCCTCTGCTACCGGCCGCGCTCCCGCCCGCCCGCACCGCGCGACGACCCGGGCCCGGTCGACTGGGTGCTCGCGGTGGTCGCGCTCGTGGTGGGGCTGTACCCGGTGCTCGGCGGCTACGACGCGTTCCTCGACCGGCAGGGGCAGCTGTCCACCCTCGACGTCGTCGCCGGTGCGCTGCTGCTGCTCCTGGTGCTGGAGGCCACCCGCCGCGCGACCGGCTGGGTGCTGCCCGCGGTGTGCCTGCTGTTCCTCGCCTACGCCTACTACGGCGGCTACCTGCCGCAGAACTGGGGCATCGCACACGCGGGCATCGACTTCGCGCAGATCGTCAACGCGCTCTACAACGACGCGAGCGGTTTCTACGGCACCCCGCTCGACGTCGCCGCGACCTACATCGTGCTGTTCACGATCTACGGCGCGGTGCTCAACGCGACCGGCGCGGGCAGGTTCTTCGTGGACATCTCGTTCGCCGCGTTCCGCCGGTCGCGCACCGCGCCGGGGCGGACCACCGTGCTCTCCGGGTTCCTGCTGGGCACCGTTTCCGGTTCGGGCACGGCCACGGCCGTCAGCGTCGGTGCGATCACGTGGCCGATCCTGCGCAAGGCGGGCTACCCGCGTGAGCAGGCGGGCGGGCTGCTCGCCGCGGCGGGCATCGGCGCGATCCTGTCCCCGCCGACGCTCGGCGCGGCGGCCTTCATCATCGCCGAGTACCTGCAGACCTCCTACCTGCAGGTGCTGATCTGGGCGACGCTGCCGACGCTGCTGTACTACCTCGGCGTCGTGCTGGCGATGGAAGCCGACGCCCGGCGGTTCGGCTTCGCGCGGCAGCCGGACGAGGACCGGCACCGCGGCGAGGTCCGGCGGCTGCTGCTGCGCGGCGGGTACCACTTCGTGTCGCTGGGCATCATCGTGGTGTTCCTCGCGCTCGACATCCCGCCGTTCGCCGCGGTGGTCTACGCCACCGGGGTGGCCGCGGCGTTCGCCCTGATCGCGCGGCGGGGCGACCTGCGCGGGTGGGCACGCGACCTGGTGAACGCGCTCGCCACCGGCGTCCGGTCCGCACTGCCGGTGATCGCGGTGTGTGCCGCCGCCGGGGTGATCACCTCGACCATCGCCAAGACGGGCCTCGGGCTCGAACTCGCCGACGCGCTGGTCGAACTGGCCCGCGTCATCACCACCGACCCGACCGCGGTGCTGGTGCTGACGGTCGTGCTGTCCGCGGTCGCCGTCGGCGTGCTCGGGCTCGCCGTGCCGGTCACCGCGTCGTTCATCATCGCGTGGGTGGTGCTCGGCCCGGCGCTGGAAAGCCTCGGCGTCGCGGCGGCCGAGCGGGCGATGTTCCTGTTCTACTACGCGGTCCTGTCGGAGGTGACGCCGCCGACCGCGCTCGCCGCCGTCGCCGCCGCGGCCATCACCGGGGGTTCGGTGATCAAGACGATGTGGCAGTGCTGGAAGTACACGCTGCCCGCGTTCCTGGTGCCGCTGGCCTTCGTGCTCACCGACTCCGGTGCCGCGCTGCTGTTCCAGGCGGACGCGCTCACCGTGGTGTGGGTGCTCGCGGTGTCCGCGCTCGCGGTCGCCGCACTGGCGGTCGTGACGGGCGGCCGGCTGTTCGGCGAGGTCTCGTGGCCGGTGCGGGTGCTGCTCGTGCCGGCCGCGCTGTGCCTGCTCTACCTCGAACCGGTGCCGATCGCCGTCGGCGCCGGATGCGGCGTGGCCGCCGTGGTCATGCACGCGGTACTGCGAAGGAGGACGGCATGAACCGGCTGCTGGCAGGACTGACCGCGGTGGCGCTGGCGCTCACGGCGGTCGCGGGCTGCGGCGGGAAGCAGCGCACCGAGCAGGCGGCGGGCGGGCAGGAGTGCACCGCCGCGGCCGGGCGGATCACGATCGCCACGGGCAACAGCGGTGGCGTGTACTACGTGCTCGGCGGCGGGCTCGCGCAGCTGATCAGCAACAACACGGCGTTGCGGGCGACGGCCGCCGAAACCGGCGCCTCGGTGCAGAACATCCAGCAGCTGTCCGCCGGTACCTACGACGTCGCGTTCTCCCTCGCCGACACCGCCGCGGACGCCGTGGCCGGCAAGGGGTCCTTCGACGGTCAGGCCCAGCACATCCAGGCGCTGGCCCGGATCTACCCGAACTCCACGCAGGTGCTCGTGCGGACGGACTCGGGTATCAACAGCGTCGCCGACATGCGCGGCAAGCGGATCTCCACCGGCTCCCCGAAGTCCGGCACCGAGGTGATCGCGAACCGGCTGCTGGAGGCGGCGGGCCTGGACCCGGCCGCCGACATCCAGGCGCAGCGGCTGGACCTGGCCAAGACCGCGGACGGCATCAAGGCGGGCACGCTCGACGGGCTGGTCTGGTCGGGCGGGCTGCCGACCGCGCAGCTGACGGACATCGTGACGTCCATGCGGGACCGCGTGAAGTTCCTCGACGTGACCCCGTTGCTGCCGAAACTCAAGCGGGTCAACGAGGTCTACGACTCCGGGGTCATCCCGGCCGCCGCGTACGGCCAGCCCGCCGACGTGCCCACGATCGTGGTGCCGAACCTCCTTCTGGTGCGCGAGGACTCCCCGGTGGGTTCGGCGTGCGCGATCACGCGGCTGCTCGTGGACCACAAGGCGGAGCTGGCATCCGTGCACCCGGCGGCGAAGGACATCAGCAGGGAGCTGGCGTCCCGCACCGCGCCGGTGCCGCTGCACCCGGGGGCGCGGCAGGCACTCGGCGTGGGCGGATAGCGCTTACCGGTGCGGGCCGAGCAGCGACAGGTCGGCGGGGCCGAGCCGGTCGGACGCGGTCTTCACCTGGTGCCAGTACGGGTACAGCAGGGGCGGCGCGCTCACCGCGTCGAGCCGCTTCCGGTCCTCTTCGGACAGTCGCAGGTCCGCCGCGCCGAGGTTGTCGGCGAGCTGCTCCTCGGTGCGGGCGCCGATCACGAGTGAGGTCACCGCGGGCTTGCCGAGCAGGTAGGCCAGCGCCACCTGCGCCGGGGAGACACCGTGCGACTCCGCGATGGAGACGAGCTCCTCGACGGTGTCGTAGAGCTTGTCCTGGTCGCGCACGGGTGGTTCGTCCCAGTCGGACAGGTGCCGCGAGCCCTCGGGCGCCTGCTGCCCGCGCCGGTACTTGCCCGACAGCAGGCCACCGGCGAGCGGGCTCCACACGAGGACGCCCAGCCCCTGGTCGAGCGAGATCGGCACCAGTTCGTACTCCGCCTCGCGCGCCTGGAGTGAGTAGTAGATCTGCTGGCTGACGAAGCGCGCGTAGCCGTGCTTTTCGGACACGGAGAGCGCTTTCATCAGGTGCCAGCCCGAGTAGTTGGACGCCCCGACGTAGCGGACCTTGCCCGCCCGCACGAGGTCGTCGAGCGCGGCGAGGGTCTCTTCGAGCGGGGTCAGGCCGTCCCACTCGTGCACCTGGTAGAGGTCGATGTGGTCGGTGCCCAGCCGCCGCAGGCTCGCCTCGCACTCGCGCACGAGGTGGTGCCGCGACAGGCCGGCGTCGTTCGGGCCGTCGCCCATCGCCATCCTGGCCTTGGTCGCGATGAGCGTGCGGTCCCACCGCCCGCGCAGCACCTGCCCGACGATCTCCTCGGACAACCCGCCGGAGTACACGTTCGCGGTGTCGACGAGGTTCCCGCCCGCGTCGAGGTAGCGGTCCACCTGCCGCCGCGCGTCGTCCACCCCGGTGTTGCCGACGTTGCCGAAGACTCCCCGGCCGCCGAACGTCATCGTGCCCATCGTGAGAACCGAGACCCGCAGTCCCGACCTACCCAGCTGCCGATATTCCATGGTACTGACCTTAAGTCGGCGATCAGCCGAGGTCTCGTGCCACCCATCCGGGCGCGTCCAGGCGAACGGGGTCCTTCCCCACCAATTCGGTCAACCGCGCCTCGAGTTCGTCCAGCTGCGCCGCGCCGATCCGGCGGCGCCACTCCTCGCGCAGTTCGTCGAAGACCGCTTCGCCGGTCCGCAGCATTTCGAAGCCGCGATCGGTCACCTGGAGCCGTTTGCGGCGGGCGTCCGCGGGGTCGGGCTCGCGTGCGACGTACCCGCGCTCCTGCAGCACCGCGATCGTCTTCGCGGCCGCCTGCTTGGAGACCGCCATGCGGCGGCCCAGTTCGGACGCGCTGTCGGCGCCCGCGGCGATCGCCCTGATCGCGAAGTCGTGGACCGGCCGGACGTCCGCGTGACCACGCTTCGCGAGCTCCGCCTGCGCCGCGTCCACGAGCGTGCGGAAGCCCCCGAGGAGGAGCAGGGCGAGATCGGCACCGGAACGGGACATGGTCCTCAGCGTACGGTCCTCGACAAAGACAACATAGTTGTCTATTCTCGAAGACAACCAAGTTGTCCATTTGGAGGACGCCATGCCCGAGCTGACCCACCACACGGCCGCCGTGAACGGCACCCGCCTGCACTACGTCGAGGCCGGTACCACGGGCTCCCCGGTCCTGCTCGTCCACGGGTTCCCCGAATCGTGGTGGGCGTTCTCGCGGCTGATCCCGCTGCTCGCCGCGGACCACCGCGTGTTCGCCGTGGACCTCCGCGGTTTCGGTGACTCCGACGCCGGGCCGGGGGAGTACGACAGCGCCACCGCGGCGCAGGACCTCCACGAGCTGATCAGCCTGCTCGGCGCGGGACCGGTTCACCTGACGGGCCAGGACATCAGCGGTGCCACCGTCTTCCGGCTCGCCGCCACCCACCCCGAAGACGTCCGCAGCTTCACCGCGATCGAGATGGGCCTGCCGGGCTTCGGCCTGGAAGCGCTGGGAGACGTCACCCGCGGCGGCAGCTGGCACATCGGCGTGCTGGCCGCGCCCGGGATCCCCGAACTGCTGCTCGCCGGGCGCGAACGGGAGTTCCTCGGCCAGTTCGCGTTCCCCGCGTTGAGCGCGAACCCGGACGCGATCACCGACGCGGACCTCGACGAGTTCACCAGGACCTACTCGCGGCCGTCCGGCTTCCGCGGCGCGAGTGGTCTCTACCAATCGATGCTGCGCGAGGGGGACGAGATCGTGGCGCTCGCCCAGGCGCGTCCGCTGACGGTGCCGGTGCTCGCCGTGGGCGCCGGTGGTGGCGACTTCACGGCGAACACCGTCTCCCAGGTCGCGGCCGGGAAGATCCGCTCGGTCACGCTCGACGGCGTGGGGCACTACGCCGCGCTGGAAGCACCCGCTGAACTCGCCGCCGCGCTGCGCGAGTTCTTCCGCGACGTGGACGCCGGCTGATCAGCGTCCCCGCAGGCGCGGGGAGACGAGGCCGACCACCGCGATGATCACGAGCAGCGCCGCCGCGACCGCCGCGACCACGCTGAACACCGGCAGCCGCTCGTCGCCGGTGCTGAGCATCCAGATGCTGGAGCCGAGCAGCACGACGCCGGCGAAGAGGCTGAGCCAGCAGCGGGCCGCGGTGGCCGGTACCCAGTGCAGGCGTGTCCTGTCAGTCATGGCAACCTCCCAGAAGAACGTGCCTGGTGGGTTGCCCGGATGGGGGATGCGGAAACCGCGGTTGCCCGGGTGTGCACACCTGCCTGCTCGTCCGGCCCCGTCGCCCGGGAGCCGAACTAGCATCGGCGCCGTGACCAACTGGGCCGGTTTTCTCCCCGCCGCACTCCTCGTCTCCCTCATCCCCGGCGCCAACCAGCTGCTCGGCCTGACCAACGCGGTGCGCCACGGGCCGGGACACGCCCTCGCCGGGGTGGGCGGCAGGCTGGCGGCGTTCACGGTCCTCATCGGACTCGCGGTCGCGGGACTCGGGGCGGCGCTGGCCGCCTCGGCCACCGCGCTCACCGTGATCAAGTGGGTGGGTGTGGCGTACCTGTTGTGGATCGGCATCGGCAGCCTGCGCCAGGCGCGGCGCCTCCCGGAAGCCGACGGCCCCGCCCCGGCTCCGGGTGGCTGGTGGCCGGTGGTGGCCCACGAGTTCGCCGTAGCCATCAGCAATCCGAAGGCGCTGCTGTTGTTCGCCGCGCTGCTGCCGCAGTTCACCACCGAGGCGTCCGGGCTCGCGTTGCTGGGGCTGGCCTACCTCGTGGTGGAACTGGTCGTGGGGCTGGGCTACATCGCCGCGGGCACGTGGCTCGGCGCGGGCGGGCTGCGGCCGCGCGTGCGGCGGCGGATCGCCTTCGGCAGCGGGCTCGCGTTCCTCGGCCTGGCGGGACTGCTCGCGGTCGACGAGGTCGCCTGAGGTTTCCCGGCCGCGCAGCGGGTAGCCGGGAGCCATGCTGAGGAGCGCGGTGTGGCAGGGCCTGCTCGCGGGAGCCGTGGGCACGGCGGTGATGACGGTGGGGGAGAAGCTCGAACAGCGGTGCACCGGACGGCCGGACTCGCAGGTCCCCGGCGCAGTCCTCGCACGGCTGACCGGTTCGCGGTTGCGCGGGAACCTGGTGATGCACTTCGGCCAGGGCGCGCTCGCCGGGGTGGTGCGGGCGCTGATGGCCAACGCCGGCCTGCGTGGCCCGGTGGCGTCGGCGATGTTCACCGTGGTGCGGCTGAGCAACGACCAGATCCTGGAGAACGCCACCGGCGTCGGCGCTCCGCCGCAGACCTGGCCGCGGCGGGAGCTGGCGGTGGACCTGCTGCACAAGACCGTCTACGGCTTCGCCACGGGCTTGGTCGCCGACGCGCTCGCCGCCCGGCGGGGGCCCGGCCCCGGGCAACGGCACGCGTCGCTGCGGCCCGGCCGGCAGCCGGACGTCGGCCCGGCCGGAGGGGAATAGCGGCCGCATCCCGCGCGCTCTATCCCGTGTAGCACGGGTTCTGGTCAGCGGAGGTGCGGGATGTCCGGTCGGCGGAAGACGCTGGCGACGCGGTGCGGGCGGCGCATCACGGTGAGCCGCGCGGAGCTGCCGGTGGTGCCGACCGGCTGGGTGGCACTGCGGATCTCCTCGGGCCGGGACGACGACCACGTGGAGTGGGTGAGCCTGTCCCGCGCGGAGGCCGCCGCACTCGGGGAAGCCTTGCTGGAACAGGCTCGCGAGGTCTGACCGGGGTCCGATGTGGACTCCGATGTGGACAGCGCCCGCCGGGTCGCCCCGGCAGGCGCGGGGTCAGGCGCCCAGCTGCTTGGGCTCGTCCTTGCCGGCGATCTCGATGCGGCGCGGCTTGGCCTGCTCGGCGACCGGGATGCGCAGCGTCAGCACGCCCGCCTCGTAGTCGGCGTGGATGTGCTCGGTGTCGAGACCGTCGCCGAGGAACAGCTGGCGCGAGAAGACGCCCAGCGGCCGCTCGGAGACCTGCATCTCGACGTCCTCGCCGCCGTGCGGGGGACGCCGCTCGGCCTTGACGGTGAGCACGTTGCGCTCGACGTCCAGTTCGATGGCGTCGGCGGTCAGGCCGGGGAGGTCGAAGCAGACCACGAACTCGTCGCCGGCGCGGTAGGCGTCCATCGGCATCGAGGTCGGGCGGGACCAGGTGCCGGGGTTGCCGAACACCTGCGAGGTGAGCCGGTCCAGTTCGCGGAAGGGGTCGGTGCGCATCAACATCGTCTGTCCCTCCTCGTCTTTTCCCATGTCAACGCGCACTTCCAGGATAGGAAGTCGTCGCGGCGATGACAAGAGGAGTGTCGTCGGAAGGATGACGATCAGGAGAGCAGTTCCGCCAGTACCTCGCGGTGGGTCGGCTTGGCCTCGTGGTAGCGGCGGCGGCCCTCGTCGGTCACGTTGACGAACACCCCGCGACGGTCGTCCTGGCACATCGTCCGCTCGACGAGCCCCTCACGCTCCATCCGGGCCACGAGGCGGGAAGTGGCGCTCTGGCTCAGGTGCACCACCTCGGTCAGCTCGGTGCCGCGGCACTGCCGCCCCGCCGTCACGAGCTGTTCGAGCGCTTCGAACTCCGTCACCCCGATGCCGTGCCGCTCCTGCAGCCTGCTCTCCAGCGCCCCTGACACGGTCGCGTGCAGGCTCAGCAGGTCGTGCCACTGCCTCAGCAGACCCCGTTCGGCTACGTCGCTCACGACCGCACCATAGCATGCGCGTGAATTTTATGCAAACACATTAAATCCCCTTGCATTAGATGCAGACGCATGTAATCTCGGCTCCATGAGTTCACCCGAGCCCTTGTCCACCTCCTCGACGCACTGGAACGCGCGGTTGTGGGGTGTCCTGCTCACCGTGTCCACCGTGATCGGCCTCGACGCGCTCGACGTGTCCATGGTCGGCGTCGCCCTGCCCTCGATCCGGGCGGACCTGAACCTCTCGACGAGCGCGCTGCAATGGGTCGTCAGCGGCTACGTCCTCGGCTACGGCGGGCTGCTCCTGCTCGGCGGGCGCGCCGCCGACCTGCTCGGCCGCCGCCGCGTGTTCCTCGTCGCGGTCACCGTGTTCGCGTTCGCGTCGCTGCTCGGCGGCCTCGTCGACAACGGCGCGCTGCTCATCGCGAGCCGCTTCGTGAAGGGGCTGGCGGCCGCCTTCACCGCGCCCGCCGCGCTGTCGATCATCACCACGACGTTCCACGAGGGCCCGGCGCGCAACCGCGCCATCAGCATCTTCGCCGTGTTCGGCGCCAGCGGGTACTCCGCGGGCCTGGTGTTCTCGGGACTGCTGACCGAGGTCGGCTGGCGCTGGACGTTCCTGCTGCCCGTGCCGATCGCGCTGGCCGCGCTGGCCTTCGGCTACCGGCTCGTCCCGTCCTACCGGCCCGACCGCGGCCGCGGCGGCTACGACCTGCCCGGCGCGGTCACCGGCGCCGCCGGTTCGCTGCTGCTGGTGTTCGCCGTCGTCGAAGCACCCCAGGTCGGCTGGGCGGCGCCGCGCACGCTCATCTCGTTCGTGGTCGCCGCGGCGCTGCTGACCGCGTTCGTCCTGATCGAGCGGCGCAGCCCGCACCCGTTGCTGCGCCTGGGCATCCTGCGCTCCGGCCCGCTGGCGCGGGCGAACCTCGGCGGCGCGCTGTTCTTCGGCGCCTACATCGGGTTCCAGTTCGTCGTGATGCTCTACCTGCAGTCGGTGCTGGGCTGGTCCGCGCTGCAGACCGCGCTCGGCTTCCTGCCCGCGGCACTGATCGTCGCGTTCGGATCGCCGCGCATCGAACCGCTCATCGACCGCATCGGCACGCCGCGCACGATCCTCGCCGGGGTGGTCGCCCACGTCGCCGCGTACGCGTTGTTCCTGCGCGTCGACGAGCACTCCGGGTACGCCGGTTCGGTGCTGCCCAGCATGATCCTGCTCGGCATCGGCTTCACGCTCGCGTTCTCGTCGCTGAACATCCAGGCCACGACCGGGATCAGCGACGACGAGCAGGGGCTGGCGGGCGGCCTGCTGAACACCTCGCTCCAGGTGGGCGGCGCCATCGGCCTGGCCGTCGTCACGGCGGTGCTCACCGCGAACGGCGGTGAGGACGCGTCGGCGGCGAACCTGCTCACGGGCCTGCGCCCGGCGTTGAGCGTGGTCACCGGGATCGCCGTGGTGGGCCTGCTGATCGCGATCTCGGGCGTCGTCCGCAGGCGGCGTGCGGAGGAGCCCGCGGAGACCGCTTACGAACTGGTGTGAGGGGGCGGAGGGCTTCCGGTCCTGGCCGGAAGCCCTCCGTACGGACTGGCCCGTTCGACGGAAGAAAACGTGAGGGACTTTCGTAATAGCGGAGTCCGCGCGTACCGTCCCGGTGCATGTTCCGGACAGCCAGGACACGGGCCACGGCGGCCCTGCTCGCGGCGGTCACGGCCGTCGCTCCCGTCGTCGCTTCCCCTGCCGAGGCGGCGACCACCGACTACTGCGGCAACCAGTGCCACGACATCCTGCCGCCCGGCGAGAACGGCAACGCGACGCTCGCCGAAATCCTCGCCAACAAGCTGTTCGGCACCAAGCCGGCACACGCCTCCGACCAGCTCGGCCCGTACGCGGCACTGCCGAATGACTACCGCTCGATCACCGACGCCACGATCGACGAGTACTTCAACTCCTCCGCCTTCGGCGTGCCGCCGGACCAGGTGCAGAGCACGATCCGGCCGCGCTCGGACGTGAGCATCGTGCGGGACAAGGCGACCGGCGTCCCCCACGTCTACGGCACCACGCGGTCCGGCACGGAGTTCGGCGCCGGGTACGCGGCGGCGCAGGACCGGCTGTGGCTGATGGACCTGTTCCGGCACGTCGGGCGCGGGCAGCTGACCAGCTTCGCCGGTGGCGCCGAGGGCAACCGGGAGCTGGAGCAGACCTTCTGGGCCGCCGCCCCGTACACGGAGCAGGACCTGCAGTCGCAGGTGGACCGGATCGCTGCGAGCGGGGCCGCCGGGTCGCAGGCGCTCGCCGACATCACCGCCTACCTCGACGGCCTCAACACCTACATCCGCCAGGCGAAGGCGGGCCGTTACTTCCCCGGCGAGTACGTGCTCACCGGGCACGTGGACGCGATCACCAACGCCGGCACGATCCAGCCGTTCGCGGCGACCGATCTCATCGCGATCGCCGGGGTCGTCGGCGCGTTGTTCGGCACCGGCGGTGGTGGCGAGGTCCAGTCCGCGCTCGTCAAACAGGCCGCGCAGGCCAAGTACGGCCCGGCGCTGGGCGAGCAGGTGTGGCAGTCCTTCCGCGAGCAGAACGACCCCGAGGCCACGCTGACGCTGCACGACGGGCAGTCCTTCCCGTACGCCGCGAGCCCCGCGAACCCCGAGGGGGTGGCGCTGCCGGATCCCGGTTCGGTCCGGCCGCAGCAGGAGGTCTACGACCCGACGGGCTCGGCGGCGAGCGCTGCGCCCGCGTCTGCGGACGTCGCCGTGCCACCCGCGCTCGCGCCCGCGATGGGGATGTTCGACAAGGGCGTGCTGCCTGGGTTGTCCGGCAAGCACGGCATGTCCAACGCGCTCGTCGTGTCCGGCCGCTACACCGACGACGGGCATCCCATCGCGGTTTTCGGTCCCCAGACGGGGTATTTCGCGCCGCAGCTGCTGATGTTGCAGGAACTGCAGGGGCCGGGGATCAGCGCACGCGGGGTTTCCTTCGCGGGCACCAACTTCTACGTGCAGCTCGGGCGCGGGCAGGACTACGCCTGGAGCGCGACGTCGGCCTCGCAGGACATCACGGACACGTTCGCGCTCCAGCTGTGCGCGCCGGACGGCTCGTCGCCGGGCCCGGACTCGACGTACTACCTGGACAACGGGCAGTGCGTGCCGATGGAGCCGCTGGAGGTGCGCAACTCCTGGCAGCCGACGGTCGCCGACACCACGGTGGCCGGCTCGTACCGGCTCGTCGTGTACCGGACGCGGTACGGGCTCGTGCAGTACCGGGCGACGATCGGCGGGCGCCCGGTGGCGTACGCGGCGCAGCGCTCGACCTACCGGCACGAGGCCGATTCGATCGTCGGGTTCCAGCGGTTCAACGACCCGGCGCAGATGCGGACGGCCGCCCAGTTCCAGGCCGCGGCGGCGCAGATCAACTACACCTTCAACTGGTTCTACGTGAACGCCACGGAAACCGCTTACTACAACTCGGGCTGGAACCCCGTACGGCCGTCCACTGTGGACCCGAACCTGCCGGTGGTGGGTGAGCCGCGGTACGAGTGGCGCAACTGGGACCCGGCCGCGAACACGTCGGACCGCACCGGCGACGCCGAGCACCCGCAGTCGGTGAACCAGGACTATTACGTGTCGTGGAACAACAAGCAGGCGCGGGACTACACGTCGGCGGCGTTCGGCGAGGCGAGCGTGCACCGGGCCGATCTGCTGGACACGCGGCTTTCGGCGCTGGTGGCGAGTGGGACCCCGGTGAGCCGGGCGGACGTCGTGCGCGCGATGGAGGACGCGGCGGTGACCGACCTGCGGGGCGAGGAGGTGCTGCCGACCCTGTTGAAGGTCATCGACAGCGCGCCGGTGACCGATCCGGCGCAGGCGGCGGCGGTGGCCGAGCTGCGCACGTGGCTGTCCCACGGGGCGAAGCGCGTCGAGGCGGCGCCGGGCAGCAAGACGTACGCCGATGCGGACGCCATCAAGGTGATGGACGCGTGGTGGCCGTTGCTGGTGCAGGCGGAGTTCCGGCCGGGGATGGGGGAGGAGCTGTTCACGGCGCTGGCCGGGGCGCTGCAGATCAACGAGTCGCCGTCGAACGGGCAGAACGGCCCGGTGGGTGGCGGTGGTTCGGCCAACGAGGCGGCGCCCCACCGCGGTTCGGCCTTCCAGCACGGGTGGTGGTCCTATGTGGACAAGGACCTGCGTGCGGTGCTGGGGGAGCCGGTGGCGGGCGGGCTCGCGCAGCCGTACTGCGGCGGTGGGGCGCTGGCCGCGTGCCGGACTGCGCTGCTGACGAGCCTGGCGCAGGCGGCGGCCGAGCCGGCGACGTCGGTGTACCCGACGGATGGCACGTGTGCGGCGGGGCAGCAGTGGTGCGCGGACTCGATCGTCCAGCGCCCCATGGGCGGCATCACCCACGATCCGATCAGCTGGCAGAACCGGCCGACGTACCAGCAGGTGGTGCAGTTCGCCGGAGGCCGGTGAGGGTGCGGTGGGGCCTCAGGAATCCTCGCGGTCCTCGTCGGGCGCTTCGTCGGGGGAGACGTCGTCGCTGCCGCGGGGGCCGAAGCCGGGTGCGGGTTCGGGTGCGCCGGGCCCGGGATCGGCGGCTGCGATGCGCTGCTCGCCGAGGTGCGGGTCCGGCTCGAAGGGTGAGGTCGTCATGATCGCCGGTTACCCGTCCTGTCGCTGATCATGCCGTATAACGACCTATACGGCGCGGGTTTCACAGGAACTCTTCAGGGTGACCACGGCCTCTTTTCAGCGTCACGACCGACCATCAGGGCATGGAGCAGAGGCAAGAACCCGAGCGGCCGGAAGGCGCGCCGGGATCGGGTGGACAGGCACCGGGCGCTGCGGGCCCGGAAGCCGCGACCGGACGCTTTGCCGCCGGCCGCGCGGCTGCGGGTTCCGGGGAGGCAGACTCGGAACCCACGGCAGGACAGGCCGCGGCAGGGTGGCCTTCTGCCGGACAGGCTCCGGCGGGCCCGCCCGCCGCCGACCAGGTTACGGCAGCGCAGACTCCGGCAGGCCAGGCCACCGCCCGGCATGGCGCCCCGGACCAGCGTCCCGCCGACCAGGCCACGGCAGGCCAGCCCGCCGCCCAAGCCTCGACCGCGCCGCCTCCGGCGGGGCAAGGGACGGCCGATCAGCCGCCGGCCGGGCAGCCCGCGGGGAGCTGCCTCCCGGGCACGCGGCGGGCTCAGGCCCGGAAACGGCGTGGCACCAGGCCCCGGGCGCAGCACCCCAACCGGGCACACCCGGCGGCAACCAGCCACCACCACCGCCGTACTACGCCCCGCCGAGGGGCGGCCCCGTCCCACCGCGACGTGGCCGCCGGACGGCCCTGATCGCGGCGGCGATCGCGGCCGCGTTCCTCATCGGCGGGGGCGGCGGCTTCGCGATCGGCCACGCCACCGCCGGGCACGGCACCGGTCAGCACCAGTTCCGCGGCCCGCACCCCGGCTACGGCCACAACTTCCCCGGCGGCCGCCTCGGCACGCAGAACTCCGACGGAGGCAGCAACACCTGACCGGCGGCTCCCTCGGGGCAGCAGCACCTGACCCGCGGCTGCCCCTCGGACGGGGCAGCACTACGTGCCTCGCGGCTCCCCCTTCGACGGGGCAGCACTACCCGACTCGCGGCTCCCATTGCGCGGGGGACAGCAGCACTTGACCCGCGGCTCCCTCGGGGGCGGCAACGCCCGACCCGCGGCTGCCCCTTCTACGGGACAGCACTACGCGACTCGTGGCTCCCTCGTCGCCGGGGCAGCAATACCCGACCCACGGCTCCCTCGGAGGCAGCAGCACCTGACCCGCGGCTGCCCCTCCGCCGGAGCTCGTAGCTCAGCCCCAACACCCCCTGAAAGCGCTTACCGGACCACGATCGTGTGCTCCCCGCGGGGCACGAGCTCCCCGATGACCGGCGCGCCCGGGATCTCCCCCGCGAGGAGCAGCCCGCCCGACGTCTGGGCGTCCGCGAGCAGCAGGGCCTCCTCCTCGCTCACCGCCGACAGATCCACGTGTGGCGCGACCCAGTCCAGGTTCCGCCGCGTACCGCCGCTGACGTAACCCGCCGCCAGTGCCTCCCGTGCACCCTCCACATAGGACACCGCAGCCGAGTCGACCACCGCCGTCACGCCGCTCGCCCTCGCGAGTTTGTGCAGGTGCCCCAGCAACCCGAACCCGGTGACATCGGTCGCGCACTCGACGCCCGCCGCCAGCGCCGCACGGGACGCCTCGGCGTTGAGCGTCGTCATCACCTCGATCGCCTCCGGAAAGCGCTCTCCCGTCGCCTTGTGCCTGCTGTTGAGCACGCCGATCCCGAGCGGTTTGGTCAGCGACAGCGGAACGCCGGGTTTGCCGGAATCGTTGCGCAGCAACCGGTTCGGGTCGGCCACGCCCGTCACCGCGAGGCCGTACTTCGGCTCCGGGTCGTCCACGCTGTGCCCGCCCGCGAGGTGACACCCCGCGGCGGCGCAGACGTCCAGCCCGCCGCGCAGCGTCTCCGCCGCCAGCTCGAACGGCAGCACCTCACGCGGCCACCCCAGCAGGTTGACCGCCACGACCGGCCGCCCGCCCATCGCGTACACGTCGGAAAGCGCGTTCGCCGCCGCGATCCGGCCCCAGTCGTACGGATCGTCCACCACCGGGGTGAAAAAGTCCGTCGTCGCGATCAACGCCGTGCCGCCCTCGATGCGCACCGCGGCCGCGTCGTCGCCGTCGTCGAGGCCCACCAGCAGCTCGCCCGCCGGGTCCCGCGGACGGGCCGCGACGAGCCCGCGGACCACGTCCTCCAGCTCACCGGGCGGGATCTTGCACGCGCAGCCGCCACCGTGGGCGTACTGGGTCAGTCGGGTGGCCATGCGACCATGCTGCCCCCGCCGGGTTCGCGCCGCCGCCCGGGGCTTGCCATGATGGTCGCCATGGTCCAGGGAGGCGTATCCGGTCTGGTGACCGGCGCGGTCTTCAAAACCGTCGAGGGGCAGGTCCTGCCGCTGGCGGGTTCGATTCCCGTCCGCCTCCGCCACGCTCCCGGGGCCTGCCGTGGGTGACCCCCGCCGGCGGGTCCCCCGCACGGACGTCCTGCTCACGCACCCCCGGCTCGCCGAAGCGGAACGGGTCCTGGGCCGCACGCTCGTGAAGTCGGTGATCGCGCACGCGCAGCAACGCGCCCGCGACGGGGAGATCGAGCCGGAGCAGGTGGCCGAGCACGCCGTCGCCGCGCTGCCCGCGACCGCCGCGAGCCTGCGCCCGGTGATCAACGCGACCGGCGTCGTCGTGCACACCAATCTCGGGCGCGCCCCGCTGTCACAGGCCGCGCTCGACGCCGTCACCACCGCGGGCCGCGCCACCGACGTCGAGTTCGACCTCGCCACCGGCCGCCGCGCGAAACGGGGCCGCGGCGCGCTCGCCGCGCTGGCGGCCGAAGTACCCGAGGCCGGCGGCGTGCACGTGGTCAACAACAACGCCGCCGCGCTCCTGCTCACCGCGCTCGTCCTGGCTCCCGGCAAGGAAATCGTGATCAGCCGGGGCGAACTGGTCGAAATCGGCGACGGGTTCCGCATCCCCGAGCTGCTGGAATCGACGGGGGCGCGGCTGCGCGAGGTCGGCACCACGAACCGCACGAGCCTCCGCGACTACACGACGGCCATCGGCCGGGAAACCGGTTTCGTGCTCAAGGTGCACCCGTCGAACTTCCAGGTCACCGGCTTCACCTCCGCCGTGGGCATCCGCGAGCTGGCGAAGCTCGACGTGCCGCTCGTGGTGGACATCGGCTCCGGCCTGCTGCGCCCGCACCCGGTCCTGCCCGGCGAGCCCGACGCCACCACCGCACTGCGCGAAGGCGCCGACCTCGTGACGGCCAGCGGTGACAAGCTCCTCGGCGGCCCGCAGGCGGGCCTGCTGCTCGGCGAAGCGGGGCTGGTCGAACGGCTGCGACGGCACCCGGCCGCCCGCGCGCTGCGCGTGGACAAGCTCACCCTGGCCGCGCTCGAAGCCACCCTCGTGGGCCCGCCGCCGCCGGTCGAGAAAGCGCTTACCGCGGACCCGGCGGAGCTGCGTGCCCGCGCGGAACGGATCGCCGCCCGGCTGCCCGGAGCGCGTGCCGTGGACTGTTCCGCGGCGGTCGGCGGGGGAGGCGCGCCCGGCGTCGAACTGCCCAGCGCCGGGGTGAGCCTGCCGGAGACGTGCGCGGCGCCGCTGCGCACCGGCGACCCGCCGGTGGTCGGGCGGCTGGAGGCCGGGCGGTGCGTGCTCGACCTGCGCACGGTCGCGCCGGAGGAGGACGAGCTGCTGGTGGCGGCGGTGCTGGCGTGTTCGTCGTAGCCACCGCCGGCCACGTGGACCACGGCAAGTCCACGCTGGTGCACCGGCTCACCGGGATGTGGCCCGACCGGCTCGCTGAGGAACGACGCCGCGGGCTGACGATCGACCTCGGCTTCGCGTGGACCGAACTGGACGGCAGGCGCATCGCGTTCGTCGACGTGCCGGGGCACGAACGGTTCGTCGCGAACATGCTCGCCGGGGTGGGACCGGTGCCCGCGGTGCTGTTCGTCGTCGCCGCGACCGAGGGCTGGATGCCGCAGTCGGACGAGCACCTCGCCGCGCTCGACGCGCTCGGTGTCCGGCAGGCGCTGCTGGTGATCAGCAAGGCCGACCTCGCCGACCCGGAGCCCGCGATCACACAGGCGAGGGACCGTTTCGCGGGCACGTCGCTGGCCGATCCGCCCGTCGTGCTCGGCACCGACCTCGCCCGCGTGCGCGCGGAACTGACCGCGCTCGTCGACCGCCTGCCGCAGCCGGACCGGGAGGCGGACGTGCGGTTGTGGGTGGACCGGTCGTTCACCGTCCGCGGGGCGGGCACCGTCGTGACCGGGACGCTGGCGGGCGGCGCCATCCGCGTGGGCGACGAGCTTGAGCACGCCGGGCAGCGCGTCACCGTGCGCGGCCTGCAGTCGCTGGGCGAGGACCGCGCCGAAGTCGCCGCGGTGGCGCGGGTCGCGGTGAACCTGCGCGGGGTGGACCGCCGCGCCATCGGCCGCGGTGACACCGTCCGCACCCCGGGCGCGTGGCTGGAGACGGCGGAGATCGACGTGGCGCTGCGCGGGGCGGGGGAGTTGCACCGCCAGCTGGTGCTGCACCTGGGCTCCGCCGCGGTACCGGTGCACGTCCGTCCACTCGGGACGAACGCGGCGCGGCTGCGCCTGGCCCGGCCGCTGCCGTTGCGGGTCGGCGACACCGGGCTGCTGCGTGATCCCGGTGAACACCGCATCGCCGCCGGGGTCGAAGTCCTCGACGTGCGGCCACCGGCGCTGCGGCGGCGGGGCGCGGCGCGGGCACGCGCGGAGGAGCTGGCACAAGGCGGCGTCCGCCCGCCCGCGTGCGCGAAGGCGGCCGAGCTGCGCGCGATGGGCCTGCCGGAGACCGGTCAGCGGATCGGTGAGTGGGTCGTGGACCCGGACTGGTGGCGCGAACGGCGCGAACACGCCGTCGCGGCCGTGAAGCGCTGGGCCGCGGAGCACGACGTGGCGGCGGGTATGCCGCTGGAGGCCCTGCGGCAGGAAGCCGGGCTGCCCGCGGCCGAGCTCGTCCCCACGCTGCTGGCGGGCACCGGGCTCGAGGTGGCGGACGGCCTGGTCCGGAAGCCCGGCGCGGGACTGCCGCCGCGCGTGGACAAGGCGGTGCGGACGGTCGAGGAGTGGCTGGCCGCCGAACCGTTCCGCGCGCCGGAAGCCGACGAGCTGACCGAGCTCAAGCTCGGCACGCGGGAGCTCGCCGCCGCGGTGCGCACGGGACGGCTGGTGCGCGTCGCCGACGGGATCGTGCTGGGGCCGGACGCCTTCGAACGCGCGGCCGCGACGCTCGCGACGCTGCCGCAGCCCTTCACGGTGAGCGAAGCGCGGCGGGCGCTCGGCACCACGCGCCGGGTCGCGGTGCCCCTGCTGGAACAGCTCGACGCCCGCGGGATCACCCGGCGGGGCGACGGCGGCACGCGGACGCTGGTCGTTGCGCGAGGCTGACTTCCGGGGTTTGATCGGGAAGACGGGCGGGTAGCCGCGAGCGACTTCGAACGGAGGGACGGGGATGGACCTCGGGAAGTGGATCCGGTCGTGGCCGGTCTACCGCCAGGTGACCGGGTCCGATCCGCTCGGCCGTGGCGCCGCGGCCCAGTCCGCGCGCTCCGCCGGGCTCACGCCCCGCACCGCGTCCGCCGACTCCGTCGTGCACTCCGTCTGTCCTTTTTGCGCGGTCGGCTGCGCGCAGAAGGTGTATGTCCGGGACGAGCAGGTCGTCCAGATCGAGGGCAACCCGGACAGCCCCATCTCACGCGGGCGGCTGTGCCCGAAGGGATCCGCGAGCAAGCAGCTGGTCACCGGCCCGCAGCGGGTGAAGAAGGTCCGCTACCGCGCGCCCTACGCCACCGAGTGGCAGGACCTCGACCTCGAGACGGCGATGGACATGGTCGCCGACCGGGTGCTCGAAGCGCGCCACAAGGGCTGGCAGGAGACCGACGCCAAGGGCAACCGCCTGCGCCGCACGATGGGCTTCGCGAGCCTCGGCGGCGCCACGCTGGACAACGAAGAGAACTACCTGATCAAGAAGCTGTTCACCGCGCTGGGCGCCGTGCAGATCGAGAACCAGGCCCGTATTTGACACTCCGCCACGGTTCCCGGTCTGGGAGCCTCCTTCGGTCGCGGTGGCGCGACGGACTACCAGCAGGACCTCGTCAACTCGGACTTCATCGTCATCATGGGCTCGAACATGGCCGAGGCCCATCCGGTGGGGTTCCAGTGGGTGATGGAAGCCAAGGCCCGGGGCGCCGAGGTCGTGCACATCGACCCGCGGTTCACGCGCACGAGCGCGGTCGCCGACCGGCACGTGCCGCTGCGCGCGGGCAGTGACATCGCCTTCCTCGGCGGCGTCATCAACTACATCCTGTCCAACGAGCTGGACTTCCGCGAGTACGTCACGGCCTACACCAACGCGGCGTTCATCGTGGACGAGAGCTACCAGGACGCCGAGGACCTCGACGGGCTGTTCAGCGGGTACGACCACGACACCGCCTCCTACGACTCGTCGAGCTGGCACTACGAGTCGACGCACGCGGGTGGCCGTGGCGGCAGCGGTGCCAAGGAGCACGGCGCGCCGGACCAGCACGGTTCGGGTGGGCCGCCGCTGTCCAGCGGCGGCGAGGAAATCCCGTCGGACCCGACGCTGCAGCACCCGCGCTGCGTGTACCAGATCCTCAAGCGGCACTACGCCCGCTACACGCCGGAGATGGTGGAACGCGTGTGCGGCGTGCCTGCCGAGCAGTTCCTGCGGGTGGCGCAGGCGTGGACGCGGAACTCCGGCCGCGAGCGCACGGCCGCGCTGGTCTACAGCGTGGGCTGGACGCAGCACTCGCTGGGCGCGCAGTTCATCCGCGCCGGGTCGATCATCCAGCTGCTGCTGGGCAACATCGGCCGTCCCGGCGGCGGCGTGTTCGCGCTGCGCGGGCACGCCAGCATCCAGGGGTCGACCGACGTGCCGACGCTGTTCAACCTGCTGCCCGGCTACCTGGCGATGCCGCAGGCGGGCCAGCGGACGCTGTCGGACTACCTCGGCAGGATCGTCGGGCAGAACCAGAAGGGCTTCTGGCACAACGCCGACGCGTACATGACGTCGCTGCTGAAGGAGTACTGGGGCGAGCACGCCACCGCCGGCAACGACTACTGCTTCGACTACCTGCCCCGCATCAACGGCGACCACGGCACCTACCGCACGGTCATGGACATGGTCGACGGGAAGGTGTTCGGCTACTTCCTGCTGGGCCAGAACCCCGCGGTGGGCTCGGCGCACGGGCGGCTGCAGCGGCTGGGCATGGCCAACCTCGACTGGCTGGTCGTGCGGGACCTGGCGATGATCGAGAGCGCCACGTTCTGGAAGGACGGCCCCGAGGTCGAGACCGGCGAGATCACACCCGAAACGTGCCGGACCGAGGTGTTCTTCTTCCCGGCCGCCTCCCACGTGGAGAAGGCGGGCACGTTCACGCAGACGCAGCGGATGCTGCAGTGGCGGGACAAGGCGGTCGAACCGCCGGGTGACGCGCGCTCGGAGCTGTGGTTCACCTACCACCTGGGCCGCAAGCTCCGCGAGAAGCTCGCCGGCTCCACCGACGAGCGGGACCGCCCGCTGCTCGACCTGATGTGGGACTACGCGATGGAGGGCGACGAGCCCTCGGGCGAGGACGTCCTGCGCCACATGAACGGCATCGACCTGACCACCGGCCGCGCCGTCAACGGCTACACCGAACTCAAGGCCGACGGGTCGACGGCGTGCGGCTGCTGGATCTACAGCGGGGTGTACGCCGACGAGGTCAACCAGGCCGCACGCCGCAAACCCCACGACGAGCAGGGCCCGTACGAGTCGGAGTGGGGCTGGACCTGGCCGATGAACCGGCGGGTGCTCTACAACCGCGCGTCCGCCGATCCGCAGGGCCGCCCGTGGAGCGAGCGCAAGAAGCTCATCTGGTGGGACGCCGAGAAGGGCGAGTGGACCGGCCACGACGTGCCCGACTTCGAGAAGACGAAGCCACCGGACTACCGCCCGCCCGCGGGCGCGGTCGGGGTGGAGGCGCTGCGCGGGGACGACGCGTTCATCATGCAGGCCGACGGCAAGGGCTGGTTGTTCGCGCCGAACGGCGTGCTGGACGGCCCGCTGCCGACGCACTACGAGCCCCACGAGTCGCCGGTGCGCAACGCCCTGTACGCCCAGCAGGGCAGCCCGGTGCGCAAGGTGTACGGCCGCTCGGACAACCCGTCGAACCCGTCGCCGCCGGAGCCGCACGGCGAGGTGTTCCCGTTCGTGTTCACCGCGGCGCGGCTCACCGAGCACCACACCGCGGGCGGGATGAGCAGGCAGCTGCCGTACCTGGCGGAGCTGCAGCCCGAGCTGTTCGTGGAGGTCTCGCCGGAGCTGGCCGCCGAACGCGGGCTGGCGCACCTGGACTGGGCGCACGTGATCACCAGCCGCACGGCGGTGGACGCGCGCGTGTTCGTCACCGACCGGATGACGCCGCTGCGCATCGAAAACCGCGTGGTGCACCAGATCTGGATGCCCTACCACTGGGGCCACACCGGACTGGTGGACGGCGACGTCGTCAACGACCTGCTCGGGGTGGTGGTGGACCCGAACGTGTTCATCCAGGAGAGCAAGGTCGCCACGTGCGACATCCAGCCGGGGCGGCGGCCGCGCGGCCCGGCGCTGCTGGAGTACGTCGCGGAGTACCGGCAGCGCGCGGGGATCACGCCGCAGACCGGTACGCAGGTGGACACCACGCAGGACGCCGGCGTCGCGCACATGGAGCCGGAGGAGCGATCGTGAGCGAGAACAGCTTCTACGGACCCCTGGACGACCCGGCCGGGAACGCCGGGTACGGCGAGCACCCGCCTCGCGTCGGGTTCTTCACCGACACCTCCGTGTGCATCGGCTGCAAGGCGTGCGAGGTGGCCTGCAAGGAGTGGAACCTCGTCCCCGAGGACGGGTTCAACCTGCTCGGCATGTCCTTCGACAACACCGGGATGCTGGGCGCGGATTCGTGGCGGCACGTGGCGTTCGTCGAGCAGAGCCGTCCGCTCGGCGGGCAGGACCCCGGCCTCGCGGGACTGCCGACCGGGCCTTCGGGCAGCCAGACCTCGGCCGACACGGTGGCGTCGGCGATCGAGCTGGCCGAGCGCGGCGGCGGTGAGCTGGGCACGGCGCCGGTGGACCTCGGGGTGCCGAAGTTCGAGCGGCCGGGGGACGCCACGGGCGCGGAGGTCCGGCAGGACTTCCGCTGGCTGATGAGTTCCGACGTGTGCAAGCACTGCACGCACGCCGGCTGCCTCGACGTGTGCCCGACGGGCGCGTTGTTCCGCACCGAGTTCGGCACGGTGGTGGTGCAGCAGGACATCTGCAACGGCTGCGGCTACTGCGTGTCCGGCTGCCCGTACGGCGTGATCGACCGGCGCGAGGACGACGGGCGGGCGTGGAAGTGCACGCTGTGCTACGACCGGCTCAAGGACGGGCTCGAACCGGCGTGCGCCAAGGCGTGCCCGACCGACTCGATCCAGTTCGGGCCGCTCGACGAGCTGCGGGAGCGCGCGGCGCGGCGGGTGGAGCAGCTGCACGAGCGCGGCGTGCCCGAGGCGCGGCTGTACGGGCACGACCCGGACGACGGCGTGGGCGGCGACGGCGCGTTCTTCCTGTTGCTGGACGAGCCTGAGGTGTACGGGCTGCCGCCGGACCCGGTGGTGCCGACGCGGGACGCGCCGTCGATGTGGAAGTACGCGGGCATGGCGGCGTCGGTGTTCGTGGGCGCCGTGGTGTCGGCGTTCCTGGGGCGGGGGAAGCGATGACGAACGGCGAGGACCCGCTGCTGCGGGAACGGCGCAGCGACGCCGGGGCACGTGACATCCACGCGCAGGTGTTCGGCCGCGGCGACGGCAGCCGAGAGCAGTCCGCGGTGCCGAAGGCGGAGTTCCGCTCCTACTACGGGCGCGCGGTGCTCAAGTCGCCGGTGTGGGAGTGGAAGATCCCGGCGTACCTGTTCACCGGCGGGCTGTCGGCCGGTGCGGCGATGCTCGGCGCGGGCGCGGACCTGACGGGGCGGCCGGAGCTGCGCCGGGTGGGGCGCGCCGGGGCGCTGGTGAGCATCGCGGCGAGCACGTACTTCCTGGTCGCCGACCTGGGGCGGCCGGAGCGGTTCCACCACATGCTGCGGGTCGCGAAGCCGAGTTCGCCGATGAGCGTCGGCACGTGGATCCTCGCCGCGTACGGCCCCGGTGCGGGGCTCGCCGGAGTGGCGGAGCTGATGCCGCGGGCGCTGCGGCGGACGTGGCCGGGGAAGCTGCTGGGCTGGGCGGCCCGGCCGGCGGGGTTGTCGGCGGCGGCCGTCGCGCCCGGAGTCGCGTCCTACACGGCTGTGCTGCTGTCTCAGACGGCGGTGCCGGCGTGGCACGAGGCGCACCAGTACCTGCCGTTCGTGTTCACCGGCTCGGCCGCGGCGAGCGGCGGCGGGCTGGGGATGCTGCTGGCACCGGTCGAGGAGGCGGGCCCGGCGCGGCGGCTGGCCGCCACGGGCGCGGGGCTGGAGGTCGTCGCGTCGCGGTTGCTGGAACGGCGGCTGGGCCTGTCCGCGGAGGCCTACACGACGGGCAAGGCGCACCGGCTGCGGAAGTGGGCGGAGTACCTGACGGTCGGCGGGGCGCTGGGCACCCTGGTGGCCGGCCGCAGCCGCCCGGCCGCGGCGCTGTCCGGGCTCGCGCTGCTCACCGGCAGCGCGCTGCAGCGGTTCGGCGTGTTCGAGGCGGGTGTGGAGTCCACCCGTGACCCGAAGTACGTCGTCGTGCCGCAACGCGAACGGCTGAACGCGGGCAGGCCCGCGCGGGGCGGCGACCGGCCGCCGCAGTTCCCCCGGTTCGTCGCGGCGGCGCGGAAACTGCGCGCGCGGGTGAGCGGCGGGCAAACCGGTTGATGCGAACGTGCCCCTTCCGGCAGGCTGCCGATCATGAGTGACGGCGTGGGCGACAAGGCCCGGTAGTGCGCAAGCTGATCCTGGACGTCGACACCGGCACCGACGACGCGGTGGCGATCATGCTCGCCGCCGGGCACCCCGAACTCGACCTGCTCGCGGTCACGACGGTGCGGGGCAACGCGCCGCTGCCGAGCACGACCGACAACACGCTGCGGGTGCTCGACCACATCGGCCGCCCGGACATCGGGGTGCACCCCGGGCTGGCCCGGCCGGTCGTGCGGCCCGGCTTCCCCGGGCAGCGGCACTTCGAAAGCGACTCGCCGCGGGACATGCACGGCACCACGCTGCCGTTGCCGGAGGCCCGCAGCGCCCCGCGGGAGCCTTCGGCCGTGGAGTTCCTGCTCCACACCCTGCGCACGACGACCGAACGCATCACGCTCGTGCCGGTCGGGCCGCTGAGCAACCTCGCGACCGTGCTGGCGATCGACCCGTCCGTGCGGGACGCCGTCGAGGAGGTCGTGATCATGGGCGGGGCGCACGCCTACGGCAACGTGACCCCGTCGGCCGAGTTCAACGTGTGGGCCGATCCCGAGGCCGCCGCGAAGGTGTTCGCCGCCGGGTTCGACCGGCTTACGCTGGTGCCGCTCGACGCGACGCACCAGGCGCTCGTGACCCGGGAGGACTGCGACGAACTGGCCGCCCTCGGCACCCCGTCGGGTACCGCGGCCGCCACGCTGATCACGAAACGGATCGACGCCTACACGGCCGGCGGGGGAGTGGCGGTGCGCGACACCGCTCCGGTGCACGACGCGGTGTGCGTCGCCTACCTGGTCCGCCCCGAGGTGATCACCACGCGGCCGGTGCGGGTCGAGGTCGAGACCAGCGGTGAGTTGACCGTGGGCCGCACCGTGATGGACGTGCGGCCGAACGCGACCGGCACCCCGAACGCCCAGGTGGCCTTCGCCGCCGACGGGCGGGTCCTGGTCGAGCTCATGAAGACCGTCTTCGCCGCGCCCTGATGACCGTCTGCTACCGCGCACTGGCAGGATGCCGCCCATGCGGGTGAAGCAGGCGCTCGGAGTGCTGGCGGCAGTAGCCCTGGTGGCGGGCTGCACGACGGAAGCGGGGCAGGCCCCGGTGCCCTCCAGCGCGCCGGTGACCTCCGCCGCCGACCCGGGGTTCACGGTGGTCGCGACCGGGGATGTGCTGATCCACCCCGAACTCACCGAGCAGGCCACCGAGGACGGCGGCGGTAAGCGGGACTACCGCCCGGAACTCGCGGGGATCCGGGACGTGATCAGCAAGGCCGACCTGGCCATCTGCCACCTGGAAACCCCGCTCGCCCCCGAGGACGGGCCGTTCCAGGGCTACCCGGAGTTCAGCGCCCCGCCCGAGATCGCGGCCGCGCTCGCCGACACCGGGTACGACGACTGCTCCACCGCCTCGAACCACACCCTCGACACCGGCACCGACGGCATCGAGCGGACGCTCGACGACCTGGACGCCGCCGGGATCAAGCACACCGGGTCCGCGCGCACCGCGCAGGAGGCCAGGACGCCGCTCGTGCTCGACGTGCACGGGGTGAAGGTCGGGCACGTCTCCTACGCGTTCGGGTTCAACGGCAAGAAGCTGCCCGCCGACCGGCCCTGGGTCGCCAACACCCTCGACGCGAGTGCCGTGCTCGCCGCGGCGCGGGCGGCGAAGAAGGCCGGGGCCCAGGTGGTGATCGCGAGCCTGCACTGGGGCGTGGAGTACCAGCAGGACCCCACGGCCGAGCAGCAGCGGATCGCGAAGCAACTGCTGGCCGACCCCGCCGTGGACCTCATCATCGGGCACCACGCGCACGTCGTGCAGCCGATCGAGAAGATCGGCGGGAAGTGGGTGGCCTATGGGCTGGGCAACTCGATCGCCCGGCATTCGGAACCGCGCGGGATCACCGAGGAGGGGCTGGTCGGCCGGTTCCACTTCACCCGGTCGGGCGCGGGCTGGACGGTCGACCGCGCCGAGTACGTACCCACGGTCATCGACCTCGGCCCTCCGATCCGGTTGCGCACGGCGGCCGATCCGCGGCTCGATCCCGCCCGTTCGGCGCTGGCGCTCGAACGCACCGACCGGGTCGTGCTGAGCAGGGGAGCGGGGAACGCGGGGCTGACCCGCGCGGCCGGCTGAACAGCGCGGGCCGTCGGGAATTCCCTGTCCGGCAACCGGGCGGGGGTTGCGGTCACCGCTGCGGCATGCGTAGGGTCGGGTTTCGGCCTCCCGGACGGGCACCGTCTACAACGGACAGGAGCGGCCATCACCTTTTCCCCGGAATTCCGCCACCCGCCTGCACCGGCGGGCGGGCGAGCGGCGTTGTCGGTGACGGCGATCCGGGGCCCGGGCGGGATCACGAGGGTGCTGGCGGCAGGCGAGATCGACTGGGCGAGCGTCGGTTCACTGGACCGGGCGCTGGAGCACGAACCGGCGTCGGACACCACCGCGTTGGTCGTCGACCTCTCCCGCGTCTCGTTCTGCTCCTCGTGCGGGCTGCACCTGCTCACGAGCCTGCGGCAGCGCGCGCTCGACGCGGGCACGCCGCTCGAACTGGTCGTCGGCTCGGCTCCCGTGCGGCGTGTGCTGCAGGGTGCCGGGCTGTGGCCGCTGTTCTCGATCCACGCCGACCACGCCGCGGCACTGGCGAAACTGACCGCGGAGGGGCGCCTGTAGTCGTGGCGTCCGGGGAGGTTGGTCAGCCGGGTGATGCGCGGTAGCGCTGCCCGTCGCACGGTCTCGCACGGGTAGTAGGCGGGTGTAGGCCCGTGCCATTGATCTGTGGCCGGTGATCTGGACCGGCCCAGCCGGTGCCGCCACCGCAGCCGCACGATGGCCCGCACCACTGTGCCGCGGGTGCGGGCCGGGCTGCGGTGCGGGCGGCTGCTGCGATCAGCCATCCCGGCCACACCTTCGGCGCGGTAGCGCTCGACCTTCGCGGCGGTCCTCGCCGCCTGGCATTAAGGGACACCGCAACCGGACCCGTCAGGGTTCGCGGGCGTCCTCGTCGGGGACGACGTCCGGTTCGGCGACCGCCTCCGCCTGCTGGTCGGGCAGCGGCCGGGCGTTGCGGGGGCGCAGCGCGTTGACGTCGTGCGGGTCGAGCTCGTCCGGGTCCCGCAGCAGCGAGCCGATCGCCGACTTGATCACCGCCAGGATCGGCACCGCAAGCAGGGCGCCCGTGATGCCGGAGACCTCCACACCCACGGCGATCGCGAGCACGACGGCGAGCGGGTGCAGCCGCACCGCGCGGCCGAGCAGGAACGGCTGCAGCACGTGCCCTTCCAGCTGCATGACCGCGATCAGGATCGCCAGCACCACGAGCGCGGCGACGAACCCCTTGGCCACCAGCGCGATCAGCACCGCGATCGCGCCGCTGGCGACGGCGCCGATGATGGGCACGAACGCGCCGATGAAGATCAGCGCGGCCAGCGGGACCGCGAGCGGCACGCCGACGATCCAGATCCCGACGCCGATGCACACCGCGTCGACGCACGCGACCGCGACCGTCGCCCGCACGTAGCTGACCAGTGAGGCGAACCCGCGCCGCCCGGCGACGTCCGCCTGGTCGCGCACCTCGCGCGGGAACGCGCGCAGCACGAACGCCCACACCTGCGGCCCGCTGTAGAGGAAGAAGATGAGCGTGAACAGCGCGAGCAGCGCCTGGGTCAGGATGCTGCCGATGGTGGTGGCCGTGCTCAGCGCGCGGCTGGCCAGCTCGGCCGAGTTCCCGTTGATCGCCCCGATCGTCCGGTTCAGGAAGCTCTGCAGCTGCTCGGGCGAGAGGTGGAGCGGACCGCGCTGCAGCCAGTCGTTGATGCTCGACAGGCTCGCCGAAACCTGCTCCTGCAGCTGCGGCAGGCTCGCCGTGACGGTCGTGATCACGAGCGTCAGGACCCCGCCGACGACGATCAGCCCGACCACGATCGCGATCAGCGTCGCCAGCGCCCTCGGCACGTGCCACTTCTCCAGCCGGTGCACCAGCGGGGCGAACAACGCCGAGACCAGCAGCGCGATGCCCACGGGAATGGTCACGGCCGACAGGTAGCCGAGGAGGTAGAACACGACCCCGAGCGCCGCGACGATCAGCAGGAACCGCCAGCTCAGCGCGGCGGCCACCCGCCACCGCCACGGCACCGCCGCCGCGGCGTCACCACTCCGGCCGGACCTGCCGCGCGCCTGGCCGTCTCCGACCGTCATCGTCCACCTCCACTTGTGCCCCCGGGCGGGTGACTCCGTCTACCCGCTTCACTCTGCCCCTACTCCCCGTCGGGTGGACGGAGGAACACGGATTTGCCCGTCGCTGGTAGTAGCTTCACCTGTATGGATGGCGAACTGAGTGAGCGCTTTCACGACCTCGTCGGTGCACTGGACTACTCCATGTTCGTCGTGACCACCGCACACGGTGGCCGGCGCGCGGGCTGCCTGGTGGGCTTCGCCGCCCAGTGCAGCATCGACCCGCCGCGGTTCATGATCTGGCTGTCGAAGAAGAACCACACCTACGAAGTCGCACGTCACGCGCCGACGCTCGCGGTCCACACGCTGACCACCGCCGAACGGGAACTGGCCTCGCTGTTCGGTTCGCACACCGGGGACGAGGAGGACAAGTTCGCCCGCTGCGCGTGGCGGCCCGGCCCGGACGGCGTGCCGCTGCTGGACGACAGCCCCGCGCTGTTCACCGGGGAGGTGCTCGACCGCCACGACACGGGGGACCACGTCGGCTTCCTCGTGCGCCCGACGTCCGCCGTCGTGCGGCGCGAGGCCCGCCCCCAGCTCACCTTCCAGGAGGTGCGGGGTTTCGAGCCCGGCCACGCCGCCTGACCCCGTTTGCGCCCGGGGCGCCCGGGTACGCGACCGGGGGAGAGCAGAGGAAGTGAGGCAGCGATGACCAAGGCACGCGAAATCATGACCCGCGACCCGAAATGCGTGCGCACGAGCGACACGATCCTGGACGCCGCCCGCATGATGGCGGACACCGGCGTCGGCGCACTGCCCATCTGCGGTGAGGACAACCGGCTCAAGGGCATGCTCACCGACCGAGACATCGTGGTGAAGGTGCTCGCCGAGGGCAAGGACCCGAGGGCGATGCGCGCGGGCGACCTCGCGCAGGGCGAGGCGGTCACGATCGGCGCCGACGACGAGGCGCCGGAGATCTTCCGCACCATGGCCCAGCACCAGGTGCGGCGCCTGCCCGTGATCGACGGGCACGACCTGGTCGGGATCGTCGCGCAGGCCGACGTCGCGCGGGCGCTGGACGACCCGCAGGTCGGCGACCTGGTGCAGGCGATTTCCCAAGGCTGACACCGGTTCAGCGCACCAGGTGGCGCGTCGCGCCCGCGACGAGCACGCCCAGGGCGGCACCGGCGAGGACGTCCGACGGCCAGTGCACCCGGGTGCGCACGCGGGAGTAGGCGACCCCGAACGCCACGGGCGCGGCGAGGGCCGCGACCGGCGGAGCCTGCAGCGCGGCCGCGGCGGTGAACGCCGCGGCCGCGCACGCGTGCGCGGAGGGCAACGCCGGCGAGGTCGGCGTCTCCGGCAGCGCGCGGCGCGCGGGCAGGTCACCCGCCCGCGGACGGCGCCGGAGCAGCAGGCGCCCGAGCAGGTGGCTGGCCGGCAGGGCGATGCCGACCGCGAGCGCGGCGTGGCGACCGGCACGCCGCCACCGTCCCGGCCGGACCAGGAGCACGGCCGCCGCCAGCCACCACAGCAGCCCGCCGCGCGCGGCGAGGCTCAGCACCACCGTGGCCCGCGAGGGGCGCGCCGCGGGCAGCCGTCCGGAAACCCAGTCACCCTCCAGCCGGTCGAGCCGGCCCAGCAGCCGCTTTCGTGACACGCCGTGAGCTACCCCCGTCCACGTGGGGGAAAACCCCGGCGGCGACGGCCACGCATGGACCAGCGCCCAGCGGGTACTGCGGCAGTGTGCCCGACTGGACGCAGATCCTCGATCCGCAGACGCACCCGGTGGAGATCCTGGTGCGGGGCAGCGCCATGTACCTGGGGCTGTTCGTGCTGCTGCGGGTCATCCTGAAACGCGAGAGCGGCACGACCGGCGTCACCGACCTGCTCGTGGTCGTCCTGATCGCCGACGCGGCGCAGAACGGGATGGCGGGGCAGTACCAGTCGATCACCGACGGGCTGCTGCTCGTCGCCGTGATCATCGGCTGGTCGTTCCTGCTCAACTGGGTCGCCGCGCGGTGGGCGTGGGCGGAGCGGCTGATCCGGCCACGGCCGCTGCCGCTCGTGCGCGACGGGCGCCTGCTGCGCCACAACATGCGCCGCGAGCTGGTGACCGAGGAGGAGCTGCGCGGGCAGCTGCGGGAACAGGGGATCGCCGACCTCGGCCAGGTCCACGAGGCCCGCATGGAGGCGGACGGCCAGTTCAGCGTGATCACCACGCGCGCCGCGAAGGAGATCCACCGGCCGAAGGCGCCGAAGAGCAAGCAGCAGGTCTGAACTCACATGAAGCTGCGGGTGTGCAACCGGGAGAGTTCGGCGGCCTCGTCGGCGGGGAAACCCAGGTGCACCAGCCGTCGTTGCCGCCCATCGTCCATTGCGGACTGCAGCGCCTGCACCGCACGCCACCCGCGCGCGATCGCGTCCGGCGTCCACGCGCCCGCCGCGAGCACCACGAGTGCGTCGAACACGTCCTGGTTGAGCCCCGCCGTGTCGAGCAGGGTCTCGTGCCGCCGCTCGACGGCCGCCCGCAGGCGCGGGCGCAGCCCGGGGTCGAGCGTGCCGAGGTGGTGCAGGTGCGCGACACCGAACGCGACGTGCCTCGCCTCGTCGCGGCGCGCCAGGCCGGTCACGCGCCGCGTCACCGGATCCGGCGCGTGCTGTTCCAGGAACTCCAGCAGGGTCAGGAAAGTCCCTTCGCCCAGCACGGACAGCAGGAACGACGCCATCGAGAAGTCCGTCTCCGCCAACAGCGTCGTCAGCGAGGCCCGGCCGCCAGCCGAGGAGGTGCCCAGCTCGCCGCCGGTGAGCAGCGCGCGGCGGCTGAACACCTCGACGTGCCGCGCCTCGTCGGCGGCCTGGACCGCGAGCAGCTGCATCACCTCGCGGAACTGCGGGTGGATGCGGGACAGCAGCCGCGCCGGGACGACGAGCGCCGCCTGCTCGTTCTCCACCAGGTAGGTCATGACCTGCACGACCGCGCGCTCGATCTCGTCCGGCAGCGCGAACTCCGCGTCCCAGGCCACGGCGCGTTCGGGGTCCCACTGGGCGGAGGCCGCGTGCCGGTAGAGCGCGGGTGCCACGTCGGCCCACACCAGATCCCGGTCCACCAGGTCGAAGGGTGCTTCGGGACCGCCGGACTCGACCAGTGCGCCGCGTGCGGCCAGGCCCCAGCGCGGCGAGGCTGTCGGCACGATGCCGTCCGGGTGCGGTCCTCCGGCGCGTTCGGCGCCGGACCAGCGGTCGAGGTCGGCCCGGCCGCGCACGACCCACGCCCGCACGCCGTGCTCCTCGGCCGGGCGCGCCCGGTGCCCGTGCGTGCGGCACCACGCGCTCAGGTGCACCACGAGCGTGGGATCCGCCCCGGTGACCGCCAGTTCGGCGCCCGGCGGCAGGTCGCGCAGCGCCCGCCGCACGAGCAGGTGCGCGCCCTCGTCGAACGCGAGCGGACCGAGGTCGAGGATCACGGCCGGTACTCCGGCTCGGTGAGCCGCCCGTCCTCGTCGTAGAAAGCGCTTTCTGAGATCGCGGCTTCGAGCGGGCCGAAGCCGGTCGTGCGCCCGGGCCGCCACTCGGTGAGCCCCTCCAGGTCGAGCAGCGGGCGGACCCCGGGGTCGGCGTAGGACATGGACAGCAGCAGCTCGCCGAGCCGGTCGGCGAGCCCGGCCGGGGCGCTGTCGTGCACCGCCAGCACGCAGTGGTCGTAGGGCTCGCTGTGGGCGAGCACCCGGGTGCTGCCCGCCGGGAGCGTGCCTTCGCCGCTGAACAGCAGGTGGTTGGCGTCGATCATGGCGGCGGCGTCGGCCTCCCCGGTGAGCAGGGCGCGGGCGGCGTCACGCTCGCCGCCGATGTGGTCGCCGTGCAGCCCGACGCCGACGTCGAAGCGCCGCACGGTCACGTTTTCGCCGGGTGTCAGCCCCGCGTGGCGCAGGAGGGAGACGGGGATGAGCGTCGCCTGGGGCGAGTCGATCGCCCCGACCGCGACGCGGTGGTCCTTGAGGTCGCGCAGGTGCTCGAACGGCGAATCGGCCCGCACGACGACGACGGAGGTGAGGTCCTGGTCGGTGTCCCGCATGACGAGCGGGCGCACGTGGTGGCCCGCCAGGCGCCGCACCCGCAGCCACGCCAGCGGCGAGTTCCACGCGGCGTGGATCCGGCCGCTCGCGAGGTCCTCGGCCTGCCGCTCGTAGTTGCTGTACAGCACGAAGTCGAAGGGCAGGCCGTGATCGCGCAGCCAGGCGCGGAACCCGGCCCAGATCGTGACGACCTTGGGGTCGTACGCCACGGCACCCAGCAGCAACGTCGGCATCGCGCTCCTCAGCGGGACGGGGGCAGACCCGTCCCAGCCTGGGGGCGCGTGCGCTCTCCCGCAACACGAACGACGGGCGGCAGAATGAGCCGGGTGAACCTTCCGGTGGGCGTCGCCGCTCTCCCCATGTGAGGGGCAGGGGCAGCTGACCGATCTCGTGACGCGGTACTCGCAGACGCCCGTCCGCATGGGACAGCAGGCCCGCGACCGGGGGAGCCTGCCGGGCTTCCTCCGCCTGCGGCACGAACAGGGCGATCACCTGACGCTCGTGTCGCTGACCAAGAATTCCGGCGGCAACTTCGGGTTCGTCCTCGACCGCAACGGCACGCCGCTGCCGTCCAAGGGCGCGGTCGACTGCGCCGCGGGCCGCTTCATCGTGTTCTCCATCGGGCCCAACCCCGGGCCCGGCCCCGGCTGAGGTCCACTGTGGTCAGTGGCGGCGGAGCCACGCGAGGACGCCCGCCACCGCGCCCGTGCCCAGCACCCCGAGCAGTGCGTGGTGCTGCGAGGCCCACACCTGCGGGCTCCGCCCGTGCGCCCGGTCGTCGAACTCGCCGTGCGCGCCGTGGTCTATGTCCTCGTCCGCCGGGTGCCAGAGGTTTTCCGGCTGGTCCGCGGGGCGCGGCTGGTCCGTCTGCTGGGACTTGAAGCCCGTCCGCGCGAGGTAGCGGTCGAGCAGGCCCGGGATGACCTTGTCCCCGAGCAGCGTCCCGACCGTGCTCGCGCCGACCCAGTACTCGCGGCGCCTCGGGTGGTCGGCCGCGTACACGATCGCCTTCGCCGCGACCTCCGGCTGGTAGATCGGCGGCACCGGCTGGGCACGCTTCGGCAGCCGCGACAGCACCCACCCGAACTGCGGGGTGTTGACCGCGGGCAGCTGCACCATCGTCACGTGCACGCCCGCGTTGTCGTGCAGCAGCTCGCTGCGCAGCGCTTCGTGCATGCCCTGGATCGCGTGCTTCGCCCCGCTGTAGGCGGTTTGCAGCGGGATGCCGCGGTAGGCCATCGCCGAACCGACCTGGACGATCGCGCCGCGGCGCCGGGGCAGCATGCGGTCGAGCGCGGCGCGGGTGCCGTGCACGTAGCCAAGGTAGGTCACCTCCGTGACCCGCCGGTACTCCTCGGGCCGGATGTCGGTGAACCGCGCGAACACCGACGTGAACGCCACGTTGACCCACACGTCGATGGGGCCCAGCTCCGCTTCGACCTGGTCCGCCGCCGCGTCCACCGCGGCGTGGTCCGCGGTGTCCACCGCCAGCGGCAGCGCCTGGCCACCCGCGGCGTCGATCTCCCCGGCCACCGCGCGCAACCCCTCCTCGCCGCGCGCCAGCACCGCCACGCGATCGCCGCGGGCCCCGAACGCCCGCGCCGTCGCCCGTCCGACCCCGCCGGTGGCTCCGGTCACCACGACCACCCGACCGCTCACCCCGTGCTCCCTCCTGCTCGGCGTTACGCCGGACGGGTACCCCTTCCACCCTCGGGCGAACACGACGTGCGGCGGTGATCGCGCTCGTCGACACCGCGTCGAAATTTCTCGACGCTAGGATTGCCCGGTGCCTCGGACTACGGAGGGGCGGGGCCGCAGGCGGGTCGCGCCCAGCAAGGGAGACCTGCGGGAACGCGCGATCCTCGACGCGGCGGAGCGCCAGCTGGCCGGTGCGGGGCCGGACGCGATGACGGTGGAGACGATCGCCACCGCCGCCGGGATCACGCGTGGCGCCTTCTACTTCTACTTCGGCTCCAAGAACGACGTGCTGGCCGCGCTCGTCGAGCGGACGGTCACCGCGTTGCGGGCCGAGGTCGACGCCGCCGACGCGGCGGGAGCGCCGGCTGAGGCGCTGCGGGAGGGGCTGCGGCAGACGGCCCGCATGTGGCGGGAGCACGGGGACGTCATGCGGGCGGCGGTCGAGCTGTCACCGTCGGTCCCGGCCATCGACGAGGCGTGGCGCTCGGCCGTCACCGCGCTCGCCGAGACGACGTGCCGCATCGCCGAGCGGGCCGGGGTGCCCTCAGGTCCGGGACCGGCGGACGCGCCTGCCGTCACCGCGGCGCTGGTGTGGATGACCGAGCGGGCGTTCTACCAGGCGGTGGCCGGCGGCGGCTCACTCGACGACACGACCGCGACGCTGACCCACGTGTGGCTGGCTGCGCTCGGGCTCGGCCCTCAGCCGCCCAGCGCGGCCGGGTCGTAGCGGCACGCGGCGTTCCACAGCAGGAACGAGTCCATCCCGTTCTCCTTCGCCGCGGCGATCTGCGCCTGCACCTCCGCGGGACCGTAGGTGCGGTGCATGCTGAACGCCTGCAGCCACGGGATGGTGATGGCGCCGCCCTGCCGCGCCTGCTTCGCGAAGTCCGCGAGCGAGCGTGCGGTGATGTCGTGGGGAGCGTCCTCGGGGTCGTCGATGCCGTACTCGCCCCGGCCCCAGTGCGACGGGTACACCATCGGTGCGATGTAGTCGACCTCGCGGGACATCGCCGGGATGTCCTGGGCGATCTGGGTCGGGCGGGTGATCGCGATGCCGAAGACGGAGGCGCCGAGGAACGCGCCGTGCCCGTGCACGGCGTCGCGGCTCTGTTCGAGGAAGTCGGCGATCGCCTGTTCCGGCGTGCCGGTCAGGCCGGGGAGCCGCATCCGGTCCAGCGAGCCCTCCGGGCGGCGGATGTAGTCGTAGAGGATGTCGTCGAAGCCGAGCTCGGCGGCCTCGGCGGCGAGCCGGATGTTGTAGTCCCGCACCTCGGGGTTGGCGAAGTTGGTGAAGGTGTAGTCGCCGTACCCGCTCGCCCAGGCCTCGCCATCACTGGTCTGGACCAGTCGCTCGCGGTGGCCGGCATCCCAGGAAGCCCTGGCCAGCAGTGGATCCCGGAAGGCGACGAGCCTGCCGACCACGCGGATCTTCATCGCGTGCAGCTGGTCCAGCACGGCGCGCGCGTCGTAGTAGCCCTTCGCCGCGCCGATCTCGCGGGCGAGCGGCACCTGCGAGTCGTAGCCGATCTCGCCGTCCTCGTCCTTGATGTCGAGCTGCACGGTGTCGATCAGGCCGTCCCGCGCCATCTGCAGCACCGGTTCGCGCAGGGCGGGGAAGGCCCAGGCGAGCGCCGTCATGTGGACGCCACGCATGCCGGGGTGCTTGGCGTGCACCGGTTGTTCGGTGCGGGTGACGTTGCCCGCCCGGTCCTGGGCGGTGAGGTCGACGCTCCCCGGCGGGGTGGGCAGCGTCGCGCTGAAGCTCCCGTCGGAGCCGACGTCGACGGGCTCGCCGTTGAGCATCACGCGTTCGGCGCCCGACGCCACGCCCCGGACGGTCACGGGCACGCGGAGATCACCGGCCTCGACGGGCTCGAGCGAGATCCGCGGCGGGGTGTCGTCGACGGTGAACGTGCGGGAGACCTCGGCACGCGGGAAGTCGGCGAGCACGCCCAGCTGCGCGGTCAGGGTGTGGGTGCCCTCGGGCAGCCGCAGCCGCGGCGGGACGATCCGCTGGCCGTCGTACCGCACGGGCAACGGCGTCCCGTCGAGGACGAGCCGGACGCTCCGCGGATCGGCCGCGGTGACGTGGACGCGGTCGAGGACGTCGGAAGTGGTGACGGCCCCGTCCCCGACCCCCTGGACGACGGGAGCCGCCGGCATGGCGGCGACGGCGGCCTGGACGCCGCCGGTCAGCACGGCCCCGGTGAGAGCGGCGAACAACACGGGCCGAGGATCCATGTGAAGCGTTTTCCCAGGTAGCGGCCCCGGCATGCCCGTGACCACCCGTTCGGGTCGTGCTGCTAGCCCGACCGAGTCACACCGTCAGCTCCGGTGTGCCCGCGCGGCCGCGAAGCAGTACACGCCGAAGGCCGCGAGCCCGAGCGCCACGACCATGAGCAGCACCACGCCGTAAGGCTGGGCGGCGAGCGTGCGCAGCGCCTTGTCGAGGCCACCCGCCTGCCGGGCGTCCGACCGCAGCGCGGCGTACCCGAGGAGCGCGCCGATGATCACGTACACCAGCCCCTTGGCCACATAACCCGCCGCGCCCAGCCACTCCACGGCGTGCCGGCTGCCCGTCGGCAGCTCGCTGGTGTCCAGGTCACGCAGGAAGCTCCGCTTGACCCCCTTCACGGCGGCGGCGATGCCCACGCCGACCACGACGGCGGCCGCGACGGCCACCAGGACCGGACCCGCGGGCAGCGAAAGCAGTTTCGCCGTGAACTCCTGCTGCGCCTGGTCGCCCGAGCCCGAACCGCTGCCCGTGGCGAGGCGGATCGCCGTGTACGCCAGGCCGAACACCACCACGCCGCGCGCGCCGGACCCGATCCGCTTCCGGACGCGCTTGCCGTGTTCCCGCACCCAGCCGTACCCGGTGGCGGCGAGCATGCCCTGCCACAACCCGAACGCGATCAGCCCCACCGCGAGCACCCACAGCAGGACCTGCCCGAACGCGGTCCCGCCGATCTCCTGCAGCGCGCCCTTCTGGTCGGCCTCGTGCCCGCTGTCCCCGAACGCGACGCGGACCGCGAGGTAGGCGACCACCAGGTGCACGAGCCCCCAGCACGCCATGCCCAGGCGCCCCGCCACCTGCGCGGTCCTGCTGCTCTCCGCGCGCGACGCCCGCCGCGCCACCGGGCCACCCGTCATCGGACCTCCTCGCGTTCCCCCAGCAGTTTCACCTGGGGGGCCGCGGCGCGCCGGGCAACTGCTCCATTCGGCCCAATCGAGGCTAGGTGATCAGTCCACTTTGGAGGGATGGCGGACCAGGGGTGTGACCTCGACGTCCAGGTACGGGAACAGGGGCAGCGCGGACAGCAGCTCGTGCAGCTCCTCGGCCGAGTCCACGTCGAACACCGAGAAGTTCGCGTACTCACCGGCGATCCGCCACAGCTGCGGCCATTTGCCCGCCCGCTGCAGCTGCTGGCTGTACGCCTTTTCCCTGGCCACGAGGTCCGCCTTGACCTGCGGGTCGAGGTCGTGGGGGAGCCGGACGTCCATCCGGACGTGGAACAGCATGGCGCCCTCAGCCCCGCACCGGGTCGAGCGCGAAGTCGTAGACGACTGTCTCGCCCTTCCCGTCGCCCGACGGTTTGGGGTCGAGGATCAGCTCCGGCTTCACGGCGGACGCGACGTCGTCTTCGTTGTGCTGGTCACCGGGGAAGTACAGCTGCGCGGTGAGCTGTTCGTGCCCGGGCGCGGAGACCTTGACGTGCAGGTGCGCCGGGCGCCACGGGTGCCAGCCCGCGGCCGCGATCAGCCTGCCGCACGCGCCGTCGGTGGGGATCATGTAGGGCGCGGGGCGCACCGTAGTGATCTCGAACGAACCGTCGGGCTCCACGCTGAACGTGCCCCGCAGGTTCCACTCCGGGATGCCGGGCGCGAACTGCGAGTACAGCCCCTCGGCGTCGGCGTGCCACAGCTCGATCTTCGCCCCCTCCAGCGGCTGCCCGTCGGTCGAGGTGACCCGGCCGGTCCAGAGCAGGGGAGTGCCGGGCTCGTCCTCGCGCATCGGCACCGAGCCGCGTGAGCCGCGCTCCGGCGCGCCCGGCACGTAGTACGGGCCTTCGATCGTGCCCTTGTTGCCCTCGCGGTGCTCGGTCGCGACCTCCTCGACGACGTGTTCCACCCACACGTCGAGGAACAGCGGCCACTCGCCGGTCTCGCCGACGTCGATCAGCCACGCCTTGAGCGCGTTGTACTCGGCGTAGCTGACCTTGTGGCGCCGGATCGTGTCGTGCACGGCCGACAGCACCTCGCGGACGAGCAGGTCCACGCGCTCCGGGGAGGTGTTGGCGACGTTGCCGGACTTGTCGGCCTTGAAGCGCTCGGTGGCGCTGCTGCCGGAGTCCGCGGCGGTGGGTACGGGGGCGTGTGTGGCGGTCATGGGATCCTCCTTGATTCCGGTGCCGGTCACTGGTCCTGGCGGTAGTGGGCGAGTTTGCCGGGGTCGAGTTCGGCGCCGAGGCCGGCGCCGGGACGGATGACCAGCTCTCCGTCGCTGATTTCGAGCGGCTCGGCGAGCAGGTCGTCGCTGAGGTCGAGGAAGTTGGACAGCTCCCCGGCCCGCCGCGAGGTGAGCCGGAAGGCCGCTCCGAACGCGACACCGCACAGTGAACCGAGCTGGCCGTCGATCTGGTTGCCCAGCACGACTTCCAGGCCCAGTCCCTCGGCGAGGTGGTGCACGCGCTGGGAATGCGTGAACCCCGTGCGGGCGACCTTGATGCTGATCGCCGTGGCGGAGCCACCCAGCACTTCGCGGGTCACGTCGGCGGCGGTGACGGCCGACTCGTCGGCGATGAACGGAACGTCCACTTGGGACACCAGCCACCGGCGGCCGAGCACGTCGTCGGCCGGGCACAGTTCCTCGGCGAACAGTAGCCCGAGGTCGGCCATCTCCCGCATCGCCCGCGCCGACTCCGAGGCCGTCCAGCCGCGGTTGCCGTCGACGTAGAGTTCCACGTCCTCGCCGAGGTTCTCCCGCAGCGCGCGCACCACGGCGGTGTCGAGCGCCACCGGGCGGCGGCCCACCTTGACCTTGAACGTGGTGATGCCGTGGGTGTCCCGCATCCGCTGGGCCTCGTCGACCATCGCGGCGGGTTCGTCGAAACCGAGCATGTGGCACACGCGCATCCGGTCGGTGTAGCCGCCCAGCAGTTCGGTGACCCCCACGTCGAGCGTGCGGCCGAGCGCGTCCCACACCGCCATGTCGAGCGCGGCCTTCGCGACCGGGTTGCCGACCGTGCGGCCGAGGCGGGCGTGCAGCTCTTCGCGTTCCAGCAGGCTCAGGCCGACGACCTGCGGCGCGAAGAGCTGCTCCAGCACCGCGACGATGCTCGCCTGCGTCTCGCCGTAGGTGAACGGGCGCGGCGGTGCCTCGGCGACGCCGACGATCCCGTCGTCGGTGTGCACGCGGACCAGGACGTGCTCGGCGGTGTGCACCTCGCCGGAGGCGAAGCGCAGCGGTTTGCGGTAGGGGATGGCGAACGGGATCGCCTCGACCTGGGTGATCTTCACCGGGACACCTCGCAGCCGGGGGTTTCGAGGACGTCGAGCACGGCGCGGACGAGCGGCGAATCGTCGTCGCCGCGCCAGGCGAGCGCGAGCTCGACGGTGCCGCCGTCGGCCAGGTCGCGGAACACCACGCCCGCCAGCGGCAGGGCCCTGGCCGACGCCGGCACCACGGCGACGCCGAGCCCGCCCGCGACGAGCGCGAGCAGCACGGCCGTGCCCGCCGCGTCGTGCTCGCGGCGCGGGCTGAACCCCGCGGCCTGGCAGGCGCGGTTGACGGCGTCGTTGACGACGGAGTCCTTGCTGGCGTAACCGACGAACCCCTCGCCACGCAGGTCCGCGACGGAGACGGTGGGTGCGGTGGCCAGCGGGTGCGCGGCGGGCACCGCGAGGATCAGCGGCTCGACCTCCAGGGTGCGCAGCTCGATCCCGTCCCCGCGGGTCGGCGGGCGCAGCACGGCCAGGTCGAGCGTGCCGTCACGCAGCGCGTCGCACTGGGCCGGGGTGAGCAGGTCGGCCTCGATCTCCAGCGCGACGCCGGGCAGCTCCTGCTGCACCCTGCGCGCGATCGCCGGCAGGTGGGAGAAGGCCGCGGTGCCGGTGAAGCCGATGCGCACCAGCCCGAGCCGCCCGTCGGCGATCCGGCGCACGCCCCGCACGCTCTCCTCGACGGTGCCGAGCACGCGCCGCGCCTCCGCGAGGAAGAACCCGCCGGCCGCGGTGAGCGCGACCTGCCGCGTCGTGCGCGTGAACAGCGAGGCGCCGAGCTCGGCTTCCAGCTGCCGGATGGCCTGGGAGAGCGCGGGCTGCGCGATGTGCAGGCGTTCGGCGGCCCGCCCGAAGTGGCAGGTCTCGGCGACGGTCACGAAGTACCGCAGGTGCCGCAACTCCATCGTCCGTGCCTCATTTCCGCTCGCCGGTCGACCTCCAACCTAGGGAGCGGATTCCGTCAGCACAAAGACTGATTTGCGGGGGATTGATAAGCAGGGATGATGAATGAGAGGACGTTCACGCCCCCGGCTTCCGCCCCACGCCGCCGATCACGCGGGACTCCGACGGCGCGGCGGCGAACACCGTCTCCTCGTCCGGGTGCCACGCCGGTGCGTAGACCAGGCCCGGCTCCAGCAGGTCCCAGTCCCCGAAGAAGCGGGCGAACTCGGCCGTCGTGCGCAGCTGGCCGGGGTTCGTCGTCTGCTCGTAGTACGCCACGAGGTCGGCCAGCGCCTGGCGCTCGTCGTCGCTGCGCGGGTTCTCGTTCGTCATCTGCGACAGCACGAGCAGCGAGCCCGGCGCGAGCGCGTCGCGGTAGGCCGCCAGCACCGAGTCCGGGCCGGTCTCGTCCTTGATGAAGTGCAGCACCGCGTTCACGACGAGCGCGACCGGCCGCGTCAGGTCGATCAGCCCGGTCTCGAGCACGCGCTCCCACACCAGGTCGGGCTGCAGGAGGTCACCCGCGATCGCCCGGTGCCGGTCCGGATCGGCGGTGTCGGCCAGCAGCAGCGTCGAATGGGCCAGCGCGACCGGCTCGTTGTCGATGTAGACCACGCGGGAGTCCCGCTGCGGGCGCGTCTCGTCGGCGACCTCGTGCACGTTGCCCGCGGTGGGCAGGCCGGAGCCGATGTCGACGAACTGCGTCACGCCCAGCTCCGCGCACCGCCGCACGGCACGCGCGAGGAACTGCCTGCTGGTGCGCATGTACTGCCCGATGAGCGGGAGCCGGGCACGGATCTTGTGGGCGAACTCCCTGTCGATGGCGTAGTTGGTGTCCCCGCCGAGGAAGTAGTCGTAGACCCGCGCCGCGGACGGCCGGTCGAGGCTGCCTTCGACGGCGCGCAGCGCCTCGTCGTGGCCGATCATCCTGGCCTCCCCAGCTCCAGAAAATGAGACAAGCTCATCTTTACCCCACGGGTGTCAACCCGGTGTGGGCTCCGCGCCGGGCGCGCACGCGGGACCAGGTCCAGATTGCCAGGCCGAGCACCGGCAGCGCCGCGCCGAACAGGCTCGAGCCCGTCCACCCGGCAAGATCGTAAACGGCCCCGGCGATCGCCGACGCCGCGGCACCACCGACGAAGATCGTCGTCATGAACACCGTGTTGATCCGGGCCCTCGCGTCGGCCCGCAGACCGTAGATCTCGCGCTGGCTCAGCACCTGGTGGCCCTGCACGGCGAGGTCCAGCAGCACGCCGGCGGCCGCCAGCACGACGAGGCTGCCCACCCCGACGTCGGCCAGCACCATCGCCGCCGCGCCGAGCGCGAGCGCCACCCCGCTGGCCACCTGGCCGTACCCGCGGTCGCCCAGCCGCCCCGCGACCGGGGCCGCGGCGGCACCGGCCGCGCCGACGAGCGCGAAGATCCCCACACCCGTCTGCGTCAGCCCGTGCCTGCCGGTCAGCTCGAACGCCACCGTGGTCCAGAACGCGCTGAAGGCACCGAACATCAGCGCCTGGCACGCGGCACGCCGGCGCAGCGCGGGCTCCTCGCGGGCGAGCGTCAGGATGGACCGCATCAGGTGCGGGTACCGCACGTCGTGGCCGGGCTCGCGGCGCGGCAGCAGCCGCACGACGGCCGCCGCCACCAGCAGCATCAGCCCGGCGGAGACGAGGTAGATCGTCCGCCAGCCCCACGCTTCCGCGATGAGGCTCGACACCGTCCGCGCCAGCAGGATCCCCAGCAGCAGCCCCGTCATGACCGTGCCGACGAAGCGGCCGCGCTGCTCCTCGGGCGCGAGGTGCGCGGCGTACGGGATGAGGATCTGCGCCACCACCGACGTGATGCCGATCAGCACCGACGCGGCCAGGAAGACCCCGAACACCGGCGACAGGCCCGCGACGACCAGCGCGATCGTGGTGAACACGAGCGTGCGCGCGGCCAGGCCGCGGTTCTCCAGCAGGTCGCCGAGCGGCATGAGCAACGCCATGCCCGCGGCGTACCCGAGCTGCGTCAGCGTCACCACGAGCGCGGCGGCGCCCTGGCTCACCGAAAACGCGCGCGAGATCTCGTCCAGCAACGGCTGCGGGTAGTACAGGTTCGCCACCGTCGCCCCGCACGAGAACGCGAGCACGACCATGACGAGCCGGAGACTGCGGACGGGCTGGGCGTCCTGCGACATGACCCTCCTCGGAAACGGCTTCGCTTCCTCGAAGCCCGCGGGTGTCGCAGAGCATTCCCGTGCGGACGCGGGGAGTAACACGCGTCACGCGGAAACCGGGCGAACCGGTCAGCGGCCGGGCGTGACGATCCCGTACTCGTGGATCTTGCGGTAGATCGTGGCGCGCGAGATGCCCAGCAGCTTCGCGGCGCGCACCTTGTTGCCGTTGGCGTCCTCCAGGCTCCGCACGATGGCGTCCCGCTCGACGGTCTCGAACCGGTTGAGCGGGCGCCGCGCGAGCGCGTGGTACTCGGCGGGGAGGTCCGTCGGCACGATCGTGCCCGTGCGGCGGCGCTGGGTGACCTGCTTGAGCACCCGGTACAGCTGCGTGACGTTGCCGGGCCAGCTCGCGCGCATGAGCAGGTGCAGTGCCGCGGGCGAGCAGGTCAGCCCGCCGCCGAGGCGGCCGAGGAGCAGCGGGACCAGGTCACGCAGGTCATCGGCGTGCCGCCGCAGCGGGGGCACGGTGACCGTGCGGGGGAACAACTCCAGCAGCGCCGGGTCGGCGTCGGCGTCCGGGGCGAGGGTGACCGCGACCCACGTGCTGCCGCGCGCCTCCCGCAGCGCCGCCACCAGTTCGCCGAGGCCGGGCGGGGGCAGCCGGTCGACGTGCCGCACGACGAGGGTGTCGACGGGGTCGGTGACGAGCTCGCGGCGCAGGTCGCCGGCCCAGTCCTCGGTCCGGCGCGCCGCGTCGAGCACGTGCAGCCGCCCGGCCGGGTTGCGCCGCTGGTGCACGCCACGCACCAGGGTGTACTTGCCGCTGCCCGCCTCGCCCGCGAGCACGAGCCATTCGCGGCCGTAGCCGAGATCGACGTCCTGCGCGGCGCGCAACCACGCCGGGGACGAGCCGACCACGCCGGGCAGGAACATCGGCACCACCGGCAGCGCGACACCCGCGCTCTCGTCGGAGTCGAGCAGCTTCACCGTGAGCACGCCGCCCGCGACCTCGCCCTCGCGGTGGCCGCTCACCCGGCGGCACTGCAGCCGCACCTTGCCACCGCTGGACAACGTGACCGTCGTGGTGACGCGGTGGCGCTCGGCCAGCTCCTGGTGCGCGCGGTTGAGCAGCATCGTCTGGTCGGCCGGGTCCAGCAGGCGGCGGGCGCTGTCGTTCATCATCACGACGTCGGAGTTGAACGCCAGCACGATGCCCGTCGTGCGGCGGCACGCCTGCAGGTAGGACTGGAACAGCACCAGCTCGCGCAGGCTGCTGTGCGTCAGCAGCGCCTGCCGCACCTGTTCGGCCGTGCTGCGCGCGAGCGCGACGAGCAGCCCGCCGGCGTCCTTGCGCCAGCACGTCAGGTCCACGGCGCCGATGGTCTTGCCGGAGATCGGGTGCTGGATCGGCACGCCGGCGCACGCGAGGTTCTCCAGGTGCTCGGCGTAGTGCTCGTGCCCGAAGACGTAGGTGGGGCGGCCGTCCTCGAGCGCGGTGCCGATGCCGTTGGTGCCCACGAACCGTTCGCCGTAGCTGTAGCCGGGCACCAGCTCCACCCGCTCCAGGTGCCGGTGCAGGTCGCGGTCGCCGGTGCGCTGCGTCAGCACGACACCGGCCGGGTCGGTGAGGATGAGGCTGATCGGCTGGCCCGCCAGCTGGTCGCCCAGCCGCTCCAGCACCGGGGCGGCGCCGCGCAGCAACGGCGTTTCGGGGTCGGCGTCGCCGAGGAACGGCAGGTCGATCCGGTCGGCGGGCACGCGGAACTCGCGCGAACGCCACCACGAAGCCAAAATCGGGTCCCTGACCTCGCCGGGCTCTACGGGTTCCCTGGTGAGGAACCGTTCGCGCGTACGGGCGAGGCCTTCGTCGTCGGGCCGGATCGTGGTCGCACGGTCCACCTTGGCCTCCCGGCACCTCGCTGTGTCGTGCTCACAGGGTAGGCCAGGGGGCCACCGTGCCGGTGTCTCAAATTGAGACAGCCCGCGCCGCCCGGCGGCGGTGGGATGGGGGCATGCGCGGTGAAACGTACAACCCGTGGACGATCGTGAACGTCGTGTTCTCGCACCTGGCGGAGCAGGGCCTGCACCCGGAACTGGGCGACGGCGGTCATCCGGGGGAGCCCGCCGCGGCTCTGCTGCGGGCGCTCGGCATCGAGCCGCGCGCGGAAGGCGACTCGCGCGTCGGTGACGCTTCGCACCGGGAACTGGCGGAGCTGCGGGAGCGGATGCTCGGCGAGCCGTAGCGCTGTCTCATATTGAGACCCGCGACGCGGGCCGGGGGCCTTGTAATCGTCGGCACAGGACTTGCCGCCCCAAGGAGCCGACATGAGCCGCCAGAGCGTGGCGAAAGCCCACCAGAAGATCCAGGAACTGTCCTGGGAACCGGCCTACCACGAGCCCGTCTCCCAGTACGGCACGGACTACACGTTCCGGAAAGCCAAGAAGAAGGACCCGCTCAAGCAGGTCCTGCGGTCCTACTTCCCGATGCAGGAGGAGAAGGACCACCGCGTCTACGGCGCGGAGGACGGCGCGATCCGCGGCAACATGTTCCGGCAGGTGCAGGAACGGTGGCTGGAGTGGCAGAAGCTGTTCCTGTCCATCATCCCGCTGCCGGAGATCTCCGCCGCACGCGCCATGCCGCTGCTGTTCCGCACGGTGCCCAACCCGGAACTGCACAACGGCCAGGCGATCCAGATGATCGACGAGGTCCGGCACTCGACGATCCAGCAGAACCTCAAACGCCTGTACATGAACAACTACATCGACCCCGCCGGGTTCAACTCGTCGCTGCGCAACTTCCAGAACGACTACTGCGGCACGATCGGCCGCCAGTTCGCGGAGGGCTTCATCACCGGTGACGCCATCACCGCCGCCAGCATCTACCTGACGATCGTCGCGGAAACCGCTTTCACGAACACTCTCTTCGTGGCGATGCCCGCCGAGGCGGCCGCCAACGGCGACTACCTGCTGCCGACGGTGTTCCACTCCGTGCAGTCCGACGAGTCCCGCCACATCAGCAACGGCTACGCCACCCTGCTGATGGCGCTTTCCGACGAGAGCAACCACCAGCTGCTGGAACGCGACCTGCGCTACGCCTGGTGGAACAACCACTGCGTCGTGGACGCGGCGATCGGCACGTTCATCGAGTACGGCACGAAGGACCGCCGCAAGGACCGCGAGAGCTACGCCGAGATGTGGCGCCGGTGGATCTACGACGACTACTACCGCAGCTACCTCGTGCCGCTGGAGAAGTACGGGCTGGTGATCCCGCACGACCTCATCGAGGAGGCGTGGAACCGGATCTGGAACAAGGGCTACGTGCACGAGGTCGCCCAGTTCTTCGCCACCGGCTGGCTCGCCAACTACTGGCGGATAGACCCGATGACGGACGAGGACTTCGAGTGGTTCGAGCACAAGTACCCCGGCTGGTACGACAAGTACGGGAAGTGGTGGGAGAACTACAACCGCCTGTCGAAGCCCAACGGGCACCACCCGATCGTCGCCGAGGACGTCGACTACGTGTACCCGCACCGCTGCTGGACCTGCATGGTGCCGTGCCTGGTCCGCGAGGACATGGTGTGCGACCAGGTGGACGGCCAGTGGCGCACCTACTGCTCGGAGACCTGCCACTGGACCGACGCGACCGCGTTCCGGCCCACCTACCAGGGCCGCAACACCCCCAACATGGGCAAGCTGATCGGTGCCCGCGAATGGGAGACCCTGTACCACGGCTGGAACTGGGCCGACGTGGTCAGCGACATGGGCTTCGTCCGCGACGACGGAAAGACGATGGTCGCGCAGCCGCACCTCGACCTCGACCCCAAGCGGATGTGGACGCTGGACCACCTGCGCCGCATGCCCGAGGTGCAGAGCCCGAACGTGCTGCTCAACCAGATGACCGACGACGAGCGCGCCGCGTTCGTGGCGGACTACCACCGGCAGGGCCCCGCCGGTCGCCCGGCACCGGCCGGCTGACATGGCCGACAAGCACGTCGTCCGCTTCGAACCCGTCGGCATCGAGATCGAGGCGGACGAGGACCAGACGATCCTGCGCGCGGCCGCGGAACAGGGCGTCATGCTCATGCACGGCTGCAAGGAGGGGCAGTGCGCCTCCTGCAAGTCCTTCCTCCTGGAGGGCGACGACGTCGAGCACGAGCGGTACTCCACGTTCGCGTTGCCGGACTTCGAGAAGGAGGAGGGCTACACGCTGCTGTGCCGGGCACACGCGTACGAGGACCTGACCATCGAGCTGCTCAACTACGACGAGGAGATGATCCACTCCGGCCTCCCGATCCAGGAGGGCGTGGTGGAGGTCGTGTCGATCGGCCACGTGACGCACGACCTGCGGCACCTCGTCGTGCGGCTCCTGGAGCCGGAGACGCTGAAGTTCTTCCCGGGCCAGTACCTGGACTTCGCCGTCCCCGGCACGGAGGAGACGCGCTCGTTCTCGATGGCCAACACCTCGTGCCGGGAGGACGGCCGCCTGGAGTTCGTGATCAAGGTCTACCCGGGCGGCCTGTTCTCGCAGTTCCTCGACACCCGGCTGAGGCCGGGCGACCGGCTCGCCGTGACCGGGCCGTTCGGGGTGTTCACCCTGCGGGACAACCCGGACGCGCCGGTGGTGTTCGTCGGCGGTGGCGCCGGGATCGCCCCGATCCTGGCGCTGCTGCGCTCGATGGCCGAACGCGGGATCGGCAGGCCCGCGGTGTTCTACTACGGCGCGCGCCGCCGCCGTGACCTCTGCTTCACCGAGGAACTGCATGCGCTGGAGGAGAAACTGCCCGACTTCCGGTACGTCCCGGCACTGTCCGAACCGGACGGTGACGGCTGGGACGGGGAGACGGGCCTGATCACGGACGTCGTCCGGCGGCGGGAGACCGCGCTGCGCGGCGCCGACGCGTACGTCTGCGGGCCGCCTCCGATGGTGGAGGCGGCACTGGAACTGCTGCCCGCGCTGGGCGTGCCCGAAAAGCGGGTGTTCTACGACAAGTTCACCACGACAGGCGAAGGGTGAAAACCGATGTCTACGCCGACCACCACACCCGTCCGCAGTGTGCCGAAGCCTGTTTTCACCGACGCCGAGGCCGGCGCGAGGGAGTTCCCCGACTCGAACCTGCGGCGGTTCAACTACTTCGACCCGGCCAAGCGCAAGCAGAGCCACTACGAGGACGTCACCGTCGAGGTGCAGCCCGACCCGCGGCACTACCTGGCGCAGGGCTGGCTGTACGGCTTCGCCGACGGCCAGGGCGGCTACCCGCTGGAGTGGACGAAACTGAAGGCCTGGGGCTCGGACCGGCCGGTGCCGGAGCGTGGCCCCGGATCGGGGGGCCGGGGCTACGACTGGCCCGCCCACGGCTGGCACGAGTTCCGCGACCCCAACGAGGAGTGGGAGCTCACGCTCTACCGCTACAACGCCAACGTCGTCCGCCAGCTCAACCAGAACGTCGAGGCGGCGCGGCAGGCCAAGGCGTTCGACCAGTGGAACCGCAACTGGACGCACTTCGTGGCGCAGCACGTGGGCGCGTGGATGCACGTGGACCACGGGCTCGGGCTGTACCTGTTCGCCAACGCCAACCGCCGCGGCCCGACGAACATGCACAACACGGCGATCGCGGTCAACAGCATGCACCGCATCCGCGCCGCGCAGGACCTCGCGCTGTACAACCTGACGCTGACCGAGGAGATCAGCCACTTCGACGGCACGGCGCACCTGGTGACGTGGAACGACGACCCGGCGTGGCAGGGCGTGCGCGAGGTCGCCGAGCAGCTGACGGGGATCTGGGACTGGGCCGAGGCGGTGTTCGCCGCCAACGTCGTGTTCGAGCCGCTCGTGGGGGAGCTGTTCCGCAGCAACCTCGTGCAGCAGGCCGCCCCCGCCAACGGGGACTTCGTGACGCCGACGCTGATCGGCGCCGAGGAGTACGACTTCTCCGAGCGCGACCTGCGGTACACCCGCGCGTTGTTCCGGCTGCTCGTCGACGACCGCGAGTTCGCCGAGCACAACCGGAGCCTGCTGCGCGGGTGGCTGGGCGAGTGGGTGCCGCGGTGCCTGCACGCCGCGCGGACGCTGCAGCCCCTGTGGTCGCAGCCGGACGCGAAACCCCCGCGGTTCGAAGACGGGCTGGACCGGGCGAAGAGCCGGTTCAGCGGCATCCTGGCCGACCTCGGCCTGCCCGCACCGAAGGAGCTGAACCAGTGACCACCACGAGTTCCCGGACGGAAAGCCCTTTCAAGGCCGACAGCACCGCGTCCAACAGGTGCGGCTTCACGCTGATGAACAACCAGGTCGGCACCATCGTCGCGGAGGTGCTCGGCAGGCTCGACAACGTCACCATCACGCACCTGCCGTCGATGATCCGCGTCGACGGCGTGGGCCGCTTCGACGTCGTGTACGCCGACATCGACGAGGCGGCGGGCGAGGAGGAGGGCTGGTTCGACGCGGCCGAGTTCGAGGAGAGCATGTCGACCCACTACGGCCGCATGGTCCACCTCGACGACCGCACGATCATGTTCGCCAACCCCGAGGACGCCGCCGAGTACCTCGACTTCGACCTCAAGCCCCTGCGCTGAAAGGACTCCGCGATGTACGAGAAGGACGGCGAGAAGTACTTCGTGGTCGACGGGCACACCCACTTCTGGGACGCGAGCCCGGCGAACTGGGTCGAGGGGCAGGAGGAGTACGCCAAGGGCTGGATCGAGTGCTTCCACGCCTACCAGGGCCTCGGCCCGGAGGAGACGCACTGGCCCATCGACCGGTTCCAGAAGTACTCCGAGGAACTGATGATGCACGACCTGTTCGAGGCCGGGCACGTGGACAAGGCGATCTTCCAGCCCACCAACCTGCGGCAGTGGTACCGCACCGGGTTCAACACCACCGAGACCGACGGCGCGCTCGCCGAGAAGCACCCCGGCAAGTTCCTGGTCAACACCTACTTCGATCCGCGCGAGGGCGACGCGGGCATGAAGGCGTTCACCGAACGGGTCAGGCGCTACGGCTGCAAGGGCGTCAAGCTGTACACCGCCGAGTGGCTGGGCGATTCGCGGGGCTGGTCGCTGAAGGACCCCGAGGCCGCGAAGTACCTGGAGAAGTGCGAGGAACTGGGCGTCAAGAACATCCACGTCCACAAGGGACCGACGATCTGGCCGCTGGACAAGGACGCGTTCGACGTGTCCGATGTGGACCAGGTGGCCACGAGCTTCCAGGGGCTGAACTTCATCGTCGAGCACGTCGGCCTGCCCCGCATCGAGGACTTCTGCTTCATGGCCACGCAGGAGCGCAACGTGTACGCGGGGCTCGCCGTCGTGATCGGTGGCCTCATGCACGCCCGGCCGAAGTTCTTCGCGAAGGTCATGGGCGAGCTGATGTTCTGGCTCGGCGAGGACAAGCTGGTCTTCGGCGCGGACTACGCCATCTGGGAGCCGAAGTGGCAGGTCGAGGGGTTCGTGGACTGGAACATGCCGGCCGACGAGGAGCTGTCGGACTTCCCGCCGCTGACCGTCGACCAGAAGAAGAAGATCCTCGGCCTGAACGCGGCCCGGCTCTACGACATCGAGGTACCCGAAGAGCTGCGGCTGCGGGCACCACAGGTGGTCGAGCCGGTCGGCGTGCCGAACCCGTGACAGCCGAGGAGGTGTGGTCCGCACTGGCGACCGTCCGCGATCCGGAACTGGACGAGCCGCTGACGGACCTCGGTTTCGTCGCGAGGTGCGAGGTCCGGGGCACGCGGGCGTACGTCGAGCTGCGGTTGCCGACGTACTTCTGCGCCCCGAACTTCGCGTTCCTCATGGTCGCGGACGCCTACGACGCGGTGTCCGCGGTCGCCGAGCCGGAAGTCGTGCTGCTGGACCACTTCGCGGCGGAGGCGATCAACCGGGGTGTCGCGGCGCGGGCGGGGTTCGTCGCCTCGTTCGAGGGGGAGGCGGTCGCCGAGCTGGACGCACTGCGCGCCGACTTCCTGCGCAAGGCCGTGTTCGCGGGCACCGACCGGGTGTGCCGCGCGCTGCGGTCGGCCGGGGTCGAGGTCACTCCGGCGCTCACCCTCGGCGACGTCCCGCCGAGCGCCGACCTCGACCGCCTGCGGGCCCGCCGCCGTGAACTGGGGCTGCCCGCGGGCGACGACGCGCCGCTGCTGGTCGACCCGGGCAGCGGCGGCGGGATCGGGCCGGGACAGGTGCGGCGGCACCTCGCGGTCGCCCGGCTCACCCGCACCAGCATGGAGGCCAACTCGGGGGTGTGCCGCGGGATGCTGCGCGTGCGCTACCCGGGGATCGCGGAAGAGGAGGGCACGGGATGAAAGCCGTCCGCCTGCACGAGTACCACCGCTCACCCGTCGTCGAGGAGGTGCCGGAACCCACCGCGAAGGAGCCGTTCGACGTGGTGGTGAAGATCGGCGGCGCCGGGGTGTGCCGCACCGACCTGCACCTGATCGAGGGGCAGTGGGACGGGTTGGCCGAGATCACGATGCCGTACACCCTCGGCCACGAGAACGCGGGCTGGGTGCACGAGGTCGGCTCCGCGGTCACCAACGTCGCGGTGGGGGACACGGTTATCCTGCACCCGACACCGACCTGCGGGCTGTGCCACGCCTGCCGCGCGGGCAACGACATGCACTGCGAGAACAGCGTGTTCCCCGGCCTCAACCGCGACGGCGGGATGGCGGAGTACCTGCTCACGTCGGCGCGGGCGTGCATCAAGCTCGACCCGTCGACGCACCCGGCGGACGTGGCGGCGCTCGCCGACGCCGGGATCACCGCCTACCACGCCGTGCGCAAGGCCGTGCCGCTGCTGTACCCGGGCACCGTGTGCGTCGTGAACGGGGCCGGGGGCCTCGGGCACATCGGCATCCAGTCGCTGCGGGCGCTGACCGCGGCGAAAGTCGTGGTGGTGGACCGGAACCCGGACGCGCTGAAGCTCGCCGAACAGCTCGGCGCGGATGAAACCGTGCTGGGTGACGGTTCCCACGTGGAGGCCGTGCTCGATCTGACCGGTGGCCACGGGGCCGAAGTCGTGCTCGACTTCGTCGCCGAACAGGGCGCCCAGCAGGACGCCTTCGCGATGACCAGGCGCGACGGGTCACACTTCGTCATCGGTTACGGTGGCACGCTTGAAGTCCCGACGATCGACCTCATCTCCACCGAGCGGAACGTCGTGGGCAACCTCGTCGGCACGTACAACGACCTCGCCGAGCTGATGGTGCTGGCGCAGACCGGCAGGGTCACCTTGCACACCAGGAAGTACCCGCTTGAGGCGGCGCTCGACGCGCTGGCCGACCTCGACGCCGGCCGGGTCCGCGGCCGCGCGATCCTCACGCCTTAGGAGTTGCGGCATGGCCAAGGAACTGCGGTTCGGCGCGGAGGCGCGGGAGCTGCTGCTGTCCGGAGTGGACAAACTCGCGGAGGCGGTGAAGTCGACGCTGGGACCCAAGGGGCGCAATGTGATCATCGAGAAGATCACCGGCTCGCCCGTGGTGACCAACGACGGCGTGACCATCGCGCGGGAGATCCACCTGAAGAACCAGTTCGAGAACATGGGGGCGCAGCTGGTCAAGGAAGCGGCGATCAAGACCAACGACGTCGTGGGCGACGGCACCACCACGGCGACGGTGCTCGCGCAGGCGATCGTGCGCGAGGGGATGCGGGCCATCGCCCGCGGCGGGAATCCCGTGTTGGTCAAACGCGGCATCGACCACGCGGTCGGGCGGCTCGTGGAGCACCTGGAGAAGGCGGCGCACCCGGTGGTGTCCGAACAGGACTACGCGAGGGTGGCCGCGATCTCGGCGAACGACGACGACGCGGTCGGTTCGGTGATCGCGAAGGCGCTGCACACGGTCGGCGACGGGGGAGTGGTCACGGTCGAAGAGTCGCCGGCGCTGGGGATGTCGGTGGAGTTCGTGGAGGGGTTCGAGTTCGACAACGGTTACGTGTCGCCGTACCTGGTCACCGATCCGGGGCGGCTGGAGGCGGTGCTCGACGACCCGTACATCCTGATGTGCGCGGAGAAGATCACGAAGGTGCAGCAGCTGATGCCGTTGCTGGACCGGATCATGCGGCAGCCGCGGCCGCTGGTGGTCATCGCCGAGAACGTCGAGGGTCCCGCGCTGAGCATGCTGGTGCACAACCACGTCAACGGCACGTTCTCGTCGGTGGCCGTGCGCGCGCCGGGGTTCGGCGACCGGCGGCTGCACAAGCTGGAGGACCTCGCCGCGGTGGTGGGCGGTGCCGTGCTGTCGAAGCAGTCGGGGTTCACGCTGGAGACCATGACGCTGGAGCACCTCGGCCGGGCGCGGCAGGTGCGGGTGACCGAGAACGCGACGACGATCGTCGGGGGCGGCGGGTCGGCGGAGGCGGTGGAGTTCCGGGTGAACCAGCTGCGGGCGGAGCTGTCGCGGGCGCAGTACGGCATCGACGAGGACGTGCTGACGGAGCGGATTGGAGCGCTGACCGGCCGCGTCGCGGTGATCAAGGTGGGCGCCGCGACGCCGGCGGAGCTGAAGGAGCTGCAGCACCGCGTGGAGGACGCCCTGTCGGCCACGCGGGCTGCGATGGCGGAGGGCATCGTGGCGGGTGGCGGCGCGGCGTTGCTGCACGCCGCCCGGGTGCTGGAGGACCTCGGGTTGGAGGGCGACTACGCGACGGGAGCGGAGATCGTGCGGCAGGCGCTGAGCGAACCGACGTACCTCATCGCGTACAACGCAGGCTACCCGGCGCACGAGGTAGTGGCGCGGGTGGGCGAGCTGGCGGACGACGAGGGTTTCGACGCGCTGCTGGACCGGTACGGGAACCTGGTGGAGATGGGGATCGTCGACCCGCTGCGGGTGTGCCGTTCGGCGCTGCAGAACGGGGCGTCGGTGGCGGGCCTGCTGCTGACGACGAACTCGCTGATCGCGGAGGAGCAGACGCCGTGGGGCGGCAGCCCGGCGCTGATGACGGAGTACGGCCCGCTGGACGAAGGCCTGCACCAGCCCTCGCCGGATGCCAGCACGCCCCAGTCGCTGGGGATGGGCCCTTCGGTGGGGTGACGGGGCGCCTTGGCTTGGTCGCGCTGGGCTGCGGGGCGGGCTCGGTCGTGCTGAGCCGCCCTCAGGCCGACTACCCAGCCCCTCGTTTGCCAGGCCCGTGGGTCGCGCGGTCGCGGCTTCCGCGGGCGTCGCTTGCCCGGGCCCTTCAGCCGGGTGACGGAGGCTTCGGGCGGCTCATTCGCCCGGGCCTCGTGGGCCGGGAGGTTGGGGTTCGAGGCAGCTCCTTCGCCAGGCCGTGGGCCGGGAGGCCGGGGTTTTGGGTGAGCTCGTTCGGCCGGACCTGGTCGGCGGCGGGAGTGGTCGGGCAGCGGGGCTTGGGGCGGCTTCGTCCGCCAGGCCGTGGGCCTCAGCCACCCGGAGCCCGTCGGCAGGGTCGGGTCGTTCCTCTCGCCCCGTCGGTGAGCTGGGCGGCTGAGGCCCCGGCGCTCTCGTTCCCCCAAGCTCCAGGGTGAGAGTTCGCCTCCGCCGTGGTACTCCTCGATCATGGATCCGGTATGGGCACTGCGGCAGATCGCGTTCCACCTCGAGCGATCCGGCGCGCCCACCTACCGGGTGCGGGCGTTCCGCCGGGCCGCGGCGGTGGTCGAGGAGCTACCGGCGGGGGAGCTGGCGGAACGCGTCGCGGCCGGGACGCTCAAGGCCCTGCCGGGGATCGGTGACGCGACGGCGCAAGTGATCACGCAGGCCGCGGCAGGGGAGGAACCGGCGTATCTCACGAAGCTGGTCTCCTCGGCTGCTCCGCCAACCGATTCCGCCCTACGCACAGCGCTGCGGGGCGACTGCCACACGCATTCCGACTGGTCGGACGGTGGCAGCCCGCCACGCGAGATGGCGGAGGCGGCCAGGGCGCTGGGGCACGAGTGGATCGCGCTCACGGACCACTCGCCGCGCCTGACGGTGGCGCGCGGCCTGTCGCCCGAGCGGCTTGAGGCGCAGCTGGCGCTGGTGGAGGAGCTGAACGCCGAGCTGGCGCCGTTCCGGATCCTGACGGGCATCGAGGTCGACATCCTGGAGGACGGCTCCCTCGATCAGCGGGACGACCTGCTGGGCAGGCTCGACGTCGTGGTCGCGAGCGTGCATTCGCTGCTGCGCATGCCCGCGAAGGAGATGACGGCCCGCATGATCGAGGCGGTGCGCAATCCGCACACGGACGTGCTGGGCCACTGCACCGGTCGCCTGATCACAGGCCGCGGCCGCCCCCAGTCGACGTTCGACGCCCACGCGGTCTTCACCGCCTGCCGTGACGCGGGTACCGCGGTGGAGATCAACTGCCGCCCAGAACGCCAAGACCCACCCGACGACCTGCTGTCCCTGGCGGCCTCGCTGGGCTGCGACTTCGCCATCGACACGGACGCCCACGCGCCGGGCCAGCTGGACTGGCTGACGTCGGGCTGCCTGCGCGCGGAGGCGCTGGACATCGGCCCGGAACGCGTGATCAATTCCCGAACAGCGGCAGAGATTACAGGCGCCTGAATTCGTCTTCGTGAAATCCCGGAGCTGTGGCACAATACTGGCCTGTTGTGAATGAATCGATGAAAGCCGGGAGCCGGGAGTGGCTCGCGTTGCTGGTGGTGGTATCGCCGGTGACCGCGGTCGCGATCGGCGGTACCAGCCTCTTGCTTGCCTTACCGCAGCTCAGCGTCGATCTGGGGGCGTCAAGCACCGAACAGCTGTGGATCGTCGACATCTATGCGTTCATGGTGGCGGGATTCGTCGCGATGATGGGCGCGGTTGGCGATTGGATCGGTCACAAGAGGCTTCTTCTCCTCTCGGCAACGGTGTATGCGGGCGGCTCGCTGATTGCGGCCTTCAGCACGAGTGTCGGCATGTTGATCGCGTCAAGGGCTCTCATGGGAATTGCGGGAGCCGCATTGTTGTCCGCCACTCTCACACTCGTCAGTGCGATTTTTCATGATCCCCATCAGAGGGCGGTGGGCATCACCGTTCGGGCGAGTGCGGTATTGCTGGGAGCAGCCGCGGGTCCCGTTGTCGGCGGAATCCTCCTGGAATGGTTCTGGTGGGGCGCTGTGCTGATGGTGGGGCCGGTCATGGTGGCTTTTCTGCTGATCATCGGCCCGTTCGTGTTGCCCGAACCGCCATCTCCGGCCCGACGAGCGCGTATCGACGTGGTCAGCGCGGGATTGGCCCTCGCAGCGGTTCTGCCGACCGTCTACGGCCTCAAACAGCTGGCCCGCGACGGATGGAGTTTAGTCGTAGGAGTTGCGATCGTCGGTGGTCTCGTGTTCGGCCTCGTGTTCTGTGTGAGGCAACTGAACCTGCGTGTGCCCTTGCTCGAGCTCCGCTGGTTCCGCGACCGGCGTTTCGGCGCCATGTCCCTGATCGTCCTAGTTGGCACCACGTTACTCACAGGTATCAGTCTTTTCATCCCGATCTACCTGCAGTCGGTGGCTGACTTCACCCCGATGGCTGCCGGCTTGCTGCTGGTCCCCCAGTCCATCGCGACCGTCGCGTCGACATTGACGTTACCGCGCCTGGCCAAACGCCTGCGCCTCCTTTGGGTGTCGGGAGCTGGGACGGCAGTAGCGATGGTGGGCTGCTTGCTGCTGGCGCTGGGGGCACTTCAGGCATGGATATCGGTGCTGATCGTCGGTTCGATGCTGATTTCGATGGGAGTCGTCTGGTTGACGGCACTGGGCACCGTGTTCATCATGAACGCTGCGCCGCAGGGGCTGGCGGGAACAGCCTCTGCCATCGTGTCGACCAACAACACCTTCGGTGGCGCGTTAGGGCTCGCCGTGCTCGGAAGCATCGGCTTTGGCTTGTACCGGGCTCAGTTGGTTGTCCCCGCTGGTATACCCGCTGGTGCCGTGACGACCGCGCGGGAGACGGTCAGCGGAGCAAACGCGGTTGCGCAGGGGCTGCCGGCAGGGCCTGCAGCTGAGCTGCTCGGCTCAGCACACAGCGCGTTCGCGCAGGGCATGGCCGTGGTCAGCATGATCAGTGCAGTCCTGCTGATCGCCTGCGCGGTACTCGTCGCGGTGGTGTTTGCCAAGCGGCGGGAGCCCGCGAACGCCCGGGTGGAGGTTGTAGCCGGGGACTGACGTTTGTCGTACAGCCGTGAGCTGCGGGAACAGGCATGATGGGAGGCCGGAAGCTCAACGGAGAGGCTCACGATGTACCGCATGACCGTCGTCTACGACCGGCCTGCCGAGCCGGACGCGTTCGTCGCCCACTACCGGGACGTGCACGCTCCGCTTGTGGCCGCGCTGCCCAACCTCCTGGCGTTCGAGTGGGGCCTCTGCGAGAGCCCGGACGGCACGACGCCCGACCACTTCCTCATCGCCGTGCTGGACTGGGAGAGCAAGGATGACGCGCTCGCCTCGCTGGGTACCGACGCCGGGCGGGCGGCCGGTGCCGACGTGGCCAACTTCGCCAAGCCGGGCGAGTTCCACACCAGCTTCGCCGAGGTGACCAAGGTCGTCTAGGAACGACGGGAGCCCCGTGGCGCGCACCACGGGGCTCCCGTTCCTGAAAAGTCAGCCCTGCCGGGTGTTCCAGCGGGGGTCACGCTTGTTGATCACGAACGTGTGCCCGCGCCGCCGTACGACGATCGAACCCGGCTTCTGCTTGAGCGACCTGACCGAACTCCTGGCCTTCATGCTCGCTCCTTTCTCTCGCACCCGGAATAACAACGGCACCCCTGGGGACATTCCCCGTGCGGGCTCATCGCGAACCGATCGGCGGGGCAGCGCCTCCGGTGCGCGGAACCGATCGGCGGGGCTTCGTTCGGGGCGTCGCATCGGTGCACCCGGGCTGCGCCGCGCACGGGGTTGATGCTCGTCTTGAGCCGCTTGGTGATTCGGTCAGGGGGCGGACGGGCGGCTCCGGCGGCTGCCCGATGATGCGCGCGGCCCACTGCGGTGAGAAGTGCCACGGCCAGTCGGTCCGGAGCGCCGGACCGACTGGCACCCGAGTTGAGCCACCCGCGCGTTCCCACCGAAGCCAAACCCCGCGAGCCACCGCCGTGTCAACCCGCCGGAAGTCGGGTCCCTCCGGCGGATCCCATCGGTGAGGTACCCACCAACCGGCCTCTTGCTCGGTTGGTCCAGACCATGCATACTTCGTTGTCACCTCGAACAAAACGACGCTCAGGTGGTGACACCGATGTCTCCCCGCCGCACGTCCGTCCTGCTCGCGACCGCACTCCTCGGCCTCCTCCTGATCGGTCCCGCCCCGGCCACCGCCGCCGGGACGACCGTCAACGTCTGGCTCACCACGACCGACGACGCCCGCGGCGTGAACGTCACCCGCGGGCTGCAGCAGCAGACCCCGATCGCCTTCACGGCCGGCACCGGTAGCGGCGGGCAGACCATCACCGTCAACGAGAACACGACCTACCAGACCTTCGAGGGCGGCGGCGCCTCCTTCACCGACACCGCGGCCTGGCTGATGAACTCCAGCGGCGCCCTCTCGCAAACCACCCGCGACGACACCATGCGCAGACTCTTCGACCCGGACACGGGCATCGGCCTGAGCTTCGTGCGCAACCCTATGGGCTCCTCCGGCCTGGCCCGCTTCGGCTACACCTACGGCGACGTCCCCGCCGGACAAACCGACCCCGGCCTCGCCAACTTCACGATCGCCCACGACCTCGCCGACGTGGTGCCCCTGACGAAGCAGGCGAAGCAGCTCAACCCCGCCCTCAAACTCATGGGCACCCCCTGGACCGCCCCCGCCTGGATGAAGGACAACGACAACCTCGCCCAGGGCTGGCTCGAAGCCCAGTACTACCGGGCCTACGCCGCCTACGGCGCCCCGACCGTCGACGACGCCTCGATCCGCAACGACCCGTTGTTCGGCGGCATCGCCTGGCACGGCTACGGCGGCGACGTCGCCCAGCAGACCACCGTCCACAACCAGTACCCCTGGCCCCACTTCGGTGGCTGCGGCACCTGCACCGGCCTCATCCCCGTCCACAATGGAGACTCTCGGCACGGTCAGGTCGACTACACCGTCGAGTACTACGACATGGGGCACCTGACGAAGTTCGTCCGGCCCGGCGCGGTGCGCATCGACTCCCGCAACGTCGCCTGGCGCAACCCCGACGGCTCCAAGGCCCTGATCGCCTGCAACACCACCGGCAGCACGTGGCCGGGCACCCCGACGAGCCCGACGGGACCCATCACCGGCATCGGCGGCAAGTGCCTCGACGTCAAGGACCGGTCGACCGCCGACGGTGCCCAGCTCCAGCTGTGGGACTGCGGCGGCACCCCCAACCAGCAACGGGTGGTCAGCGCCGCCCGCGACGTCGTCAATCCCGCTGCGAACAAATGCCTCGACGCGACCGGGCAGAGCTCGGCCGACGGCACCCGGCCGCAGATCTGGACCTGCACCGGCGGCAGCAACCAGAAGTGGACCGTCCCCGTCTGAACAAAGGAAGTTCCCATGAGAAAGACCGTGCTCGCCGCGGTCGGCGCACTCGCGCTGACCGTGTTGTCCCCCTTCGCCGCGCAGGCGGCGACCGGCCAGATCACCGGCTACGGCGGCAAATGCGTCGACGTCGCCGCGGCCGGCAACGCCAACGGCACGCCGGTGCAGATCTACGACTGCAACGGCACCAACGCGCAGCAGTGGACCACGCCCGGTGACGGCACGCTGCGCGCGCTGGGCAAGTGCCTCGACGTCACGGCCGCCGGAACCGCCGACGGCACGAAGGTCCAGCTCTACGACTGCAACGGCACCGGCGCGCAGCAGTGGAGCTACAACACCTCGACCAGGCAGTACGTCAACACCGGCTCCGGCAAGTGCCTCGACGACACGGACTGGAGCACCACCAACGGCACGCAGCTGCAGATCTGGACGTGCGCGGCCACCGCGAACCAGCAGTGGTCGGCGCCGAACGGCAGCACCGCCACACCGAACGCGCCGATGGCCGTCGCGCCCTACCTGTACGAGGGCTGGGGCAGCCCGCCCAACCCGGTCGAGGTCATGAACACCACCGGGGTCAAGTGGTTCACGCTCGCGTTCGTGCTCTCCAACGGCACGTGCAACCCGCAGTGGGACGGCTCGCGGCCGCTCACCGGCGGCGTGGACGGCTCGGCGATCAACGCCATCCGCGGCAACGGCGGGGACGTGGTGCCCTCGTTCGGCGGCTACAGCGGCAACAAGCTCGAGCAGTCGTGCGGCAGCGCGAGCGCGCTCGCCGGCGCGTACCAGGCCGTCATCAACGCCTTCGGGTTCAAGGCGATCGACATCGACCTGGAGGCCGACGCCTACTCGAACGCGACCGTGCAGCAGCGGACGGTGGACGCGCTCAAGACGATCCGGGCGAACAACCCGTCGGTGAAGATCTACGTGACGATCGGCACCGGGCAGTCCGGGCCCGACACGAGCCTGATCAACCGCGCGGCGGCGAGCGGGTTCGCGGCGGACGCGTGGGCGATCATGCCGTTCGACTTCGGCGGTGCCGGGCAGAACATGGGCAACCTCACCGTGCAGGCCGCCGAGGGGCTGAAGAACGCGCTCAAGAACGCCTACGGCTACAGCGATGACAGCGCTTACCGGCACAGCGGGATCTCGTCGATGAACGGGATCACCGACCAGAGCGAGACGGTGACGGTCAACGACTTCAACACGATCCTGAACTACGCCAACGGCCACCACCTCGCCCGCCTGACGTTCTGGTCGGTCAACCGCGACCGGCCCTGCACGGGCGGCGCGGCGGACTCCTGCTCCGGCGTCTCCCAGTCGAACTGGGACTACACCAAGGTGTTCGCGAAGTACGCGGGGTAGCCCCCGCGATCGGCGGTAGGGCGGCTGCCTTGGGCGCGCCTAGCATGGGCACACCGGTTTTCGACGAGGAAAACGAGGTGCACCATGGCGGGCAACAAGGCAGTCGCTTACGTCGGCAAGGGCACCGTCGAAGTCCAGGACATCGACTATCCCGACTTCGTCCTGCACGACGGTCCCGGGGTGAACAAGGCGAACGTGGGGCGCGAAGTGCACCACGGCGTGGTCCTGAAGAACGTGGCGACCAACATCTGCGGCAGCGACCAGCACATGGTGCGTGGCCGCACCACCGCCCCCGAGGGGCTCGTGCTCGGGCACGAGATCACCGGGGAGGTGGTGGAAACGGGCCGGGACGTGGAGTTCGTGCACGTCGGGGACCTGGTCTCGGTGCCGTTCAACATCGCGTGCGGGCGGTGCCGCAACTGCAAGGAGGGCAAGACCGGGATCTGCCTCAACGTCAACCCGGACCGCCCGGGCTCCGCGTACGGGTACGTGGACATGGGCGGCTGGGTCGGCGGGCAGGCCGAGTACGTGATGGTGCCGTACGCGGACTGGAACGTGCTCAAGTTCCCCGACCGGGACCAGGCGATGGAGAAGATCCTCGACCTGGCCATGCTTTCGGACATCTTCCCGACCGGTTTCCACGGCTGCGTCAGCGCGGGCGTGACGGTCGGCTCGACGGTCTACATCGCCGGGGCTGGCCCGGTCGGGCTGGCCGCCGCGGCGTCGGCGCAACTGCTCGGTGCCGCCGTGGTCATCGTCGGCGACCTCAACCCGGAGCGGCTGGCGCAGGCGCGCTCGTTCGGCTGCGAGACGGTCGACGTGTCCCAGGGTGACCCGAAGGACCAGATCGCGGAGATCCTGGGCGTGCCGGAGGTGGACTGCGGGGTGGACGCGGTCGGTTTCGAGGCCCGCGGGCACGGCAGGGAGGCGGAAACGGAAAAACCGGCCACCGTGCTCAATTCGCTCATGGACCTCACGCGCGCGGGTGGCGCGCTCGGCATCCCGGGGCTGTACGTGACGGGTGACCCGGGCGCGGCGGACGAAGCGGCGCGGCAGGGCTCGCTGTCCCTCCGGATCGGGCTCGGCTGGGCCAAATCGCACGCCTTCACCACGGGGCAGTGCCCGGTCATGCGCTACCACCGGCAGCTGATGATGGCGATCCTGCACGACCGGGTGCACATCGCCGACGCCGTCAACGCCACGCCGATCCCGCTCCCCGAAGCGCCACGCGGGTACGAGGAGTTCGACCACGGCGCGGCCCGCAAGTACGTGCTGGACCCGCACGGGCTGCTGCCGGCGCACTGAACCACGGGCGTCCCGCCCGTCGTTTACAGTGACGGGCGGGATTCTCGGAGGTCGATTTTGGCGAGCTACGGCGAGCGGCCCGGGTGGCGGCGGGCGCGGCGGACCCTGTACGTGGTGCTGGGCCTGGGCATGTTCATCCCGGTCGCGGCGTTCGTCGTGGCGTACTTCATGGTCGACGTTCCGGACCCGAACGCGCTGGCCGCGAGCCTGAACCAGCCGGTGACGCTGTACTACGCCGACGGCTCGACGCTGTACACGAAGTCGACCGAGGGCGCGCACGCGGTCGTGTCGTGGGACCAGATCCCGCAGACGATGAAGAACGCGCAGATGGCCGCCGAGGACGAGACGTTCATGACGAACTCGGGCTTCGACCTCAAGGCCATCCTGCGCACGGTCTACAACCGGCTGACCGGCGGCACCGGCGGTGGTTCGACGATCGGCCAGGAGTACGTCAAGAAGGCCACCGGCAACGACGACGCGACCCTGAAGCGGAAGTTCGTGGAAATGGTCGAGTCGTACAAGATGACCCGTACCTACTCCAAAGAGGACATTCTCACCGCATACCTCAACACCGTCTACTTCGGACGCGGGGCGTACGGGATCTCGGCCGCGGCGAGGGCGTACTACAACGAGGACGTGAGCAAGCTGACCACGGAGCAGTCGGCGCTGCTCGCGGGCCTGGTGCAGCTGCCGGGGCAGGCGGACAACACCGCGTACCAGCAACGGCGCTACAGCTACGTGATGGGGCGCCTGCTGGCCAACCACTGGATCACGCAGGCCGAGTACGCGTCGGCGCAGTTCCCGGCCCCGGTGCCGAACGGCGCCAAGAACGGCGGTCCGAACCTCGCGGACCGGCAGTACATCGTCTCCGAGGCCTTCGCCGAACTCGCCGCCGCGGGCTACTCCGAGCAGTCGCTGACGGCGTCGGGCGCCAAGATCTACCTCACCATCCAGCCGGACGCGCAGCAGAAGGCCGAGCAGGCGGTGCAGAAGATCATGGCCGCCGACACCGCGTACCCGGACGAGGGCAGCGCGCTGGTGTCCGCGAACCCGCAGACCGGCGAGATCCTGGCCTACTACGGCGGGAACGGCTCCACCGCCTACGACCTGGCGACCACCCCGCAGCAGCCGGGTTCGTCGTTCAAGCCGTACGTTCTCGCGGCCGGGGTGCGGGCACAGCCGGACAAGATCGGCCTGGACACGGTCTACGACGGCAGCGACAACCAGACGATCGCCGGGCAGCTGGTGCACAACTCCGACGGCGAGGGCTCGCCGCAGATCACCGTCAAGGACGCGATGACGCAGTCGGTGAACACGGTGTTCTACCGGATGGGCGCGGACGTCGGCGTTTCCGCGGTGCGGCAGGCGGCGTGGGACGCCGGGATCCCGAAGCAGATCACCACGTCGCTGGGTGCCACGTTCGATTCGCTGCAGAACGACGACCCGGCCACGGGCAAGGGCACCGGCACGACCGAGCTGGGCATCGCGATCGGGCAGTACCCGGTGCGGCCGCTCGACCAGGCGCAGGGGTACGCGACGTTCGCGGCGAACGGGATGTACGTGCCGTTGCACCTGGTCGCGCGCGTGACCGACGACAGCGGCAACCCGGTGTACGGCTTCACGACGGCACCGAAGAAGGCGTTCAGCGACGACGCGGCGACGAACTCGGCGATCGCGTCGATCGTGACCCAGTCGATGACCGACGTGGCGTCGTCGTCCGGGGACGGGCTGTCCGGCGCGCGGCCGAACGCCGCCAAGACCGGGACGGCGCAGTTCGGGAACACCGGGCACAACTCCGAGGCGTGGATGGTCGGGTTCACGCCGCAGGTGGTGACCGCCGTGTGGTTCGGCAACGTCAAACAGCCGGCGCCGATCTACGGCAACTACCACAACGGCAAGGGGCGCGAGCACGGGTACGACGTGTACGGACGGGAGGAACCGGGCTACATCTGGCAGGCCTACATGGACGCCTACCTGTCCGGGAAACCCGTGCAGTCCTTCCCGCAGGCACCGGACCTGACCACGCCCACGACAACCCCGCCACCGCCGCCGTCGACGAGCGAGGCGGTGCCGCCGCCCCCGCCGAGCAGCCCGAGCGAACCGCCCAGCCCGACGGAAACCCCGCCGAGCCGGCCGCGGCACCCGTTCCCGCCACCGCCGCCGACCTGCCTGCCGGGGGACTGCCCGGGGGAACAACCCTCCACGACGTCGGTTTCGCGGCACCACCCGGTGCGCTGAGCTACTGCCCCGGCGTGCGCTGGTGGAAGGTCAGCTGCCCGTCGGACGGGCCGGATTCGGACCAGCCGCCGGCGTCCGCCGTCCAGCTGCGGCCGTCGAAGGTGACGGTGTCGATCGCGAAGCGGGTCGCGTTCGCCACGAGCCAGCTCGCCAGTTCCCAGCCGGGCGCGAGGTCGTGGGCGCCGGTGAGGCGCGCCGTGCCCAGCTCCGCGTTCGCGACCGGCACCAGGTCGGCCGGGGCGCCGAGCACCAGGTCGTGGCAGGTGAAGGCGGCGGGCGCCTGGCCGGTGAGCGCGCCGGCGAGCGCCCGTGCCTCGGGCTCCCACCGCGCGTAGGCCTCCGGCAGGCCCGAGCGCTGCACCAGCTGGGCCGCCTCGGTCACGCTCAGGTCCGCCCAGTGCGGCTGGGCCCGCAGGCGCTGGTAGAACGTCGTCGCAGCGTACACCGGGTCGGTGACCTGGTCGTAGGTGCCCCAGCCCTGGCTCGGTCGCTGCTGGAACAACCCCGCCGAGTCACGGTCGCCGCCGGTGAGGTTGCGCAGCTTGGATTCCTGCAACGCGGTGGCGAGCGCGACCGTCACGGCGTGGTCCGGCATGCCCAGCCGCCCGCCGACGGCCGCGATCGTGGCGGCGTTCTGCGCCTGCTCGGGCGTGAGGCTGTAACCCGGCACCCCGCACGAGGGCGGCGGTGGCTGGCGCTGGGCGAGGACGAGCCAGGCCAGCCCGCCCCCGAGCACCGCGAGGACGAGCACGAGACATCCCCACCGGGCGAACCGCACATCCTTTTGTAGCAGGTCAGCGCACCGCGCCGGGCGGCAGGACCGCGTGCACGCCCCACGTCCGGTTCGCCACCTGCGTGACGCGCAGGTCCACCACGGCGCTCGCGAGTGCCAGTGCCGCACCGCGGGCGAGCCCGTGTGAAGCCTGCAGCCAGGTGACCATCGCGGCGAGCGCGTCCGCCATGGCGTCGTCCAGGTGCTCGGCGAAACCGAACGTGATCCGGCCCGCCGGGGTTTCGGCGTGGCAGCCCGGCACCGGCGCGGAGGGCAGGACGTCGAGCACCACCTCGACGGTCATCGGGCATTCGATCGCCGTGCCGCCTGCCTCACCGTCGCCCTGCGCCGCGTGGCCGTCGCCGAGGAGCAGGTGCGCCCCGGGCACGGTGACCGGCAGGTACAGCGTCGAACCCGCGACCAGTTCCCGGCAGTCGATGTTGCCGCCGCCCTCGGTGCGCGGCGGGATCGTCGAGTGCTCGCCCGGTTCCGCGGGCGGCAGCCCGACGACCCCGGGGAACGGCGAGAGCCGAACGGTGTGGCCGAGCTGGTTCCGTGCCGTACCGGATTCGGAATCCAGTTCCCACAGCAGCCACGTCGGTGGCTCGTCCGCCAGTCCGAGCCGTCGCGTCAGCCAGTTGTCCTTGCCACCCGCGACCGTCCAGCCCCAGTCGCCGGGCCGCACGGACTTCAGGTGCACGGCGAGTACGGTCCCCGGCTCGGCGCCTCGCACGGCGATTGGTCCCGTCAGGCAGTGGCCGCGGCGGGAGGGGAACATCTTCGGCCGGTCGTCGCCGGGGACGCGGTGCGGCTCCAGGTTGCCGTGGGCGTCGAGCGCCGACACGACCACCGTGTCGCCGGGATCCACCGTCAGCACCGGCGGGGTGTCGCGGCTGAACACGTCGGTCGTCGTCGCCGGGGTCGGATCGAGCCGGTGCGTCGTCACGGTTCCTCGGGGTTCCAGCTCAGCAGGCGCACGCGCCGCACGGTCTCCAGGTGCACGCGCATCGCCTCGACCGCGGCCCGCGCGTCCTGCGCGCGGATGGCGTCGGCGATCTTCGTGTGCTGCGCGAGGGACTGCGGCGGCCGGCCGGGCTGCTGCAGGGACTCGTGCCGCGTCTCGGCGATCTGGTCGGCGATGCGGGCCATGAAATCGGCGAGCAGCTCGCTGTGCGCGGCCGCGGTGACGGCGGCGTGGAAGCGGCGGTCCCCCTCCTCGCCGGGTTTCCCGTCGTCGATCTCGGCGCGCATCGCGGTCAGCGCGGCGTCGATCTCCGCGAGGTCGGCTTCCGTCCGGCGTTGCGCCGCGAGTTCGGCGAGCTTGGTCTCCATCGCCTCGCGGGCGTCCAGCACGTCCGGCAGGCGGCGCCGCCGCTCGACCAGGCGCGCCACGGGTTCGGGGTGCAGGCTGTCCGCGCGGAGGTACGTGCCGCCCCCGTGCCGGATCTCGACGAGCCCCTGCACCTCCAGCACGACTATCGCCTGCTTGAGGGAGGCGCGGCTGACGCGCAGCCGCTCGGCGAGGTCGCGTTCCGACGGCAGCCGGTCGCCCGCCTTGAGGCCCGCGGCGTCGGCATAGGCTCGCAGTTGCTCCACCACCTGCTCGTACAGGCGGGGCCGGCTCACCGGGCGCAGCGGATCGGACACAGCGGCCAGCCTAGTGGATCAGTGGTCCAGCCACCCCCATACTGGGCCGCGTGACCGAAGGAACCGGGACCGGGGAGCGCCACGCCTCCTGGCTGGAGCTGTTCTTCGACCTGGTGGCGGTGGCGGGCGTCGCGCAGCTGTCGCACCTGGTCCACACCACGCACTCCTGGGGCGACGCCGGGCTGTACGTGGTGTGCTTCCTCGCGTTCTGGACCGCCTGGATGTGCTTCACCGTCTACGGGAACGTGGCCGGTGGTGCCACGCGGGTGGCTCCCGTGTTCGGCGCGATGCTGGGGCTGGCGATCATGGCGGCCGCGGTCGAAGGCGTCGGCGGCGAGCACGCCAGGACCTTCGCCATCGCCTACGTCGCGGTGCGCGTGCTGGCGGACCGGGTGTGGCAGAGCCGTGACGTGCGGCGCATCGTCGTCGACTGGCCCGCCGTCCAGGTGGGCTCGGGGGTGGTGCCGTGGATCGTGTCGCTGTGGGCCGACGCGCCGTGGCGGTACGTGCTGTGGGCGCTGGGCCTCGCGCTCGACCTGGTGATCACGTTCCTGTTCGCGGGGGAGCGGGCGGTGGCCGGGTTCAACCGGAGGAGCGAGCAGCACCGCGGGGCACGCCCCGCGCCCCAGGCGCAGTTCGTGCACCTCGACGCCGCGCACATCGGGGAGCGCCTCGGCCTGTTCATGATCATCGTGCTCGGCGAGGGCGTGCTCGTGGTGACCGAGGCGATGACCGCCACCGAGCACTGGGCGGCCCCGCTGTACCGGACCGCGTTCGGTGCGCTGGCGCTGCTGGCCGCGCTGTGGGCGGTGATGCTGCGGCACGGTTCCGGCGGTGTGCCCTTCCTCGGCGGGCACGCGCTGCCCGCGCGCGTGATGCTGCCGCTGCACTGCCTCACCGCGGGCGTGGTCGTGGCACTGGCGAGCGGGCTCGGGGACGTCATCGGGCACGGGCCGCCCCCGGCGGGCACGCGGTGGCTGCTGTGCGGGGCCGTCGCCGCGCTGGGCCTGCTCGGGTCCGTGATGGGGCTGGTCGCCGGCCGCGGCGGCTGGTGGGCGCTCGCGGTCGCGTCGATCGCCGTGGCCGGGCCGGGGCTGGTGGGCTGGCTGGGCGCGGAAGGCAGCGCGGTGGTGTGGCTGCTGGTGCTCGTGGTGGTGGCGCAGGTGGCGGTGACGCGCTTCCAGCTGAGGGTTACGCGCCAGTAGGGTCAGCGGCGTGAGCGAGGAGCCCAGGGTGCGGCGGTGGTTGCGGGACGCCGACCGGCACGCGGTCGCCATCCGTGCCGCGCGAGCCGTGCGGCGGCTGGCGCCGGGGGCGGACGTCGTGGCGCTGCCCGGCTCGGACCGCCCGTCGGACCGCGTCGCCCGGCTGCTCGAAGAGGCGGGCGGCGGCAGGCCGAGCGCGGCACGGGAACTGGGGCTGGCGGCGGTGCGGACGTGGCAGGCGTTCTCGCGGCCGGGCGCCGCCGGTGGCGAGGTGACGATCCTGTTCACCGACCTCGTCGGGTTCTCCAGCTGGGCGCTCGACGCGGGGGACGACTCCGTCCTGCGCCTGCTGCGGGAGGTCGGGGACGTCACCGGCGCCGTGGTCTCGCGGCACGGCGGGAAGGTGGTGAAGTCCCTCGGGGACGGCGTGATGGCGGTGTTCCCGGCCGCCGGGGCGGCGATCGGGGCCGCGGCGGAGGCGTGCACCGCGGTCAGCGCGATCACGCTCGACGGCTACCGGCCGCAGCTGCGGGCGGGGCTGCACACCGGGCACCCGCGGCGCGTGCGCGGCGACTACCTCGGCGTGGACGTCAACGTGGCGGCCCGCGTCGCGGCCGCGGCCACGGCCGGCGAGGTGCTCGTCTCCGGTCGCGCACTGGCCACTGTGGACACTGCGGGTTACGTGGTCCGGCGTCGGCGCCGCTTCCGGGCGAAGGGCGCGCCACGGGACCTGGAGGTGTACTCCGTCGTGCCGCGCCACACGTGAGGCGGCGATGCCGGTTTAATGGGCGGCGGTGAACGGGGACGAACACGACGAAGGCCCGGCGTTCGGGGAGCTGCTCCGGCGGTACCGGCACGCCGCCGGGCTGACCCAGGCTGAGCTGGCCGAGGCTTCCGGCGTCAGCGTCCGCGCCCTGAGCAACCTCGAAGGCGTCCGTGCCCGCGCGGCGCAGCGCCTGTCGACCGAGGTGCTGGCCGACGAGCAGGGGCTGGAGGGCGCGGAGCGGGCCGGCTTCCTCGCCGCGGCGCGGGAAGGCAGGCGGCGCGG
>NZ_BAABIB010000094.1:0-19737 GCF_039542405.1 Amycolatopsis dongchuanensis
CGAGGTGGTCGAGTTGAGTGATCATCCCGTCGCCTGCGGTTTGTGCATATCACTTTGACCCAGAGCCGCAAGCCTGGCATGACAACCGCCGGTGAGCAGGAAGGTTGCGGCCCTGGCCCAAAGTGATCCACCGGTATCAGGCGACGGGATGAGCACCCAACTCTAGGCGGGGCAACCCCCTCACCGCCTCCTGGGCAAACTCACCCGGCTCAAATCCGCCGCCACGACGACCTCCCCGCCGAAGACCTCCCTCGCTTCCTCGTAGAACTTCGTCGGGTCGTCGTAGCGTTGCGAGAAGTGGGTCAGCACCAGGGTGCGCACCTTGCTCTCCGCCGCCACCCGCGCCGCCTGCCTCGCGGTCAGGTGCCCGTACTCCCGCGCCAGGTGCGCGTCCTCCTCCAGGAACGTGGACTCGATCACCAGCAGGTCCGCGCGGTCCGCCAGTTCGTACACCGCATCGCACAGACGCGTGTCCATCACGAACGCGAACCGCTGCCCCTGGCGCACCACGCTCACCTGCTCCACGGTCACCGTCCGGCTGCCGACGCGGAGCGAGCCCGTCCGCTGCAGCTCACCGATCTCCGGCCCAGTCACGCCGAACCGGGCGAGCAGTTCCGGCAGCATCCGCCTGCCGCTGGGCTCGACCAGCTGGTAACCGAACGCCTCCACCGGGTGGTCGAGCCGCCGCGCCCGCAGTTCGCCGAACTCACCGGTCGCGAGGACGCCGTTGCCGTGCACCGGTTCCTCGATGATCTCCGCCGTTTCGTGGAAGACGCTCGCGTGCCGCAGCCGCTCGAAGTACTCCCGGCCCGACGCGGGGAAGTGCGCGTGCACCGGGTGCCGCACCCCGTCCAGCGACAGGCGTTGCACCACCCCGGGCACGCCGAGGCAGTGATCACCGTGGAAGTGCGTCAGGCAGATCCGCGTGATCGACGACGCCGCGACGCCCGCGAACAGCATCTGCCGCTGCGTGCCCTCACCGGGGTCGAACAGGAAACCCTCGGCGTCCCAGCGCAGCAGGTACCCGTTGTGGTTGCGGTTGCGGCCGGGAACCTGACTCGCGGTTCCCAGCACCACCAGCTCTCGGACCGACACCCGACCGACCCTAGCCCGTTCCGGTTCACCGCGCGTTCAGCGAACGCTGCTGTACTCCCGCCGCGATCCGCAAGCGCATCCTCGCCGGTGCCGCGCTGGCACTGGCCGCCATCGCAGTCACGACCGGTTCCTCGGTCGCCAATCCGTCCACACGCGACAGTGACTCCGCCCGGTTGCTGGCCTCCGTCAGCCGGAGCACGCCGTGGACGCAGACCTCGGCCGTGCCGCTCAAGTTCGAGACCTACCACCCGCAGGGCCTCGTCCGCGTCGACGACCGCTACTTCATGACCTCCGTCGAGGTGACGTCCGCGCCCGTGAAGTGCGACCCGGCGTGCGACGGCTACGACCGCACCCCCGGCGCCGGCATCGGGCACCTCTTCGAGTTCGACGCGAAGGGCACCCTGCTGCACGACCTGCACCTGGGCTCCGGCACGGTCTACCACCCGGGCGGCTTCGACTACGACGGCCGCTACCTGTGGGTGCCCGTCGCCGAGTACCGCCCCAACAGCCGCGCCACGGTGTACCGCATCGACCCCGTGACGTTCTCCGCAGTGCCGTTCCTGCAGGTGCCCGACCACATCGGCGGCGTCGTGCACGACACCGCGAACAACCGGTTCGTCGGGATGAACTGGGGCTCGCGCACCTTCTACGTGTGGGGGCCGTCCGGGCAGCCGCAGCGCAAGGTCGCCAACCCGGAGCAGTTCGTCGACTTCCAGGACTGCCACTACCTGCCTGCCGGCAAGGCGGTGTGCGGTGGCGTCGCGAGCCTGACCGTCGGCTCGACGCCGGTGCAGCTGGGCGGGCTTTCCCTGCTCGACCTGCGCACGCTCGACGCCGTGAACACCGTGCCGATGACCGGCCTGACCCCGGCGGGCAACTCCGTGACCCGCAACCCGGTCTGGCTGTCCACCGACCGCGGCGCGCTCACCCTCCAGGTCGTCCCCGACGACGACCAGTCCGTGCTGTACACGTATCGGGCCGGCTGACCCAAACCTTGGGACGGGTGTCCCGACGACCGCCTCAGGCCTGCCCCTCCGGCCGGTCGAGCAGGGTCGTCGGGGCCTCGGCGGCGACCGCCTTCCGGCGGCGTTCGCGGAAGAACCAGCCGCCCAGCACGCCCGCGGCGAAGCCGAACAGGTGCGCCTGCCAGCCGATGCCCTCCCCCGCGGGGATGAGCAGCGAGAACTGGTACGCGAAGCACAACGCCATCACGAGGCCGATCACGATGTCGATCGGCCGCCGGTCGAACACGCCGCGCACGATGATGTAGCCGAAGTACCCGAACACGACGCCGCTCGCACCCGCACCGACGGTGCCCGCGCCCGCCGTGAACCACGCGCCGAGCCCGCTGACCACCACGATCAGCGCGCTGACCCCGAGGAACTTCTTCACCCCGCGGTAGGCGGCGAGAAAACCGAAGATGAACAGCGGCCCGGAATTGCCCTCGATGTGCGACCAACTGAAATGCAGGAACGGGGCGGTGAAGATCTCCGGCAGCGAAGCGACGTCCCGTGACCGGATGCCGTAGTCGAAGCTCAGCGTGTACCCCAGCGCCGCGTTGACGATCTGCACGAGCCACAGCACGGCCAGGACGCCGACCATGACCCACAACGCTTTCCTGGCCTCGGCGAGCAGGAGCTCGGCCTCCTCGCCGCGGGGTGGCGACGGGCGTTCGGGCATCACGGTTTCCCCTTTTTCCGTTTCGGCTCAGGGTAACGGACGTTTCCTACTTCCGGCGGGTGTCGACGGCCCGAAGTAGGTCTACCGTCACCGCACGTGAAACGTCTCGTCGCACTCGCGGTGTCCGCACTGACCGTGGCTTCGATCGTGACAGCGGCACCGGCCGCCGTGGCGGCGGAGCCGATCACCTGGGGTCCGTGCTCGGACCCGACCCTCGTCAAGGCCGGGGGTGAATGCGGTTACCTCTCGGTACCGCTGGACTACGACCACCCCGGCGGCGCGAAGATCCAGCTCGCCGTGGGCCGGGTCAAGCACAAGGTGCCCGACTCGCAGTACCAGGGCGTCATGCTCACCAACCCGGGCGGGCCGGGCGGGTCCGGGCTGTACCTGGCGGCCCGGGGCGGGAACCTGCCGAACCACGCGGGCGACGCCTACGACTGGATCGGCTTCGACCCGCGCGGCGTCGGTTCCAGCAAGCCCGCGTTGTCCTGCGACCCGCTCTACATGGACTACAACCGGCCGAACTACCTGCCCGTCACGCCGCAGCTGGAGCAGACCTGGCTCCAGCGCTCGAAGTCCTACGCGGACGCGTGCGCCGCGAAGAACGACCCGGCGCTGCTGGCGCACATGAAGACCGTCGACACCGTGCGCGACATGGACTCGATCCGCGCGGCGCTCGGCGTCCAGCAGGCGAACTTCTACGGCTACTCCTACGGCACCTACCTCGGCCAGGTGTACGGCACGCTGTTCCCCACCCACGTCCGCCGCATGGTGCTCGACAGCACGGTCGACCCGCGCTACGTCTTCTACCAGGCGAACCTCAACCAGGACCTCGGCTTCGACCGCAACATCCACGTCTGGTTCGACTGGGTCGCGAAGTACGACTCGGTGTACCACCTCGGCAAGACGGGTGCCGCGGTCCAGCGCGTGTTCGACGAGCAGCTGGCCAAGCTGTCGTTCCAGCCGGCGGGCGGGGTGATCGGGCCGGACGAGTGGCTCGACGTGTTCCTCCAGGCGTCCTACTACCAGCTGCGCTGGACCACGCTCGGGGACGCGTTCGCGAAGTTCGTGAACCAGGGCGACTGGCAGACGATGAAGTCGCTGTTCGAGACGTTCGGTGGCCGCGGGGACGACAACGGGTTCGCCGTGTACCTCGCCGTGCAGTGCACCGACGTGCAGTGGCCGACGAACTGGAACCAGTGGCGCGTCGACAACTGGCGCACGTTCGCCCGCGCGCCCTACTTCACTTGGATGAACGCCTGGTACAACGCGCCGTGCGTGTACTGGCCGGCGAAGGCGGGCAAGCCGGTGAACGTCGACGGCTCACGGGTGCAGAGCGTGCTGATGATCGACGAGACGCTCGACGCGCCGACGCCGTACGAGGGCAGCCTGGAGGTGCGCAAGCGGTTCCCCGGTGCGGTCCTGATCGCCGAGCCGGGCGGCACGAGCCACGCGATCACGCCCCGCGGCAACGCCTGCGTCGACCAGAAGATCGCGGACTACCTGCTCAACGGCACACTGCCCGCACGTAAACCGGGCAACCGCGCCGACGTCACGTGCGACCCGCTGCCGCAGCCGGTGCCGCCCACGTCGTGACCTCAGGCCTCGTGCTTGGCGTGCCGCCCTTCGGAGACCGGTTCCCGTTGGGCGGCGCGCCGCAGGTGAAGCAGTGAGCCGGCGAGGGTCACGAGCAGTCCCGCCGCGCCCCAGATCGCGATGAGCAGGAGCGGGCGCGTGGTCGCGTGCCCGGAGAAGTAGACGTAGTTGCGCAGGGCCTCGGTGCCCGCGCCGTTCGGCAGCGCCCCGCCGATCACCCGCCAGAACGTCGGCAGCAGCTCGGCCTGGTACGCGCCGCCCGCGCTCGGGTTGCCGAGGATGACGAAGATCAGCACGGTCAGGCCGACGCCGAGCACGCCGAACAGCACCTGGAGTGCCATCGTGACGGTGGCGGCGGTGAACGTCAGCAGCGCGCCGATCCACCACAACGCGAAGAAGTGCCCGGCGAGCGCGTGCAGCCACTGGTCGAGGATGAGCGCACCGCCGAGTCCGGAAAGGACGGCGTAGGGCACCATCGCGCCGAGCCGGATGAGCGTGCGCTGCAGGGTCGCCGGGCGGGCGCCACGCGCGATGGCGAGTGCCGCGGCGGCGAGGTAGCCGCCGACGAGCCAGCCGACGACGGCGTAGAACCCGGTCAGGGCACGCGCGTCACCCGCCTCGGGGGCGACGAGGTCAACGACCTGCACGGTGCGTCGCTGCGCGTTCTCGACCTGCGTGACGACCTGTTCGACGGCGGTGGCCAGCGCGGGACCGGCCGCCGAAGCGACCAGCAGCCTGTCGGTGGTGCCGGTGCGCGCGACGACGAACCCCGCGCTCACCTCCCGGTCGAGGATCCGCTGCCGTACCTCGGCCTCGCTCGCCGCGGGCTCGACCTCGAGCGGGTCGTCCGGCAGCGCGTCGAGCCGTTGCACCGTCGCTTGTGGACCGACGACCGCGAGCCGCACGCCGCTGGGCGAGGGGCTGTGGAAAGCGCCCACATAGGACAGGATGAAGCCCAGCTGCAGCAGCAGGACCCCGGCCACGAGCAGGATCGTGCGCGGCGGGATGGCGTCGCGCAGCCGTTCCTCGGTCCTCATGCCGAGACCCTAAGAGCACAACCCGCCCCCCGCTATTTTCGTGCCCCGACCCGGTGACCTACTCCGGGCGGAGGATGCCCGTCAGATCGGTGTGTGCTCGCCCCGTCCTCCTTTTCGCGCATCCGTCTACCGGAGGAGGACTTGTGACGCGATCGCGACCATGGTGGAAGACACCGGTGTTCCGGCGAGCGAGTGCCGTGGCGGGGGTGGCGGCCATCGCGGCGGCCACCGGAGCGACGTTCGCCTCGGCGACCACACCCGGGTCACCCGGCACCCCGCAGCCGCCGACCACGATCTACGCGGAGAACTTCCAGAACCGCCCCGCCGCAACCCCGATCGTCCGGCTGCCCCAGTACACCGGGGCGAGCGGCCAGACCTACACCGCGGATGCCCAGTGGCTCCGGCAGTGCAACGGCTGGATCGCCTCGTCCTCCCAGCCCGCGGCACCCACCACGCAGGCGAACGACTGCGGGAACGCGGCAACCTGGAACGCGGTGCAGCAGATGGCCTACGCACTGGGCTCCTACACGGGGATCGCGCCGGGCAGCAACTACGCGGTTTCGGCGATGACCTCGGGTGACCCGGGTGCCCCGCACGTCGAGTTCAAGACCGCCTCGAACATCCCGTTCAGCGGCAGCAACCGGTTCGTCACCTTCAGCGTGGATGTGGCGGCGATCAACTGCTTCGCCAACCACCCGCTGCTGCAGTTCTCGCTGCTGAACGACGCGGGAACGGCGACCCCGGTCGGCTCGCAGATCGACGGGTGCGGCGCCACGCGGACGATCAACGTGCCGCAGATCGGTGCTGCCCCGGCGAAGACCGCCCAGGTCGGCACCTACACCTCGAACGGCGCGGTGCTGGTCAACGGCAGCTCGATCGGCGTGCAGATGGTCAACAACCAGGGCAGTGGCACCGGTAACGACCACGCGTTCGACAACATCAAGATCCTCGACGTGACCCCGCAGCTGGACAAGTCGTTCAGCCCGGCCCAGGTCGAGACCGGTGGCACCTCGACGCTGACCTTCACGATCACCAACACCAGCGAGCTGGCGGCGAAGAACGGCTGGTCGTTCACCGACGCGCTGCCCGCGGGCCTGACCGTGGCCGGTGCTGGCTCGACCACCTGCCCGAGCGGCACGGTGACCGCCCCGTCCGGCGGCAGCTCGGTCGAGGTGAAGGGCAACCTGAACGCGGGCATGGCCTCGTGCACCGTGAGCGTGCCGGTCACCTCCGGCACGGCGGGCAGCTACACCAACGGCCCCGGCAACCTGTCGCTGGTGGGCTTGAACCCGCCCGCGAACACGACGGTGACGTTCGTGGACCCCGCCCCGTCGGCCGACCTGGCCATGGCCAAGACCGCGCCGCAGGACGAGGTGCAGCCGGGTGACCAGATCACCTACACGCTGACGGTGATGAACCTCGGCCCGGCCGCTTCCACGGGCTACACGGTGACCGACCCGGTCCCGGCCGGGCTGATCAACGTGCAGGTGCCCGCGGGCTGCGTCCTCGGCTCGGACAGCGTGATCACCTGCACCGGCGACTCGCTGGCGGTCGGTGACTCCGTGAGCTACGACATCACGGCCACGGTGAACACGGTGAACCAGGACGGCTCGGCGAAGTACCTGACCAACGCCGCGACCGTCACCGGTGACGACCCCGACCCCGACACGAGCAACAACACCAGCGCCAAGACCGTGAAGGTCGTGCCGATGGTGAGCCTCGTCGTCGGCGGCGTCACCGCGCTGGCCGGTGCCGGTGCGTGGTTCCTGCGCCGTCGCCTGATCGCCAGCTGATCCACGGCAGAAGAGGCGGCCCGCCCTCGCGGCGGGCCGCCTTGACTGTTACTCGCGGTCACAGTTACTTTCGGCGGATGCGGATCGTGAACTCCGGCGACGTCCGGCTGGCCGTGTTCGAAGAAGGCCCCGAGGACGCGCCGACGGTCCTGCTCGTGCACGGCTACCCCGACACGCACGCGGTGTGGGACGACGTGGCGGCCGTCCTGTCGCAGCGGTTCCGCGTCGTGCGGTACGACGTCCGCGGCGCCGGGCAGTCCGACGCGCCGCGCGGCCTGGAGGCGTACCGCCTACCGCACCTGAAGGACGACCTGTTCGCCGTCGCCGACGCGGTGAGCCCGGACGCGCCGGTGCACGTCGTCGCCCACGACTGGGGTTCGATCCAGGCTTGGGAGGCCGTCACCGAACCCGGGGCGCACCAGCGGATCGCCTCGTACACCTCGATTTCCGGGCCGTGCCTCGACCACGCCGCGTACTGGTTCCGCACCCGCTCCCCCCGCCGGTTCGGCAAGGTGCTGAGGCAGCAGCTGCACTCGTGGTACATCCTCGCGTTCCACGTGCCGCTGCTGCCGGAACTGCTGTGGCGCGGGGTGCTCGCGAAGCGCTGGCCGGAGTTCCTGCGCCTGGCCGAGCACGTGCCGCCACGGCCCGGACATCCCGCCCCGACGCTCGCCTCCGACGCGGCACGCGGGCTTTCGCTCTACCGCGCCAACGTCCGCGAACGGTTCAGCCGTCCCCGCAAGCGCACCACCCAAGTTCCGGTGCAGGTCATCACGCCCGTGTACGACCGGTACGTCACCCCGGCGCTCGCCGAGGGCGCGGAACGGTGGGCGCCACGGCTGTGGCGGCGCCGCCTGTACGCCGGGCACTGGTCGGCGTTGCTGCGCGACGGTGCCCAGGTCGCGCGGATGGCGACGGAGCTGATCGACCACGTCGACGGCGGCGTGGAACCCCGGAGGCAGCTGGTCGTCGTCACCGGCGGCGGCAGCGGGATCGGGCTGGCCACCGCGAAGGCCTTCGCGGCGACGGGCGCCGAGGTCGTGGTGTGCGACCTCGACGAGGAGGCCGCGCGGGCGACGGGCCTGCCCGCGTACCGGGTGGACGTGTCCGACGAGGCCGCGATGCGGAAGTTCGCCGACGACGTGGTGGCGCGGCACGGGGTGCCCGACGTGCTGGTGAACAACGCCGGGATCGGGCACGCCGGCACCTTCCTCGCCACGACGACGCAGGAGTGGGAGCGGGTGCTGGACGTCAACCTGTGGGGCGTGCTGCACGGGTGCCGGATCTTCGGCGAGCTGATGGCGGAGCGCGGCGAGGGCGGGCACATCGTCAACGTCGCCTCCGCCGCGGGTTACCTGCCCGCGAAGTCGCTCGCCGCGTACGCGACGAGCAAAGCGGCGGTCCTGATGGCGTCGGACGTCCTGCGGGCTGAGGTGGCGTCGCGGGGTATCGCGGTTTCGGCGATCTGCCCCGGGTTCGTGGCGACGAACATCACGCGCACCACGACGTTCTCCGGGCTGAGCGAGGAGGAGCAGGAGCTGCGGCGCGCGGCCGCGACGAAGGCGTACCGGCGGCGGAACTTCGGGCCGGAGAAGGTGGCGAAGGAGATCGTGCGGGCGGTGGCCACGGGTAAGGCGCTGGTGCCGGTGACCCCGGAGGCGAAGGCCGGGTTAATGCTCTCCCGGCTGTCCCCCGCTGCCCTCCGCGCCGCTGTCCGCCACCTCTGACCGCGAGTCGTCACACAGCGCGCGGAAGACTTTTTCGCTCAACCGCCCCAGTTCCAGGAACTCCTCCTCGGTCAGCGCACCCACCGCGCGACGCGCCGCCTCCGCGTACCCGGGTTGCACCTGGTCGAGGAACCGCGTCCCTTCCGGGGTCAGCACCGCGTACAGCCCGCGCCGGTCCACGGGATGCTGTTCCCGTCGCACGAGCCCGAGCCCGGCGAGCCGCGTGACGCGGTAGTTGAGCCTGCTGCCTGGCGAGAACACGACGGAGGCCAGCTCGCCCATGCGCAACCGCCCGCCCGCCGCCCGCAGCCGGGACAGGATCTCGTACTCCGCGTGCGAGACGCCCGCGTTGTCGTGCAGATGCCGCTCCACCACCCGCTCGACGAGCGTGTGTGCCCCCAGGTAACTCAGCCAGGACTCGCGTCGCCGGCCCGAAAGCCACGAACCGTCCGCCATGCCGCCGAAGCGTATCGGTTTTCGGGCCCCCACCTCACCAACTTCGAGGAGGCGGGAGACGGCTCACCTAGGATGAGGCGGCGATCTTCACCGGGAGGGACGGGTTTCATGGAGCACATTCACGCGGGCAAGGTGCGGGACCTCTACCGCGACGGGGACGACATCCTGCTCGTCGCGTCGGACCGGATCTCGGTCTACGACGTCACCCTGCCCACCCCGATCCCCGGCAAGGGCGCCCTGCTGACGCAGCTGTCGAACTGGTGGTTCGAGCACTTCCGCGACGTCGTGCCCAACCACGTCCGGTCGGTGACGGACGTGCCCGAGGAGTTCGCCGGCCGCGCGATCCGCTGCAAGCCGCTGAAGATGGTGCAGGTCGAGTGCATCGCGCGGGGCTACCTCGCCGGGCTGGGCCTGCGGGAGTACCAGAAGTACGGTACGGTGTCCGGCGTCGCGCTGCCGCCGGGGCTGGTCGAGGGCAGCAAGCTCCCCGAGCCGATCTTCACCCCGACCACGAAGGCCAGCGAGGGGCACGACGAGTTCATCACCTTCGACGACGTCGTGAACCAGGAAGGCCGTGAGACCGCCGAGCGGCTGCGTGAGCTGACGCTGGAGATCTACCGGCGGGGCGCCGAGCACGCCGCGAGCCAGGGCATCGTCGTCGCCGACACGAAGCTCGAGTTCGGCTGGGACGCCGACGGTGTGCTCACCCTCGGCGACGAGGTGCTCACGTCCGACTCCTCCCGCTTCTGGCCCGCCGACGAGTGGGAGCCGGGCCGCCCGCAGTTCGCGTTCGACAAGCAGTTCGTCCGCGACTGGGCGGCGGGCACCGGCTGGGACAAGACCGCGCCCGGTCCGGAGATCCCGGCGGACATCGTCGAAGCCACCCGCCGCCGCTACGCCGAGGCGTACGAACGGATCACCGGGAACACCTGGCACTGACGGTCCACTGTGGACGGGCCCGGGGGCGGGTGCGCCCCCGGGCCCGCGTTCAGCGGTAGGTCACCTGGGTGGAGCCGTTGGAGAACAGGAACGTGATCCACCCGCGGACGAAGTCGTTCCGCCGCCCGCCGTTGATCCCGTACTCGTCCGACGTCGGGTAGCCCAGGTTGCTCCGCTCCCAGCCCATCGAGGCCCACTTGTCCCGGATCGCGCCGTAGATCCCGTGCGCGCCCGTGGACGGCGTCCAGTAGACCGACCCCTGCTTGCTGAAGTGGTTGAACCGGCCCACCCCGTCCGGCGTGCCCGTCTCGTCGGTCGTGGGGTAGCCCAGCGGACCGGTCTCCCAGCCCAGCGCCGCCCAGCGGTCACGGATCTGCCCGTAGATCGCGTGCGGTCCGGTCGAGGGCGTCCAGTAGACCGACCCCTGCTTGCTGAAGTGGTTGAACCGGCCCACGCCGTCCGGGGTCCCCGTCTCGTCGGTGATCGGGTACCCCAGCGGGCCGGCCTCCCAGCCCAGCGCCGCCCAGCGGTCGCGGATCTGGCCCTGGATCGACCAGGCACCGGTGTTCGGCGTCCAGTAGATCGAGGCACCGTCGGCCCGCGAGAAGTGGTTGTACTTGCCCACCCCGTCGGGCGTGGTCAGCTCGTCGGTGACCGGGTAGCCCTGCGGGCCGCGCTCCCAGCCCATCGACTCCCACTTCGCCCGGATCGCACCCTGGATGGCGTGCGCACCCGTCTGCGGGGTCCAGTAGATCGACGCGCCGCCGTCCAGCGAGAAGTGGTTGAACCGGCCCACGCCGTCCGGGGTCCCCGTCTCGTCCGTGATCGGGTACCCCAGCGCGGCCGGCCCGCCGAGCGCCTTGTACTTCGCGAGGATGTCGCCCTGCACGACGTGCGGACCGGTGGCCGCCGACCAGTAGATCGAGCCGCCGCGGAAGTCCTGCGCCTTGCCGCCGCCCGCGGTGTCGTACTGCGGGGACACCGGGTCGCTCAGCGTCGAGCCGCGGGCGCCGCCCAGCGCGTTGTAGTAGTCGGTGATCGGGTCGGTGTTGCCCTGCAGCGTGACGGTCTGCGCCGCCTGCCCGTCGTCACCGGTGATCTCGTAGACCGCCCGCGCGGGGTAGGCGTCGGCCGGCGTGAACGTCACCTTCTGCTGCAGTTCCTCGCCCGGCGGGATCACCTGGCCCTCGGACAGCTGGTCCGCGCTGGCCACCGAGAACACGCCCGCGGACGCCTTCGCCTTGGTGATCGTCAACGGCACCGTGCCGGTGTTGGCGACGCTGAACGACATCGTCACGGGCTTGCCCGGCTGCACGGTGTGGAAGTCGAGCACCGCGGGTTCCAGCGTCAGCTCCGGCTTGCCGGCGAGCGCCACCGCGGTCAGCGGCACCGTCACCGAACCCTGGTCGCTCGTCACGACCAGGCGCGACGTCTCCTGCGTGCCGGTGTCCGTCCCGGCCGTCGGCGTGTACGTCACGGGGATCGTGATCGACGCCCCGGCTTCGAGCACGGTGCCGGCCGCGGGCACGTTGTCCACGCTGAACGCGCCGGTCGGCGAGGTCACGCCGGTGATCGTCTCGGCCGTCGTGCCCGTGTTCAGGATGTTGACGCCCAGTTCCTTCGCCGCGCCGGTGCGCACCTGACCGAAGTCGAGTGAGGACGGTGTGGCGCCGAGCCCCGGTTGCGTGCCCTGGCCGTGCAGGTCCATGGCGGTGCTGCCGGCGCTCGTGGTGAACGTCAGGCTGCCCGTCGACGCACCCCAGGTCGTCGGCGTGTAGCTGACCGGCACGCTCAGCGTCTGGCCCTTCGTGAGGGTCACCGGGGTGGTCAGCGACGTGCCGAAGGGAGCGTCGGCCGTGACGCTGTTGACGGTCAGGTTCGTGTTCGCGGTGACCGTGACCGTCGCGTTCTCCGTGGTGCCGACCGCGGTCGAGCCGAAGTCGTACGGCTTGGTGGCCAGCACGGCCGTGGTCGGCCTGCCGAAGCCGAGGACCTTGCCGTCGCGCGTGCCGACGTACACGCGGCCGTTGTCCGTGGCGGGCACGGAGAACTTGACCGCGGTGCCGATCGGGGCGGAGTAACGCAGCTTCATGACGCCGTTGACGGGCACGGGGTCGTACGCGCGCAGCTGCGCGTTCTGCCCGCCGGGGCCGGTGCTGTAGATGACCCACACGAGCGCGGAGCCGGAGGTCGTGCCGGTGGAGGTGATGACCGGCGAGCCGGACGTGTAGCCGAAGTTGTCGCTGGTCACGCCGACCGACGTGAGCGACGGGCCGGAGGCCGAGTACTTCAGCGCCCGCAAGGGCCCGTTGTTGCCGACGACGTAGACGTAACCGCCGCCGGGCCCCTGGCCCGCCCCGCCGAGGTGGTCGGCGTCGAGCAGGTAGATCCGGCCGTCCTTGCCGACCACGACCACGAGCCGCGGGTGCGCGCTGGTGCCGAAGTTCGACGGCAGCGCCATCGGGCCACCGGAACCGAGGTCGGCGTCGTCCTGGTTGAGCTTCGTGTTGTCGTGCGGACTGAAGAAGCTCTTCGCGGTGAGGGAACCGTCGGGGTTGACGGCCAGGCGCACGACCGACTCACCGAGCATCGAGGGCGGTTCGTCGCCGGGGCCGGGTGCCGGGGCGATGCCGTTGCCGGTGGAGACGATGATCCGGCCGGCGCCGTCGGACACCAGCCCGGAGCCACCCTGCCAGATGCCGCCTTCGTCGGAGACGCCGGCCTCGGTGGCCCACATGGTCGTCTGGACCCCGGTCGAGGCGTTGACCCCGACGATGTAGCCGACGTACGGCGTGTAGTCGCAGTGGCTCGCGAAGCCCGCGTACACGACGCCGTCGAGCAGCAGGAGTCCCGGACGCTGCATCGCCGTCATCGGGTTGAACGGCACGCCGGGGTTGTTGGTGGGCGCGCCCTTGATCACGGTCGGGAAGCCGGGGCGCTCGGCGCCGGTCTTGGCGTCCAGCGCGTGCAGGTACCAGTGCGGGTGCTGCGGGTCGGGCCCGTCGTTGACCTTGGAGGTGAGGTAGACGGCGCCGGTCGACGGGTCGTACACCGGGGTCGCCGTCACGCCGATCGTCGGCACGAGGTCGCCGCAGTTCACCGTGGACACCGGCCACGCCGGGCCCAGGTCGACCTTCCAGCGCTGGGTGCCCGTGGCGGCGTCGAGCCCGTAGACCTTGTTGTTCTCGGTCGCGGCGACCACGACGCCGTTGACCACCACCGGCTGGGCGTAGACCTGACCGTCCACGTTCGCCGAGAAGAGCTGTCCGAAGTCCGAGGCGCTGACCTGGGAGGGCACCAGACCGGGCTCGTCGTCGTCCCAGCCGGTGCGAAGGGTGTTGTGCGCCGCGGTCGTTTCGTCCGCGAGTGCCGAGGGGGTGAGGCCGCCCCCGACGAGAATTGCTATTACGGAAAGTAGCAATATCCGGGCAGCATAACGAGGCCGGATGAACAAGGATCCCTCCAACGCGTCAATGCGACGCATGGACGCGTCACTCCGCCACCGGAATTTCGCTTTTTCCCCCGATCGCGTTACGCGTCAAGATCACGACAGGGTTACGATCGCCGGGAATGGCTAACCTGGGGTCATGACCAGCGCACGCGACAACCTCGTCGAGTTCTACTGGCGGCCCGGCTGCGGGTTCTGCATGATGCTCCGCGCCCACCTCGAACGCGCCGGGTTGCCGCTGCACGAGGTCAACATCTGGGAGGACCCGGAGGCCGCGGCGCGGGTGCGCTCGGTCGCGGACGGCAACGAGACGGTGCCGACCGTGTTCGTCGGCCCGGCCGCGATGGTCAACCCGGACATCGACGAGGTGCTCGCCGCGGTCCGCGAGCACGCGCCGGAGCTGCTCCCCGCCCGTACCGACCAGTAGGTACACTGACCGGGTGGACACGGTCGACCGGCTGATCCGGAGCACCCAGGAGCTCCTGTGGGAGCGCGGTTACGTCGGCACCAGCCCGAAGGCGATCCAGCAGCGCGCCAACGCCGGCCAGGGCAGCATGTACCACCACTTCGGCGGCAAGGCCGACCTGGCGCTCGCGGCGATCCGGCGCAGCGCGGCCGAGCTGCGCGAGGAGGCGGAGGCCGCGCTTTCCCGCGAGGGCACGGCGCTCGACCGCGTCGGGGCGTACCTGGACCGGGAACGCGACGTGCTGCGCGGCTGCCGGATCGGCGGCCTGGCGCAGGACCCGGACATCGTGGCGAACGCCGAGCTGCGGCAGCCGGTCGCCGAGACGCTGAGCTGGCTCCACGGCAGGCTCACCGAGGTGCTGCGCGAGGGGCAGGACAAGGGCGAACTGGCCCGGGATTTCGCACCGGAGGCTGTGGCGGCGACGGTTTCGGCGGTCGTGCAGGGCGGGTACGTGCTGGCCAGGGCCGCGGGCACGACCGATGCGTTCGCCGTCGCACTCGACGGGGTGCGCCAGCTGTTGTTGAGCAAGCAACTCTGAAGCCGGGCTGCAGACCTGCCCGAACGGCCCCGGCAACGTACGCGGAATGCCGCGGAAACGGGTACGGACCGCGATCTGCGGACACTCCCCGTGATTTTCCAAGCCTTTCCCGACCCCGACTATTGACGCCGTGCCAGCCTGCGCTAGAAATACCCCCGGCGTACTTTCCCTCGGTTCGAAAGGTATGTCCGGTGAACGACGAAGTGTCGGTGGCCGCGCTCCTCGAACGCGAGGGCTGGGTCGAGCCCCGCAAGAAGGGCGGCCGTGGCCGCGTGGTCGCCGTGATGCTCGCGGTCGTGCTGGGCTGCGGGCTCGCCGCGTTGCTCGTCCACATCGGATCGCAGGACCCGCAGGCGGATTCACATTCCCTGTTCGGCCCGCCCCACGGCCCCACCGGCGGGCTCGCGGGCGGCGGCGTGCCCGACGAACCGACCGGCTCCCAACGCACGGCAGGCAGCACCACCGTCGTCGTCACCAACGTGTCCGAGGTGGAGGGCACCGGCCGGAACGGGCTTCCCTGGCACGAGCGGGAAGCCGAGACGACCTCCTCGACCAGCACCTCCACCGATCCCTCGGCACCGGGGCAGGAGCCCGGCTCCGGCACCACCTCGCCGGTGACCACGACCCCGACCACGACGCCGCCGGCGGGCGGTGGCGGCGGTTCGCACAACCCGGCGCCGCCGCCGTCGTCGTCTTCGAAGCCGCGGCCGTCGTGCCTCCTCGTCATTTGCTGGTGATTTCGAACAGGAAATGCGGAATAGCGTGACGGCTGCGGTCGTGTCGGCTTTCTCTCGTTGGTCATTCCGTGTTCCCGCACCCGCGAAGCCGGGAACGAAAAGTGCGAGGAGGCTCGAAAATGAACGGCGATCGGCGCCTACGAGGTGGCGCCGGACTACGCCAAGCAGCGCAAGCAGTACGGCAAGCTGATCGTCGGTAAGTTGATCACCGCCGAAGGCGCGTTCCTTTGAGTGAAATAACAACACCGTAACCCACTGCAACGAACTCCCCCTTCTGGGCGAAAAAGGGACATACGCCTAGAAGGGGGAAGCATGCTCTCTCGGTGGTCAAGACGGGTACTGCCTACCCTCATCGTCACCCTGCTGGTCGGCCTGGGCCTGGTGGCCGTCCCGCAGGCGAGCGCCGCTCCGGCGCTGCCGTCCGGTTTCGTCATCCGCGAGCAGGCCACCGGTCAGGCCGCCTACGACCTGACCGACTTCGCCCACCTGCCCGGCGACGGCGGCATCATCACGACCGGCAAGGGCGGCAAGGTCACCTGGATCTCGCCGGCCGGCGCGGTGCGGACGCTCGCCACGCTGTCCGTGAACAGCGACGGCGACCTGGGCCTCGTCGGCCTCGCGGTCGCCCCCGACTACGCGACCACGCGCACCATCTACCTCGTGCGCTCGGTGCCGACGGGCAGCGGCTCCGTCTTCCGACTGGCGCGCTGGACCGTCACCGGCTCCCCCGAACCCACCGGCCTCGGCAGCGAACGCACGCTGCTCGAAATGCCCGTCGACTACAACGTGCACGGCATGACGGGCATCGTCGCCGCCTCCGACGGCACCCTGTGGCTGTCCACCGGCGACAGCTCGGACTTCCACGGCGGCGTGTACGACCCGCGTGCCCTGCGCGCGCTCGACCAGAACTCGCCCTACGGCAAGGTCATGCACCTCACCGCCGCCGGCGCGGGGGTGCCGTCGAACCCGTACTACGACGCGACCAACCCGAATTCCGTGCGCAGCAAGGTGTTCGCGAGCGGCTTCCGCAGCCCGTTCCGGCTCTCGCTCGACCCGAGCAGCGGCCTGCCCGTCGTCGGCGACGTTGGCTGGGAGACGTGGGAGGAGCTGGACATCGTCCAGCCGGGGCGCAACTACGCGTGGCCGTGCTGGGAGGGCAACCACCAGACCGGGTACGCGACGGCCTTCCCCGCGCAGTGCGGTCCCGTCAACAACACGCCGCCGCTGTGGGAGTACCACCACGGCGGGGCGAGCAACCAGGGCAACAGCGTCACGGGCGGGTTCGTCTACACGGGATCCAGCTACCCCGGCGAGTACAAGGGCACGTACTTCTTCGGCGACTACCAGGGCGGCAAGATCTGGACGCTCAAGTACGACAGCAGCGGCAAGCTGACGCAGGCGCCGCAGAACCCGCCGTGGGCCACGGGAATCGGCGGTCCCGTCGAGTTCGACGCCGCGCCGAACGGTGACGTCGTGTACGCCGACCTGCTGTCCGGCACGCTGAAGCGGATCAGTTATCAGCAGGGCAACACCGCGCCCGTCGCGTCCGCCACCAGCACGACCGACGCCGCAACGCGCACGGTCACGTTCGACGGCTCCGGTTCGCTGGACTACGACGGCGACCAGCTCACCTACAGCTGGAACTTCGGCGACGGCACGACCGGCACCGGCCGCGTGGTGACGCACACCTACGCGGCGGGCACCGACCGGTACACCGCGACGCTGACCGTCCGGGATCCCTTGGGCGCCACCGGAACGACGACGCTCACCGTGGCCCCGTCGAACCGTTCGCCGCAGCTGGCGCTCACCACGCCACCGGGTGACACGTTCGCCGTCGGGGAGCCGATCACCCTGTCCGCGACGGCGACGGACGCCGAGGACGGCGCGTTGGCCGTGACGTGGACGAGCCGCGAGCTGCACTGCCCGGACGAGGCGACGTGCCACTCGCACCCCGGCGTCGGCGCGACCGGCGACAGCTTCACGGTGCCGTTCCCGGACCACCCCGACACGCGGCTGCTCGTCACCGCGACGGTCACCGACAGCGCGGGCGTCGTCGCCACGCAGACCTACACCGCCTGGCCCCGCCAGCACCGGCTCACGCTGACGTCGAACGTGCCTGCCGCGCTGCAGATCCCGTCGGAGAACAACGCCAACACCGCGATGGTCACCGAGGGCGTGACGCTGGAGGTGAACGCCGCGGCGACGGCGAGCGACGGGGCCTCGGCCTTCACGGGGTGGGCGGACGGCCCGACCGACCGCGTCCGCACGTTCAAGATGCCCGCGAACGACCTCACGTTGAGCGCGGTCTACGCGACGCCGATCGAGCAGCGCTACAACTCCGATGCCGCGCTGCGGCAGCTGGTCGGCGCGCCCACCGCGCCCGAGGTGATCGACGGCGGCGTGCGGTACCGGGTGTACGAGCGCGGCCGGCTGTACTGGTCCAGCCAGACGGGCATGCACGCCGTGATCGGGCAGGTGCTCGTGAAGTACCTGGAACTCGGTGGGCACACGCGGTTCGGCGCCCCGCTGACCGACGAAACCGGGACGCCGGACGGCATCGGCCGGTTCAACCACTTCATCGGCACGCCCGCGACCGGCACCGCGTCGGTGTACTACACGCCGAGCACGGGCGCGCACGCGATCTGGGGCCTGATCCGCGAGAAGTGGGCGGCGCTGGACTGGGAGAAGGGCCCGACGGGTTATCCGGCCACGGACGAGCTGATCACGCCCGACGGCATCGGCCGCTACAACCACTTCAGCAAGGCGGCCTCGATCTACTGGACGCCCGCCACCGGCGCACACGGCGTGTGGGGCGAGATCCGGAAGACGTGGGCGGCGCTGGACTGGGAGAAGGGGCCGATGGGCTACCCGGTCACCGATGAGCTGACCACACCGGACGGGGTGGGCCGCTACAACCACTTCGACAAGGCGTCGTCGATCTACTGGACGCCGGGAACCGGGGCGCACGAGGTGTACGGCGCGATCCGGCAGCGGTGGTCGGCGTTGGGCTGGGAGCGGTCGTACCTGGGCTACCCGCGGTCGGGTGAGTTCACCTTCGACGGCGGACGGCGCAACGACTTCCAGTTCGGCTACATCCAGTGGTATCCGAACGGGACCGTTATCGACCGCAGATGGTGATGTGACGCGAAGCGTCTCCGCTAGGGGCGGTGGCCGGGCGACGGGTGGGCGAAGTAGAAACCGAAGGACGGGAGGTCGTCCTCCGCGTGGGAGTCTCCGCGCCGGAGGGCGACCTCTTCCGCCAGTGCCTGTGCCAGTGAGGCGAGCGCGGTGAGGGAGTGCCCGCCGACGCCGCTCGTCTCCGCGAACAACGCGGCCTGCGCGTGCTCGACGAGTGGTGAGGCGGGGTTGTCGGTGAGCGCGACGACCGGCACGTCGTGGTCTCGGGCGTACTCGACGGCGCGCACGGTGTCGGCGGCGTAGCGGCGGATCGACACGGCGACGAGCACGCCGGTCAGCCCGGGCAGTTCGTCGACGAGGCAGGCGCCAAGCTGCCTCCCGCGCAGGCCCCGGCTGAGCAGGGCCGCGATCGGGGCGCACTCGCGCAGGCCGAGGACGTGCACCGCGTCGGCTTCGGCGAGGAGGGCGACGGCACGCAGCCAGGACGGGCGGTCGAGGCGGCCGTAGGTGCGGGCGAGGTTGGTCTGTTCCTGTTCGAGGGTGGCGGAAAGCAGGCCGCCGGGTGGTTCGGCGGGGCGCTCGTCGGTGCGTCGCGCGAGCTGGGCCTGTTCGGCGAGCCACGCGCGGCACAGTTCCATGATGTCGGGGTAGCCGGAGAGCCCGAGCGAGTTGGCGAACCGCGCGATGGACGATTCGTGGACCTCGACGAGCCGGGCGGCCTCGGTGATGCCGCGGTGGGCGGTACCTTCCGGGTCGGCCAGCACCAGGTGCGCGATCCGGAGCTGCCCCGACGCCAGTTTCGGCAGGCGGCCGCGGAGCAGCTCGGTCAGTTCCTGGTAACTGCCCGGTGGGGTCACGGCCGCGGCAGCTCCACGACGGTGACCCCGGCTCGGGCGGGCACGGGCCGGTCCATCTCGGCGAGCGCGGCGGGCGCTTCGTCGAGGCTGATGCGCCTGCCGACGAGCCTTCCGAGGTCGAGGCCGGAGCGCGTGACGAAGTCGAGCATGGCGGGGTACTCGTGGGCCTGGATGTCCCGCGTCAAGAATCTGGCTCAGTTTTCTTGGATGAAAGTTGTGCTTGTTGATCT
>NZ_BAABIB010000095.1:0-96771 GCF_039542405.1 Amycolatopsis dongchuanensis
ACTCCTCACCCAAACCGCCTAACTTAGCGGTATTGGCCGGCGGGCAGGCTCCAGGATGATGGACCCCAACGGGACCTCACCTTCGCGAGGTGGTCGAGTTGAGTGATCATCCCGTCGCCTGCGGTTTGTGCATATCACTTTGCCCCAGGGCCGCAAGCTTTGGTCTTTCGGCTGCGCGTTCCGGCGCATGTTGCGGCCCTGGCTCAAAGTGATCCACCGGTATCAGGCGACGGGATGATCACCCAACTCTCGGGTGTACTGCGGGCCTAACGGCCCCCCTAATCCTCATCCACCAGCAGCGCTTCCAGCGCCACCAAACCCGCCGCGAGATCCCGCTGCAGTTCCTCCGGTAGGCGGTCGATGCGCTTGTTCAGCTCGTGCACCCTCGTGGAACGCACGCCCGACAGCATCCGCTCGCCGTCCTCCGTGGCCGTCGCCAGCCAGGCTCGCCTGTCGATGGGGTCGGGTTCTCTGCGGGCGTAGCCGGACTCCACGAGTGACGCCACGATGCGGGACATCGTCGCCGCCGCCACGCCCTCCTTCACCGCCAGGTCGCCCAGCCGCATGGGGCCCGAGGCGACCAGCGTGGCCAGCGCGGAGATCGAACCGTGCCCCGGACCGGGACTGCCCGCCTGCCGCAAAGATCGTGACAGCCTGCCCACCGCCAGGAACAACCGCCCGGCGACGTCCTCGGTCGTCGACGTGTTCACCTCGAGCTCCTTCTGCTCGCCGTCCCCCGTTGCCAAGAGTTCGGACCACGATACGTGCACCCCACGTCTGGGTACGGTGAACACCGTAATCCGGACGTTCTCGGCAACCCAGGGTCAACGGGCGGGAGAAGAAGCCTGCGCCCAGAACCGTTGTGGAATGCGGCCCGCGCCCCGCGCCAGCCGTCCCGCGACGACCGCCGAGCGCATCGCCTGCGCCATCCGTTCCGGGTCCTGCGCGCGCGTCACGGCCGTGGACAGCAGCACCGCGTCGCAGCCCAGCTCCATCGCGAGCGCCGCGTCCGAAGCCGTGCCGATGCCCGCGTCGAGCACGATCGGCACGCTCGCCCTGGACACGATCAGCTCGATGTTGTGCGGGTTCCGGATCCCCAGGCCCGTCCCGATGGGCGCGCCGAGCGGCATCACGGCCGCACAGCCCGCCTCCTCCAGCCGCAACGCCAGCACCGGGTCGTCGTTCGTGTACGCCAGCACGGTGAACCCGTCGGCCACCAGACGTTCCGCCGCGTCGAGGGTCTCGATCGGGTCCGGCAGCAGCGTCCGGTCGTCGGCGTGGACCTCCAGCTTGATCAGGTCCGTCTCCAGCGCCTCACGCGCCAGTTGCGCCGTCAGCACCGCCTCCGCCGCGCTCCGGCAGCCCGCCGTGTTCGGCAACAGCCCGATACCCAGCCGCCGCACCAGTTCCAGCACCCCGGAACCGCCCTCGGCGTCCGCACGGCGCATCGCCACGGTCGTCAGCTCGGTGCCGGACGCGACCAACGCGCGTTCCAGCACCGCGAGGTTCGCCGCGCCGCCCGTGCCGATGATCAGCCGCGAGCCGAGTTTGTGCTCGCCGATGACCAGCTGGTCCCCGTCCACCGTCTCACCCACCTTGCACCGCCGTCAGGATCTCCAGCCGCGCGCCCGCCGGCACGACCACGTCGTCCCAGTCGCCCCGCCGGACGACTTCGCCGTCCAGCGCCACGGCGATGCCACGCGGCGCCGTGCCGAGCGCCTCGACCAGCCCGGCGACCGTGGTGCCGTCGGGGAAGGCCCGCCACTCGCCGTTGACCTGTACTTCCATCTACTTCTCTCCCAGCCGGTGTGGATCGGCCGCCGCCACGTGCGGAGGCGGCGGGGCGCCGTCGAGTAGGGCGACGACCGCGTCCGCCGTGACCGGTGCCAGCAGCAGCCCGTTGCGGTGGTGACCGGTCGCCGCCAGCACGCCGGGGCCCAGTTCGCCGATGAACGGGATGGTGTCGACGCTCGCCGCGCGCAGCCCCGACGCGCATTCCACGAGCTCGTACTCGTCAATGCTCGGGAAGATCCGTTCGGCGCCTTCCAGCAGCTCACGCACGCCCCGCGCGCTCACTGTCTCGTCGAACCCGGCCTCGTACTGCGTCGCCCCCAGCACGAGTTCCCCGTGCTCACGCGGCACGAGGTAGATCGGGCGCCCCTCGACGACGCCCCGCACGGTGCGCGCCGGCGGTGGCAGGCTGGTGCGCCGCGCCCGCAACCGCAGGATCTCGCCCTTCAGCGGCCGGACCGCGAGCGCCGGGTGCAGCCGGCCGCTCCGCGCCCCGGCGGCGATGACGGCGACGTCGCACCGCACCTCACCGGCGAGCGTCCGGACCCGGCCGGGTTCGAGACCCGTCACCTCGTCGTCGGCGAACTTCACGCCCCGCCGGACGGCCGCGGCCTGCAACGACCGCAGCAGCCGCCGGTTGTCCACCGCAAGATCACCGGGCACCAGCAGCGCGCGAATCCCGTTGACGCCGGGCTCCAGCGCCCGCAACTGACGGCCGGTGACGGACTCGACCTCGCGCCCCAGTGAGGCGAGGTATCCGGCGAGCACTTCCAGCTGCCCCGCGTCACCCCGGTCGAGCGCGACCACGACTGTGCCCGCGGTCGACAACCCGGGATCACCCCCGTCGCGGGTCAGCTCGGCCGCGAACGCCGGCCACCGCCGGAGCGACTCCTCGCCGAGGTGCAGCGCGGCCTCCTCGCCGGGCCACGCCTCGGTGACCGGCGCGAGCATCCCGCCCGCGACCCACGAAGCCCCGCGACCGGGCGAAGGATCGACCACCGTGACGTCGTGCCCCGCGAGCGCGGCGCGCCATGCCACCGACAGACCGATGACCCCGCCGCCGATCACGGCTACTCGTTCGACCACAGAAATCACGCTCCCTGCGCCGGCATTATCCGGATCAGGTTCCACGGTCGGAGCGGTCGCGGCTCCCTCTCAGCCCGTGCCTCGGGCTCCCGTGCGGACCCCTCCACCATAACCCGTCGGCTACCGTGACGACCATGCCAGGGCTCAGCGGGGACCAGATCAGGAAGCGGCTCGACGAGGCACGGCTCTACCTGTGCACCGACGCGCGGCGGGACCGCGGCGACCTCGCGGAGTTCGCCGACGCGGCGTTGGCCGGCGGGGTCGACATCATCCAGCTCCGCGACAAGACGGGTGGCGCGCCGCTGGAGGCGAAGCAGGAGCTGGCGGCGCTGGAGGTGCTCGCCGAGGCGTGTGCCCGCCACGGCGCGTTGCTCGCCGTGAACGACCGCGCGGACGTGGCGCTCGCCGTGGACGCCGACGTGCTGCACCTGGGCCAGGACGACCTGCCGGTGCCGGTCGCGCGGCGCATCCTCGGCGACGGACCGGTGATCGGCCGCTCGACGCACTCCGTGGACCAGGCGCGCGCGGCGGAGGCGGAGCCGGGCGTGGACTACTTCTGCACCGGCCCGTGCTGGCCGACGCCGACGAAGCCGGGCCGTCCCGCGCCGGGGCTCGACCTGGTGCGGGCGACGGCCGGGGCACGCCGCCCGTGGTTCGCCATCGGCGGGATCGACGAAAAGCGCCTGCCCGAGGTGCTCGAGGCAGGCGCTTCGCGAGTGGTGGTGGTGCGGGCCATCACCGAGGCCGACGACCCGCGTGAAGCCGCCCGGCGGCTGGCCGAGCGGCTGCGCTGACGGCTCAGCCGCTGGTCGGGGCCGCGCTCTGGGTCGGCGTCGCCGACTGGGTGGGAGTGGCGCTGGTCTGCGACTGCGTCTCCTCCTGGGTGGGCGTCGCCGACTCCGACGTCGACGTCCGCGTGGTCGACGAAGGCGCCGACGAGCGCGAGCGCGACGACGGGGTCTCCGTGACCGTCCTGGTCGTGTCCGTGGTCGGCTCCGACCCGCCGGACTTGCCACCGCCGCCGACGACCTGGCTGAACGTCGTGCCCTTGCCGCCGGAGACCGCGTGCCCGGTCACGGACTCGAACCCGGTCAGCGCGAGCATGCCGATGACGAACGCCGCCACGCTCGTGCCCACGATGAGCGTCCACCGGTTCTTCCACCAGGGCTTCTTGGCCGGCTTCTCCGGCGCCGCCAGCACCGTCGTCCGCATCCCCGTCATGCCCGTCGCCCCCGGCTTCGGGATGTAGACCGTGCGCTGACCGGCGGCGGACTGCCCGGCGCCCGCCATCGGGATGTGCTGCGTCGGCTGTGCGGCGCCGCCCCCGGGTACCTGCCGCGTCGGCTGCACCAACGGGTTCACCGACGTCGCGGGCGGTTCGACGAACCGCGTCTCCTGGCGCAGTCGCGTGTCGTTGAGCGCCAGCATCTCCGCCGTCCTGCGCGCCGCTTCCTTCGTGCGTTTCAGCGAACGCAGGTACAGCTCACTGCCGATCGTCGTGATGATGCTGGCGATCCCCGCACCGGCGACCGTGCCGCCCACCCCCAGCGTCGAGCCCAGGAACGCGGCCGTGATCGCGGCCAGCGCCGACGCCACCACCTGTGCCGGCTTGAGGCCGGACTTCTCTTTTTCTTCCTCGGCCATGATTCCGATCTGCTCGCAGGTTGCCACGCCGTGATACCACGGTGTTCAACGTGTTAGTCGATCGAAATGCTCCCGGTGTTAGCAGTTTCGTGAGCCGCACCACGGCGTCTGTCCACAGTGGACTCGAATACTCACGGGTACTTCACCGGCCCAGCTGCGTCGGCGGCCCGTCGACCGCGCAGTGCAGGCAGTGCTGCCCATGGTCTTTCCCTTGTGGCCCAACGTGTTCCGGCTTCAACACGGAGTTGCTGACGCCGAGCGCGAGCAGGCCGCCGAGCGCCGCGAGACCGGCGCAGACGACCAGCGAAACCCGCCAGCCGGCGGTGAGCGCCACGGGATCGGCGTAGGACTCCCCGGACAGCCCGGCGACCGCGGGCAACACGGCGATCGCCAGCAACGTGCCCGCCCGCGCGATCGCGTTGTTGACCCCCGAGGCGACCCCGGCGTGCTCGGCGGGTGCCGCGGCGAGCACCGTCGCCGTCACCGGTGCGACCACCGCCGCCAACCCGAGCCCGAACACGAGGACCGCGGGCAGCACGGTCCCCAGGTACGACGAGCCCGGTCCGACGCGCGTCAGCAGCAGCATGCCCGCGGCCAGCACGAACGGCCCCGCGACGAGCTGGAGGCGGGGGCCGATCCGCTGCGCGAGCGCGCCGGACCGGCCCGACAGCACGAGCATGACGACCGTGATGGGCAGCCCGGCCAGGCCCGCGGCCGTCGGCGAGTACCGCAGCGACACCTGCAACTGCAGCACCAGCAGGGTCATCACGCCGCCGAGCGCCGCGTACACGACGAACGTCAGCGCGTTGGACGCCGTGAACGTGCGGTCGGCGAACATCCGCGGCGGCACGAGCGGGTCCGCCGACCGCCGCTGCCGCACCACGAACGCGGCCAGGGCGACGAGCCCCACCGCGCCCGCGACCAGCACCAGCGGGTCCGCCACACCCCGGGCCGGCGCCTCGACGAGCGCCGCCGTGACCCCGGCGAGCCCGGCCGCGCCCAGCACCGACCCGGTCACGTCCAGCCGCCCTTCCGCGGTCTCGTCGCGCGACTCGGGCACGTAGCGGCGGGCGAGCCAGACGCACGCGACCGCCACCGGCAGGTTGATCAGGAAACCCAGCCGCCACGACCACGCCTGCACCAGCAACCCGCCGACCAGCGGCCCGGCCGCCGCCGCGAGCCCGCCGAGCCCCGACCACGCGCCGATCGCCCTCGGCCGGTCCTCCTGCGCGAACGACGACTGGAGGATCGCCAGCGAACCCGGTGTCAGCAACGCGCCGCCGACACCCTGCAGCACGCGCGTCACGACGAGCATCGGCGTGGACACGGCGAGCCCGCACAGCAGCGAAGCCGCGCCGAACCAGACGACCCCGACGAGGAACACGCGCCGCCTGCCGAAGCGGTCGCCCAGCGAACCCGCGATCAGGATCAACGCCGCCAGCGCGAGCAGGTAGCCGTCGAGGATCCACTGCAGACCCGCCACCGAGGCGTCGAACTCCGCCCCGATCCTGGGCAGCGCGACGTTGACGATCGAACCGTCGAGCATCGCCATCCCGGACCCGAGGATGGTGGTGGCGAGGACACCGCGCGCCCGCGCGGTGCCCCAGCGCACGGTCACGGGGTGGTCAGGGTGGTGACGAACTTGTACCGGTCACCGCGGTAGATGGAACGGACGAACTCCACGGGCTTGCCGTCCGAACCGAACGAGTGCCGGGACAGCAGCAGCACCGGCATCCCGACGTCGGCGCCGAGCAGCTCCGCCTCGACGGGGCCGGCGAGCGAGGTCTCGATCGTCTCCTCGGCGCGTTCCATCTGGACACCGAACTGCTCGCGCAGAACCGCGTACAACGAGCCGCCGCCCGAGATGTGCTTGCGCAGCCCCCGGAACCGGGACAGCGGCAGGTGCGTGGTCTCCAGCGCCATCGGCTCGCCGTCAGCGAGGCGCAGCCGGCGCATGCGCAGGATCTTGGCGCCGCTGCGGATGCCGAGCAGCTTCGACATCTCCGGTTCGGACGGCAGCTCCTCGATCTCCAGCAGCTTCGACGACGGCTCGCGGCCCTGCGCCCGCATGTCCTCGGTGTACGACGACAGCTGGAGGCGCTGGGCGAGCTTGGGTTCCGCGGCGAAGGTGCCCTTGCCCTGCACGCGGTGCAGGCGCCCTTCGGCGGTCAGGTCGGCGAGCGCCTGGCGGACGGTCGTGCGGGAGACCCCGAAGTCGGTGGCGAGCGCACGCTCGGTGGGGATGGGCGAACCGGGGGGCAGGCTCTCCAGGAGGTCGAGGAGGTGCTGCTTCAACGCCCAGTACTTCGGTTCGCGCTGCCCGCGCGTGGGTGACTCCAACATGACCGACTCCCTCTTTCGACACGCCTCCCGGCGCGAGAAGAAACTACCCTTTCGCCCCGTCTTCCCGCCCGGGTTTAGTATTGGTCTAGACCTTAAAGGGGTAATGCTGCGAAGATGCGGGAAAACCTACCGGATTCCGGCCTCGGTTCGCCCTGGCGGCACGGTGCCGACCACGCGCACAATCGCAGGAGCACGAAAGGGAGAACTATGACCCGCCCCGGACAGCACATGGCAGCGGAGATCGCCGAGCAACCTGAGGTGCTGGCCGGCCTCGTGGCCCGGCGCGCGGAGATCGCCGAGGTGGCGCAGGTCATCGCCCACCGTCCGCCGCGGTTCGCGCTGCTGGCCGCGCGCGGGTCGAGCGATCACGCGGCGTTGTACGCGAAGTACCTGATCGAGGTAATGCTCGGGCTGCCGGCGGGGCTCGTGTCCCCGTCGACCGTCACACTCTACGGTGCGCGCCCCGACCTGCGCGACGTCCTGCTCGTGTCCGTCAGCCAGAGCGGCGGCTCCCCTGACCTGCTGGAATTCACCGAGACCGCGCGCAAGCAGGGGGCGCTGACCGTCGCGGTCACCAACACGCCGGACAGCCCGCTGCACCGCGCGGCCGAACTGGGCGTGAACATCGGCGCGGGCACGGAGCGTGCCGTCGCCGCCACCAAGACGTACTCCGCCACACTGCTGGCGCTGTACCTGCTGATCGACGCCGTGCGCGGGGGCGACGGCTCCGCGGCCGCCGAGCTGGGCCCGCTCGCCGAGCAGGCGCTGCAGGCGCCCGTGCAGCGCGCGGTGGACCGGTACCGCTTCGTCAACCGCATCATCACCACCGGCCGCGGCTACTCGTACGCCACGGCGCTGGAGTCGGCGCTGAAACTCGCCGAGACCAGCTACCTCGCCGCCCGCGCGTACAGCGGTGCTGACCTGTTGCACGGTCCCGTCGCGGCGATCGACGAGGACACCGCGGTGCTCGCCGTGACCGGCACCGGGCGCGGCGGTGCGGCGATGCAGGACGTGCTGAAAGCGGTTGCCGAGCGGGGCGCGGACGTGCTGGCGCTCGGTTCCGCGGCCGACGACGTGCCCGCGGCGCTGCGGATCCCCGTCCCGGCGGTGGCCGAGGAGCTGGCGCCGGTGCTGGAGGTGCTGCCGGTGCAGCAGCTCGCGCTGGGCCTGTCGGTCGCGCGCGGTGGCGACCCGGACAGCCCGCGCGGCCTGCTGAAGGTGACCAGGACGCGATGAGCTTCGTCATCGGGGTGGACGCGGGCGGCACGTCCACCCGCGCCATCGCCGTGGACGCGGCGGGCACGGTGCTCGGCACCGGCCGCTCCGGTGGCGCGAACCCCAACTCGCACTCGCCGTCGATCGCGGTCGCCCACCTCGCGGAAGCGATCGAGGGCTGCCTGTCGGGGCTGAACGTGCAGGAGGCAAACGCTTGCGTCGTCGGCATGGCCGGCAGCAGCAAGCTCACCGACCCCGCGGTGGCGGAGCTGTTCGACGCCACCTGGCAGCGGCTCGGCCTCGGCGAGGTCCAGGTGCGGACGGATCCCGAGGTGGCGTTCGCGTCGGCGACCTCCGCCCCGGACGGCACGGTGCTCGTCGCGGGCACGGGGTCGATCGCGGGCCGCATCCGCAAGCGGCGTCTGGTCGCCACGGCCGGCGGTTACGGCTGGTTGCTGGGCGACGAGGGTTCGGCGTTCTGGCTCGGCCGCGAGGCCGTCCGCGCGACGCTGGACGCGCTCGCCGCCCGGCGCGAACTCGGCGAGCTGGCGCGGTCCGTGCTCGCGGAGGCGGAGGTGGAGACGGATGATCCGCTCCTGGCGTGGCAACAGCTGATCACGGTGGCCAACGCGGAGGCGCCGATCCGCCTCGCCCGGTTCGCCCCGCTGGTCAGCACGGCGGCCGACGCGGGTCCGATCCTCGACCGGGCCGCGGACCTGCTGGCCGGCCTCGCCCGCGAGGCCCGGGAGCCGGGCGAGGACACGCCGGTGGTGCTCGTGGGGAGCGTGCTGGCGGGCCCCGTCGGCGAGCGCGTGCGCGCGAAACTGGCCGGGCTCGACGTCCTGACCAGCACCGATGGCGTGCTGGGCGCGGCGTGGCTCGCCGCGGTCGAGGCCTACGGCGAGGGCGCCGTCAGGCCTGCTCCTCCTGCTCCGGCTCCTTGAGCCGCAGGCCCGGATGGTCGTCGGGCAGGGTCCGGTAGAGCACCCAGCCGCTCACCGCGATCGTCAGCGCCTGCAGCGGCCACGTCAGCACCGTGCGCGCGATGCCGAGCGCGACCAGCTGGCCCGTCCACCACAGCGGCAGGTAGACCGCCACCCGCAGCAGGTACTGGCACGACCACGTCAGGCTCGCCCGTGAGTACGCGCGCAGCAGGTCCGGGTCACGGCGCCAGCGCGTCTTCTGCCCCAGCAGCAACCCGACGACGACCCCCAGCAACGGCCACCGCACCACCACGCTCGCCGCCCACAGCAGGGCGCTCGCGATGTTCGACAGCAGCTGGATCAGGAAGAAGTCCTGCGCGCGCCCGGTGTGCAGGGCGATCAGCGCGGCGACGATCACGGCGGCGAGGCTCACCACGACCGCCCGCGCCTTGTCCCCCCGCACCAGCCGGAACACGCCCACGACGACGGCCGTCGCGATGGCGGCCGCCGAGCCCCACGCGATCGAGTTCCCCGCGATCAGCCAGCCGAGCACGAAGGCCAGCGGCGGCAGGCTCGCGTCCACCGCACCCTTGCGGCCACCGAGCACCGTGGCCAGCGACTCCCGCTCCCGCGTCCCTTGTGAGGTCACCCTTACATGCTGCCCGAAGAATCCCGTTCCGGGAACGTCCGGGGAGATCTTGCCCACAGGGCGCCGCGCACGGCGGTAATACGGAGGCGCGGGTGACCGACAACGTAAGAGACTGTGACCTCACGGGAAACCGACGGTGGCGCAGGTCGGGAACAGGAGTGCATCCTCGCGGTGTTGGCTCCTGGGGGGAACTGAATATCGGTGCTGGAGAGAGGGGATCGCAGCGTGTACGGCTACGACAGCTATGTCGCCCTGGGTGACAGCTTCACCGAGGGCCTCAACGACGAACTCCCCGACGGCACCTTTCGCGGCTGGGCCGACCGGCTCGCCGGGATCCTCGCGGGGGACACACCCGGTTTCCAGTACGCCAACCTTGCGCTGCGCGGCAAGATGCTCGCCGAGATCGTCGACGAACAGGTACCCGTGGCGCTCGAACTCAAACCCGATCTGGTGACGTTCTGCGGTGGTGGCAACGATGTCATCGTCCCCGGCACCGACGTGGACGAGATCTCCGCGCAGATCGACTCGGTGGTCGCCGCGCTGCGGGGCGCCGGCATCGAGGTGCTGCTGTTCAACGGTCCCGACACGAAGACGCTGTCGGTGATGAGCGTGCTGCGCGGCAAGATCGGCATCTACAACACGAACCTGTGGGCGATCGCGGCCCGGCACGGCGCGCAGGTGGTTGACCTGTGGACCATGGACGTGCTGCGGGACCCCCGCGCGTGGAGCGACGACCGGCTGCACTTCACCGCCGAGGGCCACCGCCGGATCGCCTTGCGCGCGGCGGAGATGCTGGGCGTCCCGGTGACGGAGGACTGGCGCGAGCCGTGGCCCGCGCTCGACCTCCCGCGCAACTGGGTGGCGCTGCGCCGGGCGGACCTGGCCTGGGGCAAGACGCACCTGCTGCCGTGGATCCGCCGTCAGCTGCGTGGCGAGTCGATGGGTGACGGCCTGTCCCCGAAGCGCCCGCAGCTCACGCCGTTCGTGCTGCCGTCGCTGTCGTCCTCGGACGAGCACGCGCACACCCGCTGAAGCAGGGTGGTGGGTGGCGCCGATGGTGCCGCCCACCACCCTGGCCAGTGCCGTAGGTACCACTGATAGGGCCAGCCACTTCCCCACCACCACCCTCAACAGAGACGCTCCGCGCCACTGCTAAGGCCAGCCACTTCCCCACCACCACCCTCAACAGAGACGCTCCGCGCCACTGCTAAGGCCAGCCACTTCCCCACCACCACCCTCAACGGAGGCGCTCCGCGCCGCTGCTAAGTTCTCAGGCATGCCGCTCCCGCACTGGACCATGGAGGGCGTACTCCCGCCAGGGCGGCTGCCAGCCGATCTCGCCGACATCTACGAGCGGCTCGTCTTCGACGCGCCGCACCAGAACGAGCGGGAAATCCTGTTCAGCGCGCTCAACAGCTACCTCGGCGCGGTCGCCCGCGTCATCCCCAGCGGACGGGCCTGGATCGGCGGCGCGTTCATCGCCCGCACCGAGCACGTGCCCAGCGGGCTGGACGTGGTCCTCATGCCGGACGACTGGGGCAGCCTCAAGCGCATGACCGGCCCGGTCCGCGACGCGCTCTACGGCCTGCTCACGCTGCGCGGGGTGATCATCGGCCAGCCCGCGATGTACCTGGACCAGGTGCAACCGGTGGGCGGCCTGCTCGACGGCTTCCTGTGCTTCCCCGGTGACGAGGACATCTGGGCGCAGACCTGGTCGATGTCCGGCACGCGCGGCTTCCCCGAGGTGATCTGGTGACGGAGTTCCGCAGGATCGCCGACGACATCCCCGGCGGCACCTGGCTCGACGACCTGGCGCGCGCGTCGGCGATGGCGGCGCACGCGAAGTTCGAGCGCACGTCGCGCTCCCCGCTGTTGCGGGTGTCGATGCTGGGCTCGACGAACCTCGACGCGTACACGTTCTCCGACATCAGCCGCGCGCTGCAGGACGCCACGGCCAAGATCGGGCACATCATCCGCAACCCGCAGGCCGAGGTCACCTACGTCCAGCCGACGGACCGGGACAAGGCGCCGCTCATCCAGCGCGGTCAGGCGGGCAACACGATCTTCTTCGGCTTCCCCGAGCCCGCGCTCGACGACGCGCTGATCCACGACGGCATCGAGAGCCTGTCCGAGCGCGCGGTGAAGGAGCTGTGCGACTTCCTGCCCGCCAACGGCTCCGACGACGGCGCGCTCGACGCCGTCCTGCTGCAGCGCGACACCGTGCGCAACGCGGTCAGCGACATCGTCAACGCGGTGGTCAAGAACGTCGGCATCGGCATCCAGCTGACCCCCACCTCGGGTGACGACGTGGCCCGCAGCATGACCCTGGACCAGGCGAAGGTGCTGCACGGCAGCCTGCGCGAGTCCCGCGAGGCGGTCGGGTACGAGACGGTCTCCGGCCGCCTCGACGGCGTCCGCACGCGGCGGCGGATCTTCTACCTGGAGCGCGAGTCGGGCGGGACCATCCAGGGCGCCGTCGCGCCGGACCTGCTGGGCCAGATCAAGGAGAACCTCGACCGGCCCGTGACCGCCCGGCTGCGGGTGGTCCGCACGACGACGATCGACGGCCGCCGCGGCCGCCCGGTGCACGAACTGCTGGAGATCACGCCCGAGGTCAACCTCTTCGACCAGTGACAGGGGCCCACCCCCGCCCCCGATCTCGCATCGTTCAACGGCCGTCACGGTGCGTCAAGGGCGCCTCCGGCGTCGCTTCGCGATGGCTTCGCCACCCTGGACCCACCGCGCCGGCCGCTGGGGAAGCTGGGGATCGGGAACGAGGGTGGGGTGTGGGCGGTGGGCCACCGGGTCGCGCCGCCGGGTTCCATATCCACCGCCGGGCAGCGAAAACGGACAACGAAACGGCCTCGTGCCACCAGTCCCGATCTGGTGGCACGAGGCCGTCCCGGTGAAACATGCGACGGGGCGGAAAACGCCCCCGCCGATCTCATTGTCAGCGGTCGTACAGGACTCACCCGAGCAAGGAGAACCCACACCACCGACGACAACCTGGGGCCGCTCCGGACTCCGCCGTTGCGGTGGCGCTCACCGTAACAGCCTGCGCTGGAGCGGCTACAACCGACCCACGGTTCGCCGGTGTGATTTCCCGCTCACCGCGTGATGGGCGTGAACTCCCTGCTGCCGATGAACGTGGGCCGGGGCTTGCTCGCCGCGAACGGCTCCACGAGCGCGTTCTCGACACTGTTGAACACCAGGAAGATGTTCGACCGCGGGAACGGCGTGATGTTGTTCCCGGAGCCGTGCATGATGTTCGAGTCGAACCACAGCGCCGAGCCCGCCGGGCCGGTGAACTGCTCGATGCCGTACTCGGCGGCGAGCTTGGTGATGTCCGCCTGGCTCGGCACGCCGATCTCCTGCTCCTTCAGCGAGGACTTGTAGTAGTCCTCCGGGGTCTCGCCGACGCACGGCACGAACGTGCGCTGCGAACCCGGCATGACCATCAGCCCGCCGTTGAACGGGTAGTTGTCGGTCAGCGCGATCGAGCAGCTCACCGCCCGCGGCCGCGGCATCCCGTCCTCGGCGTGCCACGTCTCGAAGTCCGAGTGCCAGTAGAACCCGGTGCCCTTGAACCCGGGCATGTAGTTCACCCGGCTCTGGTGGATGTACACCTCGGAGCCGAGGATCTGCCGCGCCCGGTCCAGGATCCGCGGATCACGGATGAGCTCGCTGATCAGCTCGCTGATCTTGTGCACCTCGAAGATCGACCGGACCTCGCCGCTCGCCTTCTCGGTGATGACCCGCTCGTCGGCCTTCAGCTCCTCGTCGCCGGACAACCGGACCAGTTCCTGCCAGTAGGTCTGCACCTCGGCGGGGGACAGCAGCCCCTCGACGACGTGGTAGCCCTTCGCGTCGTGGGACGCGAGCGTCGCCGCGTCGTCCGGGCCGTCGGCCTCCGTGCCCCAGACCGTCGGGTCGGTCCGGTCGATCGGTTCCGCGGTGCCGGTGACCCGCGTCGGGTAGAGGTCCTCGATCCCGGTGTCCATGGTGGTCAAAACGGTTCGCCTCCTCGGCTTCCCTTTCTTCGTGCGTGGCGGGGGTGGTGCGTCAGTCCTCTTCGGTGATCAGGGGGTACACGCCGTTCTCGTCGTGCACCTCGCGGCCGGTGACGGGCGGGTTGAACACGCAGATGGTCTTCATGTCGGTCTTCGGGCGGACCTGGTGCTTGTCGTGGTCGTTGAGCACGTAGATCGAGCCGGGCCGGAGCTGGTGGGTCTCGCCGGTCGCCTTGTTGGTGACCTCGCCTTCACCCTCGTAGACGAACACCGCTTCGATGTGGTTGGCGTACCAGAAGTCGTTGACGGTGCCCGCGTACAGCGTGGTCTCGTGCACCGAAAAGCCGACGCCGTCCTTGGCGAGCAGGATGCGCTTGCTCCGCCAGTTCGGCTCCTTGATGTCGGCCTCGGTGTCGGTGATCTCGTCGAGGGTACGGACGATCAAAGCTTCTCTCCCGTTCTACTTGCCCAGTACTGCCTTGACGGAGGCGTCGATGATCTCGAGCCCCTCGCCCACTTCGGCGTCGGTCAGCGTCAACGGCGGCAGCATCTTGGCCACCTCGCTGTCCGGGCCGGAGGTCTCCATCAGCAGGCCCCGCTCGAACGCCGCGGCGCACACCTTCCCGGCGATCTCGCCGCTTTCGAACTCGAGGCCACGCGCGAGGCCACGCCCCTTCGCGGTCAGGTTCGCCTCGGGGTAGGCCTCGACGATGCCCTGCAGCGCCGCGCCGATCCGCTCGCCCTTGGCGCGCGTGGACTTCTCCAGCTCGTCGTCGCTCCAGTAGGTCCGCAGCGCCTCGGCGGCGGTGACGAACGCGGGGTTGATGCCGCGGAAGGTGCCGTTGTGCTCGCCGGGCTCCCACACGTCCAGCTCGGGCTTGATCAGCGTCAGCGCCATCGGCAGCCCGTAGCCGCCGATCGACTTCGACAGGCACACCATGTCCGGCTTGATGCCGGCGTCCTCGAAGCTGAAGAAGGGACCGGTGCGGCCGCAGCCCATCTGCACGTCGTCGACGATGAGCAGGATGTTGTGCCGCTCGCACAGGTCGGACAGGCCACGCAGCCACTCCAGGCTCGCCGCGTTGATGCCACCCTCGCCCTGCACGGTCTCCACGATCACCGCGGCCGGCTCGTTCAGCCCGCTGCCGGAGTCGTCGAGCAGCCGCTCGAAGTACAGGAAGTCCGGGTAGGCGCCGTCGAAGTACTGGTCGTAGGGCATCGGCGTGGCGTGCACCAGCGGGACACCGGCGCCGCTGCGCTTCATCGAGTTGCCGGTGACCGACAGCGCGCCCAGCGTCATGCCGTGGAAGGCGTTGGTGAAGTTGATGACGGACTCGCGCCCGGTCACCTTGCGGGCCAGCTTCAGCGCGGCCTCGACCGCGTTGGCGCCGCCGGGACCGGGGAAGATGACCTTGTAGTCCAGCTCGCGCGGCTTGAGGATCTTGTCCTCCAGCGTCTCGAGCAGGTCACGCTTGGCGACGGTGAACATGTCGAGCGCGTGGGTCACGCCGTCGCGGGCGATGTAGTCGAGCAGCGCCTGCTTGAGGACCGGGTTGTTGTGCCCGTAGTTGAGCGCCCCCGCCCCCGCGAAGAAGTCGAGGTACGGGGTGCCGTCCTCGGCGTAGAGGCGGCTGCCCACGGCCCGGTCGAAGACGACCGGCCAGCCACGGCTGTAGCTGCGCACCTCGGACTCGAGTTTTTCGAAGATGCTCACTGGCTATTCCACTCCCGACTGCTGGCTTGCGGATCGCCGAATTCCACGTTATTGCGCGGAAAGCGGGCCTATTCGGTACAGATCCTCTTGCTCGTGCGGCCCGCTGTCCGCCGGAAAGTCCGAGCGGGCGAACAGTTCCGTGTGCTCCATCGGCGCGTTCCAGCGTTTCGCGAACGACGCGAACGTCCTTATCGATGCTTCGTTGTCCGGGGTCACGGTCGTCTCCAGGTAGCGGACGCCCCGGCCCACCAGACGCGTGAACAACTCGTCCAGCAATGCCCCGGCCAGGCCACGTCCGCGCTGTGACGCGTCGACGGCCACCTGCCACACCAGCGCGGTGTCGGGCGCCGAAGGCCTGCGGTACCCGATCACGAAACCGACCGCCTGACCGTCCACTTTGGCCACGACGGAGGTGTCAGCGAAATCCCGGCACCACAACAAATACGCATATGGCGTGTTGAGATCCAGCTTCTGCGAATCCCGTGCGATTCGCCACAGCGCAGCGCCGTCGGCCTTGGTCGGGAAGTCGATCAAGTGCTTTCCGGACATGTCAAAACAAGCTAACAGAGGTTCTTAGCCCGTTCAGCGCAAGACGAAGCGCGCACGTTGACTACCTGCAACGACGACGAAACACATGTGACAATAACAACAAAAATGTACCTTTTCGCGGCTGGATGTGCTATACGCCCAGCACGGACCCGCCGCGGTGGCCGGTTTCCCGGATCGCCACCGGAGAAGCGCTGCGGCTGCCGGTTTCGTTACACGGTAGTGGTCCGGGTCACGTCACGCGAATCGGCCGCCGTCGGATCGCAGGACGCCCAGAAGCGGGACCCGAACCGCGACAGTCGCAGGGTGTGACGGACCAGCTTGACCCGGCGCGCCCCGGCGGCCGCTGTCCGCACCAGCTCGTCGGTCGCCAGCACCTCGTACTGCGAACCGAGCGCCGGGTCCTCGGCGGTGACGTCGACGAGACCGAGCCCGGCGAGCCGGGTCACGTAGCTCGGGACCTCGTCGGGCAGGGTCACGCCGGCGGCTTTGCCCACGGTCGAGGCGTTGCGCAGCAGGATCTTCTCGCCGCGGGCGACGACGTCGAGCACGGGATACGGCTCGCCGTCCGACAGCACGACCAGGATGCGGGCCTCGTCCGGGGTGAGCTGCCGCAGGACCGTGGCGTACAGGTACTCGCGGGCGCGGTCCCGGTCGAAGGTGACCGACCGGTCCAGCAGCTCCTTCATCGCGGCGCGCAGGGGCTCGGGCGCCGGCACGACCTCACCGGACGGTTCGCGCGTCCCCGCGGCGCTGAGCGCCACGACGTACGGGTCGTCGAACTCGTCGAGGCGACGGCGCAGGCCGCTGAGGACCTGGCGTTCGACCTGGCGCAGGCCCTCGCCCGCGTTCTCCAGCCCGGGCAGCCTGCCTGCCAGCGACGCGCCCGTGCGCGCGGCGAGACCGGCGAGCCTGCCGACGCGGCGCAGCAGGCCGTCGTCGTCTTGCGCGGCGTTCACGGCGGACAGGCCCTCGCTGGTCACGCCGCAAATGCTAGCGGCAGCGTGCCGCCGGTCAGCGGACCGCTCGGCTCGCCCGTTTGGTCGCCCGCCGCAGCTGCATGATCCGGGCCGCGCCGATGAGCGCGACGAGCACCGCGCCGCCGATCGCGGCGAGCAGCAACGCGACGCCGAGCGGCAGGCCGGCGCTCATGCCGAGGAAGTTGACGGTCGCCGACGCCAGGTTCTGCAGGATGAAGATCAGCAGGAAGACCAGGACGATCAGCGCGACGATCACCGCCACCCACGTGCCGCTGACGCGGGTCCGTTTGATCGGCGCCGGACGCGGCGGGGCGGTGGGCTCCACCGGGGCGTCCGGGGTTGGCTGTCCCGCGGGAGACGCTGGTTCGGGTCGTGCCGCGGTGGTGGACTCGGGGTCCTGCGCGGAAGTCATGTCCGAATTATCGGCCGGACGGCGGAGTCTCGCTGGTTCACACCGTCCGATCGGGTGACCAGACCAGCGTCCGGAGGCGGCGTTTTTCCAGCGGCTCGCGTTCGAGCACGGCCGCCACTTCGGCGGTCCGCTCGACGCCGAGGCACAGGCGGCGGCGCGTGACGGCGACCAGTTCGTCGAACGGCATCGGGGCGGCGTCCTTCTCCCAGCACACGACCTCGGGCTCGAACCCCAGCTCGCGGACGGCTTCGACGGCGTCGGCGGCGGTCGGCCCGTCGGGGCGCTCGATGCCGTGGAAGTGCCGCCACAGGGGGTTCATCCGCGCCATCGGGTGCCGTTCGGTCAGCTCGACGACGACCCGCCGGGCGTGCCGCGCGAGTGCTGTGAGGAAGGGCGGCAGGTCCGGCACGTTGTAGAGGACGTTCGCGCACACGGCGACGTCGAACTCGCCCACCTGCTCGTGCACGTCGGGCCAGCGGCCCTCGACGGCTTCGTACGGCAGGGAAAGCGCTTTCGCGCGCTCGGCGAACGAGGCGAGCAGGGCGGAGTCGGTGTCGACGGCGGTGATGCGAGTGAGCTTGGCGGCGCAGGGCAGGCTCGCCGCGCCCGCTCCGGCGCCGACGTCGAGCACTGCCCCGCTGACGGCCCGGTGCGTGGGAGTCGCGGGCTCACCCAGCTGGCGGTCCACCCGGCGGACGAACACTTCGCGGGTCGGCTCCCAGGGCGATTCGGGCGCCCGCGTCAGGATTTCCGGCGGGATGGCCCATTCGGCGAGGCGCGTGGCCCACCGCTCGACGGCGCTCATGCCGCCGACGATAACCAGCGCTTCGCCTCCGCCCCGGCGTCGAGGGGGATCTGGTGCCCGCCGGGCTCCCTCACTGGTCCGGTCCGCTCTCCGGAACGGTTCCGCCATCTCCGCCCTCGATCAACTCGTACTCCAGCGTGGTCACGCCCGCTCGGGGTTGTTCTCGCTGGGCAGGTTCAGCTTGGGCAGCGTGTGCTCGATCTGCTCGCGGTCGGGCTCCAGCCACGGCGGCAGCTTGAGCGCGCGGCCCAGCTCCAGCAGCGGCTCGTCGATCGCGAAGCCCGGGGCGTCGGTGGCCACTTCGAGCAGGGTGCCGCCCGGTTCGCGGAAGTAGATCGACCGGAAGTACTGGCGGTCGAGGATGGACGTGACGTTCACGCCGCGGTCCACCAGCTCCTCGCGCCAGGAAGCCTGGGTCTGCTCGTCGGGCGCCCGCCACGCGACGTGGTGGACGGTGCCCGCCGCGACGAGGCCGCGCGGTGCGTCCGGGGTGACGAGCACGTCGACGATCGTGCCGGGACCGCCCTCGCCGGCGCTGAACCGCAGGCGGTTCGAGTCCTGACCGGTGAACGTCAGGCCCAGCTCGCGGAACATCTCCGCGGTCGCCTCCTCCTCGGCGACCGACAGCGTGACCGAGTGCAGGCCGCGGATGGCGTGCTCGGCGGGCACGTGCCCGTTGTCCCACGGGTCGCGCGGGTCGCCCTGCGGGTGCGCGACGAGAGCGAGCCGCAGCCCGTCCGGGTCGTCGAAGGTCAGCACGTCCTCGCCATCCCGGTTGGCGATGCGGCCGGTGGTGATCCCGGCCTCCGCGAGGTGGTCCTTCCACCAGCCGATCGAGTTCGGCGGCACGGAGAACGAGGTGGTGGTGGCCTGGCCGGTGCCGCGCGTGCCGCTCGGGGCGTCGCGCCAGGGGAAGAACGTCATGAGCGAGCCGGGCTTGCCGGACTCGTCGCCGTAGTACAGGTGGTAGGTGCCCGGGTCGTCGAAGTTCACGGTGGTCTTCACCAGCCGCAGCCCGAGCGTGCGCAGGTAGAAGTCGGCGTTGCGCTGCGGGTCGCCGCCGATCGCGGTCACGTGGTGCAGGCCGCTGGTCTTGATGGACATCCGGTCCTCCTTCGAGGGGATGGGAAGAAGCTATCTCGGAAACCTCTCGCTCGCAAGATATATTCCCGCAAGATACCTCCGCGTATACTGTTCGCGTGGCAGAGGATGACGAGATCGTGACGTGGTGGGGCCTGGTGATCGAAGGCTACGTCGCGACGCAGGACAAGTTGATGGGTGAGATCGGTGAGCGGTTCGGACTCTCGCCCGCGCAGTTCGACATCCTGATCCGGCTCGTCCGCACGCCCGGGTACCAGATGCCGATGACGCGGCTGGCCACCGAGGCGGCGCTGTCCAGCGGGGGGTTCACGAAGGTCGCGGACCGCCTGGTGGCGGCGAACCTGATCGTCCGCCGCCCGAGCCCGAACGACCGGCGGGTGACCTACGCGTGCCTGACGGAGTACGGGAAGCGGGTGGCCGAACAGGCGCGCGAGTTCTGCGCGTCCATCCTCCGGCGGAGGGTTCTGGAGCCGCTGGGCCCGGACGCCTCAAAGGCCCTCGCCGAGGCGATGCGCACGCTGCGGAGCGTCAACGGGGAGTAGCTGGAAGGCCGGTCTTGCTCCGCGCGGTGAGTTTGGCTCCGCAGGAGGCGGGGGTGGGTCGGTGACCGGGGTGGGTTCGGACGGCGGGCTTGCCTCGGTCCGGGGACGGCGAAACGGCCCCGGGTCCCCGGGGCAGCGACTGGGAGCGGTAGGAAGCCGCGAAGGCGGATTCGGGAAGCGGGGCTTGCCTCGGCCCGCGGACGCGAAACGGGCCCGGGGCGGCGGCGGGGAGCGGTAGGAAGCCGCGAAGGCGGGTTCGAGAGGTGGGGCGTGCCTCGGCCCGAGGACGGCGAAACGGGCCAGGGCGCCGGGGGCGGCGGCTGGGGCAGCGGCGAGGAGCGGCGGGAAGCCGCGAAGGCGGATTCGGGAAGCGGGGCTTGCCTCGGCCCGCGGACGCGAAACGGGCCCGGGGCAGCGGCGAGGAGCGGCGGGAAGCCGCGAAGGCGGGTTCGGCGGGAGGGAGCTTGCCTCGCCCCGGACCGACGACGGCGAACACCGGGTGGCGGAGAGCGGCAGGAAGTCCCCTGGCCACAAAGGCCGGATCGGGAGGCAGGGCCTGCTTCGGCCGGATCAAGATCCTCGTCTGGTAGCAAGCGGGGCCCACGACTGGGGCCGGGCTCACACCCCAGCCGCCATGCGATCGCTCAAAGAAAGATCCTTGCGATGTCCAGCCACTTCTGGGCGTCTTCGCCGGTGGCGGTGAGGTCGGTCTCGGCTCGGGGTCTGCGTTGGGTCACCCGCAGGCAGAAGTCGAGAGCACTGCCCCGGACCCGCTGCCGGGCGTCTTCCGGGCCCCAGGTCCAGACCTCCCCACCGGGACCCGCCAGCTCCACCCGGAACGGCTCCGCCGGGAGCGGCAATCCGGCGACGTGGAACGAAAGTCCGCGCCCCACGAACCCCAACGTGGCTATGTGCCGCAGCCGATCGGTCGGGCGGCGCCGAACCCCCACCGTGTCGAGGACGTCCTGCCCGTGCGCCCAAGTCTCCATCAGCCGGAGCGGGACCATGAGCGCCGCGGTCAGCTGGGAGCCGAACCACGGAAACGTGTGCTCCAGCGGAACGTCACGCAGCGCCGCCGCCACCTCGGTCCGGCCGGCGCGCCACCGTTCCAGCAGCTCCGACCGCGGCTGCGCCGCACCCGCGGCGGCCTCCCGGTCCGCGTGCCCGCTGCCCCCGGCTTCCACCTCCTCCAGCACCGCGCCGAACGCCTCCGGCGTCCGGATCGCGATGAGGACGTTCGCATCGGCCGCGGCCAGGTGCGCGATCTGGTGGGCGATCGTCCACCCCACCGCGGGCGTCGGTTTGGACCAGTCGGGTTCCGCCGACACCACCGCGTCCAGCTCGTCCCCCTCCGCCACCAGACCGGACAACACCAGGTCCCGCGGAACCCCGGACAGGTCAAGGCCGTAGTCCACCATCGAAGTCACCCGGCCAGGCTAGGCCGGAGCGGTACCGGGCCGCCGAACTTTTCCCCTTCGAACGCCGTCCTTACCCCGCACCCCCTAAACGCCCAGACCCGGGAACAGCTTCGCGGCGTTGCCGGACAGGACCGCGCGTAACACAGCCGCCGGGAGACCCAACTCCGCCAGCGCGCGCACATTTCGGGCCGTGCCGGGCACACCTGGCCAGTCCGTGCCGAAGACGAACTTCTCCGCCAGCCGCGCGAAGTCGAAACGGGCGTAGTACTCCGGGAGCTTCTTCGGCGGCAGGCCGGCCAGGTCCAGCCACACGTTGTCCTTCGCCAGCGCCAGGAACGCCGCCACGTCGTACCACCAGCCGCGACCACCGTGGGCGAACACGAACTGCACGTCCGGGAAGTCTTCGACCACATCGGACATCAGCTCCGGATTGCCGAAACTCGCCCGCGCGCCGGGAAAACTGCTCGTGCCCGAGTGGATGATCACCGGCACCCCGCGTTCCGCGCACACCTGGTACGCCGCGTACAGCTCCTTCTCCGCGGGCGAGAAAGCGCCGTGCACCGGGTGGATCTTCAGCGCCACCGCGCCCAGCCCCAGCTGCCGCTCCACCTCCGCCGCCACCGGGTGGTGCAGGTACGGGTTGACGTTCGCGACCAGCCGGAACCGCGATGGGTTGTGCTCCACGATCGGCAGCAGGTCCTCGATCGGCTGGATACCCGTCGCCCGTGGGCTGTACTCGCAGAACAACAACGCCCGGTCCACGCCCTCGGCCTCGAGCAACGAGTCCAAAGCGGACGGAACCGGATCGCCGGCCGAGTCGTACGCCGCGCGCCAGTCGTGCGGGCCCGAGAACTTATCCGCCCAGTCCAGCCACGCCTGTTTCAACGTCGAAAGCCGGGGCACGTGGACATGCGCGTCCACCACCGTGAAACCGTCGATCACGCGAGCGCCCCCGGGCGCAGCGAGTCACGGACCTGCTCACGGATCACGTTCCGGCGGATCTTGCCCGTCGCCGTCTTCGGCAGCTCCGCGACCGCGACCACGGCACGCGGCCGCTTGAACGACGCCAGCCCCTCCCGGCAGAACTCGATCAGCGCGCCGGGCTCGACCACCCGCCCGGCCACCGGCACGACACACGCGACCGGCTTGTCGATACCGTCCGCGTCCGGCGCCGCCACCAGGGCCGCCTCCGCCACATCCGGGTGCTGCAACAGCCTCTGCTCCACTTCGGCGGGCGACACCCAGATCCCGCCCGCCTTCAGCATGTCGTTGAACCGTCCCAGGCAGGTGTAGGTGCCGTCGGCGTTGCGCACGTAACTGTCACCCGTCCGCAGCCACTCCCCCTGGAACACGCGCTTGCTCGTCTCGTACCGGCTCCAGTACCCGAACGCAGTCGACGGCCCGCGCACGAACAGCTCACCCGGCTCGCCCACCGCGTCGATCGGCACGCCGAGCGCGTCCCGGATCTCCACTTCGTAGCCCGGTACCGCTGTGCCGGTGGTTCCGGGCACCACCGCGCCGGGACGGTTGGACAGGAAGATGTGCAACGCTTCCGTGGACCCGATGCCGTCGAGGATCTCCACGCCGAACCGGGCCAGGAACCGTTCAAAAAGGACAGACGGCAGTGGTTCACCGGCTGAAACCGCCTGCCGCACAGAGACAAACGTGTCATCGGGGATGTCGCTCGCGAGCAGGGCGGCATAGAACGTGGGCACGCCGAAGAACAACGTGGGGCGTTCCGCGCGGACCCGTTCGGCCACCGACTGCGGACTGGGGCGTCCGGCTTCCAACACGACGGAGGCGCCCACGGACAACGGGAAGAACGCCGAATTCCCGATGCCGTAAGCGAAAAACAGCTTGGCGACCGAAAAACAACGGTCCCCGGGGCGGATGCCGAGCACCTGGCTGCCGTAGGTCTCGCACACGGCGCGCACACTGGCGTGCCGGTGCATCGCGCCCTTCGGCTCGCCCGTGGTGCCCGACGTGTACAGCCACAGCGCCGGGGAGTCCTCCCACGTGTCGAACGGCAGTACAGGGTCCGAAGTGGACAGCTCGGACCAGTCGTGCGTGTGCACACCGGGGAAATCCGCCGGATCCGCGCGGTCGAGCACCACCGCCGCGACCTCCGGCGCCCGGCCGACCGCCTCGCTCGCGGCGGCCGCGAACTCCGCGGACACGCACAGCACGCGCGCACGGGAGTCCGCGAGCACCTTGCCGAGCTCGGCGCCGGTGACCATCGTCGACACCGGCACCGGGACGGCACCCGCGTACATCGCCCCGAGGATGCCGGTGAGCAGCTCGACGCCGTCGACCATGCACAGCATCACGCGTTCCTCGGGCCGCACGCCGATCGCGGTGAGGCCGCCCGCGACGCGGTGCACCGCGTCGGCCAGTTCGGCGTACGTGAGCGTCCTGGCCGGGGTGACCACGGCGGTCCGGCTGCCGTCACCGTTTCGCACGTGCCTGTCGAGCAGGTAGTCCGCCGCGTTGAACCCCACCGCCGCCTCCTAGAGGTACACGTACTCGTAGTCGAAGGGCTTGCCGTTGATGCCCTGCCGCGGCGGCGCGACCCAGCTGGCGATCTTGCCGCGCTCGTACACCGGCCGCATCAGCGAACGGACGAACGCGAGGTCCTCACTGGTGGGCAGCCAGTGCTTCCGCCCCTCCCGCCAGGTCCGCTCGTCCACGATCGTTCCGTCCGGGGTGATGTGGTGGCCGGAGTTTATGCCGACCTGCCGGTTGAAACCAGGGTGCGGCAGCGCGAACCGGAACGAGATCCCCGCGTCCTCGAGTATCCGGTTCCACCGTTTGACCCCGGACTGGCAGTCGTCGATGTACTCCGTGCGCAGGTCCAGGTTGAGCAGCAGGATCTTCTGCAGCTCCTCGGTCTCCCACGTGCCGTCCTCGCGGGGGCGCGGCAGCTCGGCGGCGTCGTCGGTGAGCCGGTGGTCGTCCTTGCGGCGGGTCTCCATCCAGCGGCCCTTCAGCCCCGCCGTGTAGTAGTTCGCCGCGTTGGTCGACGTCTCGCTGCCGAACAGGTCGAGCGACACGCTGTAGTGGAAGTTCAGGTACCGCTGCACGATGTCGAGCGGGATGCCGCCGTGCGGGGCGATGTCCATCGTGTCGTGCTCGCGGATCAACTCGGCGGAGCGCTGCACCACGCGGTCGATCCCGGTGGTGCCCACGAACATGTGGTGCGCCTCCTCCTTCAGCATGAACTCGCACGTCCGCGACAGCGGGTCGAACGCCGACTCCTTGAGCGTGCCGAGCTGGTACTTCCCGTCCCGGTCGGTGAAGTACGTGAACATGTAGAAGGCGAGCCAGTCGGCGGTCTCCTCGTTGAACGCGCCGAGGATGCGGGGCGAGTCGGGACTGCCGGAGTTGCGGTGCAGCAACGCTTCGGCCTCCTCGCGCCCCTCACGGCCGAAGTACGCGTGCAGCAGGTAAACCATCGCCCACAGGTGCCTGCCCTCCTCGACGTTGACCTGGAACAGGTTCCGCAGGTCGTACAGCGAAGGAGCCGTGAGCCCCAGCAGCTTCTGCTGCTCCACGGACGCCGGTTCGGTGTCGCCCTGGATGACGATCAGCCGTTGCAGGTCGGCGCGGTACTCGCCGGGCACCTGCTGCCACACCGGTTCGCCCTTGTGCTGCCCGAAGGCGATCCGCCGGTCCGGATCGCGCTCGGCGAGGAAGATGCCCCACCGGTAGTCCGGCACGTTGACGTGGTCGAAGTGCGCCCAGCCGTCGCGCCCGACGCTGACCGCCGTGCGCAGGTAGACGCCCTGCGTTTCGAGCGTCGGGCCCATTTCGGCCCACCAGTTCAGGAACTTCGGCTGCCAGCCCTCCAGCGCGCGCTGGAGCCGCCGGTCGTCGGCGAGCCCGACGTTGTTGGGGATCTTGCTGTCGTAGTCGATCTTCTCCGGCATGTCACACCCGCCTGCGGTCGAAGGTGGCCTGCTGCCCGGTGCCGTAGCGGCGGAGCGCGCCGTCGGGTCCGGACGCGTTCGGTCTGGTGAAGATCCAGTTCTGCCAGGCGGACAACCGTCCGAAGATCTTGGTCTCGATCGTCTCCGGCCCGACGAACCGGTGGTTGGCCTCCATCCCGGTCAGCGCGTCCGGGGACAGCGCGGCGCGGCCCTCCAGCGCGAGGCGGATCTCGTCCTCCCAGTCGATGTCGTCGGGGGCGTCGGTGACCAGGCCCAGCTCGACGGCCTCCGCGGCGCCCAGCGGCCGCTCGCGTTCGCGCTTGAGCCAGTCGAGGTGGTCGTTCTCGCCGTAGAACCGGGATTCCAGCCGGGACAGGCCGTTGCCCATCGGGAACACGCCGAAGTTCGCCTCGGTGAGCATGATCGACGCGCGTTCCTCGCTGTCCTCGTCGTCGATGGGAGGCCCGTCGAGCAGGTACTGCCGGTCGCACGCCAGCGCCAGCTCCAGCAGCAGGCCGGCGAAGCAGCTGCCGGGCTCGATCAACGCGAACAGGCTCCGGCTGGTCACGTCGAGCCGCTTCAGCGTGCGCTTGTAGTAGTGCAGGACCTCCTTGGACAGCCAGTCCCCCGCGCCGAGCAGGCGCCGTTCGTGCGCGAGCACGGCCTCGGGGTCGCCTTCGGTGCGGAACACCCACGTGCCCAGCTCGGGTTCGTTGGTGCGCAGGCGGAGGATGAGGTCGTCCAGCTCGCGGGTCATCGGGAGCAGCCACTCGTCGCCCCGCGGGCCACGGACGGTGATCTCGACGCTGTGCTTGCCGAGCTTGGCCGTGACGTGCGGATAGCGGATCTCGTCCTCGGTCTCGGTGCGCGTCAGCGGCGTCAGTTCGATGCCCTTCTCCGCCCGCGGGCGGGCCAGTTCGCGGGCGCGGGCCGCGACGACCTCGCGGAACTCCTGCCGTGGCACCAGCTCGTCCACCAGACGCCACTCCACCGCGGTCCTGCCCTTGACGCCGTCCGGCCGGGTGGCGAAGACGTCCGCGCGGTCCTTGCGCACCCGCCGTTTGTCGGTCACGCGCGTCAGCCCGCCGGTGCCGGGGAGCACGCCGAGCAGCGGCACCTCGGGCAGCGCGACGGTCGAGGAGTTGTCGTCGACGAGGAGGATCTTTTCGCAGGCCAGCGCGATTTCGTAGCCGCCGCCGGCACAGCTGCCGTTCACCGCGGCGAGGTAGACCTGCCCGGAGTTCTCGGTGGCGTCCTCGATGCCGTTGCGGGTCTCGTTGGTGAACTTGCAGAAGTTCACCTTCCACTCGTGGGAGGAGGCGGCGAGCATCCGGATGTTCGCGCCGGCGCAGAACACCTTGTCCTTCGCGCTGGTGATGATCACCGCGCCCACCTCGGGGTGCTCGAAGCGGAGGCGCTGCACCGCGTCGTACAGCTCGATGTCGACGCCGAGGTCGTAGGAGTTGAGCTTGAGCTCGTAGCCCTCGACGAGGCCGCCGTGCTCGTCGACGTCGAGTTCGAGCCACGCGATCGGCGGCTCGACGCGCAGCTTCCAGTGGCGGTAGGAGCCGGGTTCCCGATCGAATGACACCTTCGTCATGCCCTCGATTGTCTACAGCTGCCTTTCGATCGTCAACATTGTGTAGATAGTGGATCACCGGCCTAGGGTGCTGGACATGGCCGACCTCAAGCCCCGCTCCCGTGACGTGACCGATGGTCTCGAACGCGCCGCCGCGCGCGGCATGCTCCGCGCCGTGGGCATGGGCGACGACGACTTCGCCAAGCCCCAGATCGGCATCGCGTCGTCGTGGAACGAGATCACCCCGTGCAACCTGTCGCTGCAGCGGCTCGCGCAGGCGGGCAAGCAGGGCGTGCACGCCGGCGGCGGGTTCCCGATGGAGTTCGGCACGATTTCGGTGTCGGACGGCATCTCGATGGGGCACGAGGGGATGCACTACTCGCTGGTCTCCCGCGAGGTCATCGCCGATTCGGTGGAGACGGTGATGCAGGCCGAGCGGCTCGACGGCGCGCTGCTGCTCGCCGGGTGCGACAAGAGCCTGCCGGGGATGCTGATGGCCGCGGCTCGGCTCGACGTCGCCGCCGTGTTCCTCTACGCCGGCTCGATCCTGCCCGGCACGGTGGACGGCCGCGAGGTGACGATCATCGACGCGTTCGAGGCCGTCGGCGCCTGCGCGCGGGGCCTGATCTCCCGTGAGGAGGTCGACCGGATCGAGCGCGCGATCTGCCCCGGCGAGGGCGCGTGCGGCGGGATGTACACGGCGAACACGATGGCGTGCGCGGCGGAGGCGCTGGGCATGTCGCTGCCGGGTTCGGCGAGCCCGCCCTCGGTCGACCGGCGGCGGGACCGGTTCGCGCGGGAGAGCGGTGAAGCGATCATCGGGCTGCTCGCCAAGGGCCTGACCGCACGGGACATCCTGACGCGCGAAGCGTTCGAGAACGCCATCGCCGTCGTGATGGCGCTGGGCGGTTCGACGAACGCGGTGCTGCACCTGCTCGCCATCGCGCACGAGGCCGAGGTGGAGCTGACGCTCGACGACTTCACCCGCATCGGTGACCGCGTGCCGCACCTGGCGGACGTGAAGCCGTTCGGCAGGCACGTGATGACCGCGGTGGACCGCGTCGGCGGGGTGCCCGTGGTGATGAAAGCGCTGCTCGACGCGGGGATGCTGCACGGCGACTGCGTGACCGTGACCGGGAAGACGCTCGCGGAGAACCTCGCCGAGCTGGCCCCGCCCGAGCTCGACGGTGAGGTCATCCGCAAGCTGACCGAGCCGATCCACCCGACCGGCGGCATCACGATCCTGCACGGTTCGCTCGCCCCCGAAGGCGCGGTGGTCAAGAGCGCGGGCTTCGACTCGTCACGTTTCGAAGGCACCGCAAGGGTTTTCGACGGCGAGCAGGCCGCGATGGACGCGCTGGGCACGCTCGTGCCGGGGGACGTCGTGGTGATCCGGTACGAGGGGCCGCGGGGCGGGCCGGGGATGCGCGAGATGCTGGCGGTCACCGGCGCGATCAAGGGCGCCGGGCTCGGCAAGGACGTCCTGCTGCTCACCGACGGCCGCTTTTCCGGTGGTACCACGGGGTTGTGCATCGGGCACGTCGCGCCGGAGGCCGCGCACGGCGGCCCCATCGCGCTGGTGCGCGACGGGGACCCGATCGTGCTGGACATGACGTCCCGGACGCTCGACGTGGCGGTGCCGGAGGAGGAACTCGAGCGGCGGCGTGCGGAGTGGACCGCACCCCGGGCCCCGAGGCGGACGGGCGTGCTGGCGAAGTACGCCGCCCTCGTCGGCTCGGCCGCCCGGGGCGCGGTCTGCTCCTAGCGCAACCCCTCGAAGAAGGTCACCACGTCGTTCACCAGGGTCTTCGTCGCGTCGTGGGCGGCGTAGTGGCTGCCTTCGTCGTAGGTGTGCCACGAGACGATGTTCACGTGGTCGCGCTCGGCGAAGCGCCTGATGGACTGGAAGTCGTTCGCGAAGGCGGCCAGGCCCAGCGGCACCGTCGTCTGCCCCGAGGGCGGCTCCGCCAGTGAATCCTCGCGGTACAGCCGCATCGACGACGCCGCTGTACGGGTGAACCAGTAGATCGCCAGGTTCGCCACCGCGAACTCGACGTCCTGCTCCACCATCAGCTGGCCGTTCCAGCCCGCGAGTCCCGCGGGCGAGTCCACCAGGGCGTGCGCCACCGTCTGCGGCTGCTGCGAAAGCAGGACGTTGAACGCGCCGATGGTGTCCCAGAACCACTTCAGGTGCGCCAGCCCCGCGGCCTCCTCCTCGGTGAGGTCCGCCATCTCCGCCGGATCCCCGCTGGGGAACGAGAAGATCTGCGTGACGTGCACGCCCACGACGCGCTCCGGCGCCAGGCGGCCCACCTCGGGTGAGATCATCGCCCCGCCGTCGTTGCCGACCGCGCCGTACCGCTCGTAACCGCAGCGCGCCATCAGTTCCGTCCACGCCCGCGCGATGCGGTACCGGTTCCAGCCGGTTTCGCGCGTCGGACCGGAGAACCCGAAACCGGGCACCGACGGCAGCACGACGTCGAACCCGGCCTCGGTGAGCGGGTCGAGCACGTCCAGGTACTCGACGATCGAACCGGGCCAGCCGTGCGTGAGGATCAACGGGAGCGCGCCGTCCTTCCCGGAGCGCACGTGCAGGAAGTGGATCAGCTGCCCGTCTATCTCGGTCGTGAGCTGCGGATACGAGTTGAGTCTCGCTTCCAGTGCGCGCCCGTCGAAGCGGTCACGCCAGTGTTCGACCAGTTCGCGGACGCGGGCCACCGGCACGCCGAAGCCGGGCAGTTCGTCGGCGAACCGGGTGCGGGCGAGGCGGTCGGCGCGGTCGTCGAGGTCGGCCTGGGGGACGTCGATGCGGAAGGGCTGGATGTTCGTCATGCCCGTCACGCTGCCAGTCCATTAGGCAAGCTTCGTTCCTAATGAAGTGCCACACTGGAAAAATGTTGGAAACCTCGGCGCGGCTGCTCCGGTTGCTCTCGTTGCTGCAGTCCCCGCGTGACTGGACAGGCGCGGAGCTCGCCGAACGCCTCGAAGTCAGCCCGCGGACCGTGCGCAACGACATCGAACGGTTGCGCGGGCTCGGCTACCCCGTGCACGCCGTACGCGGCTCGACGGGCGGCTACCGGCTGGGCGCCGGCGCCGAACTACCGCCGTTGCTGCTCGACGACGAAGAGGCCGTCGCCGTGGCGATCGGGCTGCGCACCGCGGGCACGGTCACCGGCATCGAGGAGACGTCGTTGCGTGCGCTGGCGAAGCTGGAGCAGGTGCTGCCGTCCCGGCTGCGCAACCGCGTGCACACCCTGCAGACCTACTCCGTGCGCGCCCAGACCGAAGCGGGGCCACGCGTCGGCGCGGACACCCTGACGGCCATCGCGGCGGCGTGCCGGGACCACGAATGCCTGCGGTTCGACTACGTCACGCACGAGGGCGGGCAGACGCGGCGCACCGCCGAGCCCTACCGGATCGTGAACTGGGGCCGCCGCTGGTACCTCGTCGCGTGGGACGTCGATCGCGCGGACTGGCGCACGTTCCGGGTGGACCGCATGGTCCCGCACACCCCGAACGGCCGCCGCTTCACCCCTCGCGACCTGCCGGAGGAGGTGACCGACCGCGTCATGCGCGGGGCGTCCTCGGCGGCGTGGCGGTACCGGGCGGACGTCGTCGTGCACGCGCCCGCGGAGGTCCTCACCGAGCGCCGAAGCGCGCGACGAGGGGACGTGTGTGCTGCACACCGGCGCGGACACCGTCGAGACGCTCGCCGTGCACCTCGGCCTGCTGGGCTTCGACTTCACGGTGACCGCACCACCGGAACTGGTGGAGCACGTGGGCGAACTGGCCGAGCGTTACCGGAAAGCGGTTTCCTGATGTTCGAGACCATCTCCGTCCACGACGCCCCCGAGGTGCGCGCACCCGACGGATCCGCGGTGCGCCCGCTCTGCCGCCTCGCGGGGGCGAGCTTCGCGCGGTTCGAACTCGCGCCGCACCAGGTGTCGCTGGCGGTCTCCCACGCCACCGTCGAGGAGATCTGGTTCGTCCTCGACGGCAGCGGCGCGATGTGGCGCCGGGAAGGCGACCGCGAGGAGGTCACGACACTCGAGCCCGGGCTCTGCCTGACCATCCCGCTCGGGACGACGTTCCAGTTCCGGGCCGGGGAGCACGGGCTGCGGGTCGTGGCGGTCACGACACCGCCCTGGCCCGGCACTCCGGAGGAGGCCAGGCCAGGGCGGGGTCCGTGGGACGCTCAGAGCCTCCCGTCACCGGAGGTGTAGGGGCCTCCCTGCTCCAGGTTCGGGCTGACGTGGGCGACCCGGCCCTCCTGGCCGGGGACCGGCTGCACCGTCGGCTCGTTGAGCTGCCGGTCGATCGTGGCGCGGCTCTCGACGACCCGGTTGTTGTAGTCCTCGACCGCCTGCTCCTCCCGCATCCGGGCGAGCACGCTGATCGCGATCGCGTGGGCCACCGCGATGACCAGCAGGGTCACGCCGAGCCGCCCGACCACGGACGGCAGGGAGCTGCCGCCGGGGAAGTGGATGGTGGACAGCAGCGCGATCGCCCCCAGCACCACGAGGTGGAACAGCACCGTGATCAGCCGGGTCATCGAAGACTCCGCCTCGGGGTTGCCCCGCGAGTTCAGCAGGTACCGCTTACCGCTGTGGTAGATGATCTGGCCGTCGACCACGACCATCAGGATCGCCACCACCAGGTAAGCCACGTAGGCGTTCGTGTCCACGACGGCCTCCTCTCCTACGGTCGGTTGGCTACCCGCGACGCTCCGGCGCGAAACGCCCGGAATTACCGCCCGACCTGCGGAGTTGTTCAGGATGTGGCTGACCTTGCCGAACGCGCCCTCGCCGCCGCGAACACCATCGCCGTGGTGGGGCTGAGCCGGGACCCGGCGAAGGCCGCGCACTCCGTGCCGGCGAACCTGCAGGCCGCGGGCTTCCGCATCATCCCCGTGCACCCCTCGGCCGACGTGCTGCTCGGCGAACGGGTGTACCGCTCACTGACCGACATCCCCGAGCCCGTCGACCTCGTGGACGTCTTCCGCCCCGCCGCGGAGGCACCGGGGATCGCCAGGCAGGCCGTCGCGATCGGGGCGAAAACCCTGTGGCTCCAGCAGGGCATCGTGTCCGCGGAGGCGCGGCGGATCGCGGAGGAGGCCGGGCTGGACTACGTCGAGGACCGCTGCACCGCGGTGGTCAGGGCCCTCGGGCGCATCCGGAAGAACTGATCGTCCACTTCGGACTCGATACCGGTCAGGTGGAACACGCCCCCGCCCGGTGAGGGACTTTCGGCCCTCACCGCGGCTACCCGCTATATGGCGCAATTTCCTCAGCACAGGGCGGGCACGAGAGGGAGTGACACCGTGACCGTGGAACAAATCGCACCGACGCTGCTCGACGAGTTCACGCCGCGCTTCGACTTCGCCTTCCGCGAGCACCTGCTGGTGCAGGGGCGGCCGGAGCAGACCTACCGGCGGTTCGGCGAACTGCCCGGCGCCTTCCAGCGGGCTCTGGACCGCACGGTCCCCCCGCGGCCGCGGAGATGCGCCCCCGGCTTCGACGAGATCCTGACGAAGGGCCGGTGGACGGTCCTGGCCAGCAGTCCGGGCGAGGAGGTCGTGCTCGGCGCCGCGGGCCGGTTCTGGACCCCGTTCTGCGACTGGCAGCAGGTCAGCGCGCAGGAGTTCGCCACGTACTCGCGGCGCCGCCGCGGCACGATCGCCATCTCCATCGGGCACCGCCCGTACGGCGACGAGCTGACGCTGATGACCTTCGAGGCCCGCGCGACGACCACCGACACCGTCGCCTACCGCTGGGCCGACTGGTACTGGCAGACGGTCAAGCCGACCGCCCGGCTGGTCGTCCGCGAGGTCCTGCGCAGGGCCGGGAGCTGACGAACTCGCCGGGGGTGCTGCCCGTCAGCGCCCGGAAGTCCCGGGTGAAATGCGCCTGGTCGGCGTAACCGCAGAAGTGCGCGACCTCCGCCGCCGGTGTCCGCTCAGCCGCTGCCAGGCGTGCTCGACTTCCGGCGCCGGACGAGGGCCGTGCGGCAGGCGCGCCGTCAGGAACCGGTCGACGAGTGCGAACCGGCGCCGCCAGGTGGCGGCTTCGGCGACCTGCTCGGTCAGCAGCGTGGCGTGCCTGCCCAGCAGCCGCTCCAGCGCGACCCCGTCAGGCGGTAGTTCTCCCAGCGGCACACCGAGCAGTGCGTACGCCGCGGCCGGGGACAGCCCCACGGTCAGCGTGCGCACGAGCCCCGGCTCCTCGGCGAGCGCGAGGGGACGGCTGCGCAACCCCAGCACCGGATCGCGGGGATGCGGGTTCGCGCCCTCTTCGTCGAGCAGCATCCGGGAAGGGGTTTCGAGGTCGAGCGTGACCGTCACCGCGCCGAGCACGGCCGGCCGCCACCGCAGCGGCGCGTCCAGCACCTGCTCACGTCCTGAGTAGCCGAGCACCTCTCCGGCGAGTGCCGGGTGCGGAGCCGCGAGGTGCAGCCCCGACGAGCGAACGGCCTCCGCGTGCGGCACGACGAGCGACCAATCCCCCATGTGGCACCCGACTTTCGTCCAAGACACGCGTGACGCCGGTTCCTACCGTCGAGGCTATGCGGAGAATCGGGCGTTTTTCCAGTGATGCGGCCGCGGAGCACTACTTCGCGGCCTACGACCGAGCGATGGCCCTGTGCCCGCCCGCCGAAGTCCTCGACGTGGACACCCACCACGGCACGACGCGGGTGTACCGGTTCTGCGACGGGCCGGGGGATCCGCTCGTGCTGCTGTCCGGCCTCTCGGGTACGGCCGCCGCGTGGGCACCGGGCCTGCCGGGGCTGCTCGACCGCGGGCACCCGGTGTACGCGCTCGACACCCTCGGCGAGGCGGGCCGCAGTGTGCAGCGGGAACCGATCACCAGCGCGGCCGAGCGCACCCGCTGGCTGGACGACGTGCTGGCCGCGCTGGAGCTGCCGCGGGTGCACCTCGTCGGCGCTTCCAGCGGCGAGTGTTACGCGGTGTACCAGGCCATCCACCGCCCCGGGCGGCTCGCGTCGGTCGCGGCGGTCGACCCGACGACGGTGACGGCGCGGTTCCGGCCCGCCGTGCTGTGGTGGAGCGCGGTCGGCGTGCTGGTCCGGCGGGACCGGGTGTGGGCGCGGATCCTGGCACAGCTCACCGGGGTGCCGGCCGACCGCCCGGACATGCGGCTGGTGCTCGCCGGGATCCGGGACCACCGGCCCCGGCTGCCACCACAACTGCGCCCGGCCCAGTCGGCGCTGCGGCGGATCGAAGTCCCGATGTTGCTGGTGTTCCTCGAAAAGAGCACGGCCCACAACGCCCGGCGCGCGGCCCGGCGCGCTCGGCGGCTCCTGCGCGCGGCGGAGGTGGAGCTGTGGCTGGGGCGGAAGCACACCCTGTCGCTCGAGGTGGCCGACCGGGTGCTGGAGTTCACGACCGCATGCAGAGAGGTTCGCCTTCCCCGCCGGGAAGACGAACCTCTCCGGGCGCTCCGGCTCAGGCCGTGAGCACCCGCTCGACGGGCTCCGCCGCCCGCGGCCGGTACCCCAGCCGGCCCCGGGTCACGGCGATCAGCACCACCGCGGCGACCGTCGAGGCGATCAGGAGGATGCGCGACGAGCTGTGCGGGTCTATGCCGGGGAACACCTCCAGCCACGCCACCGACATGTAGTTGTTCACGCTCGTGTGCAGCACCATCGCGACCGGCAGGCTTTCCCCGGAGCGGTTGAACACCCACGTCATCACGACGCTCAGCGCCGTGGCCGCGACGACGAACTCGACGACGCTGTACCAGTGCACGTCCGGCCAGCCACCCCACTCCGTGAGGAACAGCGGCAGGTGCCAGAAGCCCCACAGCGGGCCGAGGATGAGCGTGCCGCGCAGCGCGCCGAACCGCGGCTGCAGGTGGGGCAGCGCGAAGTCGCGCCAGCCGGGCTCCTCGGCGAGTCCGGTGGTGATCATCTGCAGGACCAGCGCGGGCAGGTACGCCACCAGCACCGACGCCCCCGGCACGGCGAACCCGTGTGCGAACGGCAGGCTGGCCAAGGTGAGCGCCACCGGCACGCCGAGCAGGGTGGCGGCGTACCACCACCACTTCACCCGCCACCGCAGCAGCCTGCCCGTCCACCGCCGCAGCCCCGGCCTGCCCTCCGCGACCGCCGTGACGATGAACGCGGACAGGATCGGCCCGAGGTACGCGCCGGGCAGCACGCCCAGCAGCTGCGGGGTGCCGAGCAGCTGCGGGAAGCGGAAGTGCACGACCCCGAGTCCGTTGTCCGACAACACATACGGCAGCCAGGCCAGCCAGCTGAGCGCGAACGCCATCGTGAAGAACGCGGGCAACCGGTGGCGGGTGATGAAGATGTGCAGTTTCATCTCTGTCTCCTCGGACGGTCAGTCGCCGACGCGCATCGCGGCCACCGGGGCCGGGCGGAGGGCGAACCGGGTGGGCAGTGCGATGGCGCCCCAGCCGAGTGCGACGGCGGCGGCGACGATCCCGAGGTAGGGCAGCGCGGGAACGCTCGGCAGCGGAGCGCCGGTGAGGCTGATGCTGATGCCGACGAGCGGCGGGAGCGCGGCGAGCGTGCCGAGCACGACCGCGGCCACGACGACGATCGCCGCCTCGCCGCGCATCATCGCCCGCACCTGCCGCGGTTTCGCCCCGACGAGCCGCAGCAGTGCGAACTCCCGCACCCGGGTGGCCGTGGCGAGCACCAGGATGTTCACCACCGCGATCGCGAGGAACCCGAGCAGCACGAGGTTCAGCAGCAGGGTGACCGCCGACTCCCCGCCGTCCGAAGGGGCGGTGAAGGCGCCGCGGTCGGTGGTCCGGACCTCCGGGTAGGCCTGGAGCGCCGTCGTCAGGGCCGTGAAGTCGTTGCCGGACACCAGGATCTCGTCGTTCAGCGGGTTCGCCACCACGTCCCGCGGCAGCGTGATGTCCCCGAAGCCGAGCCCGTTGCCGTAGATGGCCACGACCCGGCCGGTGTACGGCCTTCCGTCGCCGAGGCGGATGGACAGGGTCGAGCCGACGTCGGCGCCGAACGTGCCGGCGGCGCTCTTGCTCAACGCCAGCGTGCCTTCGGTGAGCCCGTCGAGCTCACCGCGCTGGACGTCGAGGTCCAGCACCTCGCGCAGCCCCGCGGGGGTCACGCCCTGCGCGGTGAACGCCCCGGTCGAGGGCTCGCCCAGTTCGTCGTAGGTCACGAGGGCCTGCGTGTGCACGACCGGCACCGCGGCCGTCACGCCGGGCGTCCGCCGCACGAGGTCGGCGACCTCGGGGGCGAGCCCGCCGTCGGCGACCAGCACGCGGTCGGCGACGAGGCCCTCGGCCGCCTGGTGCCTGGCGGCCGCATCCGTCGTGGTCAGCGTGAAGATCTGCACCGCGGCCATCGCCACGCCCATGATCAGCGGGGGCGCCGCGGAACCGATCCGCCGCGAACGCGCCCTCGTGTTGGCGTCGGCGAGGAAACCCGACGCGGGCCTGCCGAGCCCCAGCCGTCCGAGCACCGCGGCCGTCGCGGTCAGCAGCCGCGGGCCGAGCAGCGCCACCGCGATCACCAGCAGCAGCGCCGAACCGGCGGCACCCGCGGTCGCGCTCTCGCCCGTGGTCGTCAGCGGCAGGAACATCCCGAACCCGATGCCAACGGGCACCAGCGTCCAGCCCGCGACGAGCCGTGCCCGGCCCAGCCGGGGCGGTTCGACCTTCGCCTCGCCCAGTGCGTCGACGGGGCTGACGCGGGCCGCGCGCCGGGCGGCGATCAGGCCCGCCGCGAGAGCCGTGGCGACGCACAGCACGACGGAGCCCAGCACCGGCAACGGCCCGAGCGTGAACCGGAAGTTCTCCGGCACCACTCCGGCGGCCACGAACGCGTCGCGGAGCAGGAAAGTGAGCCAGGCCCCGGGCACCGCGCCCAGCACCGAGGCGGTGACGGCCAGCACCGCGGTCTCGGCCCCGACCAGCCTGCGGATCTGCCGCGGCGTCGCCGCGACCGCCCGCAGCAGCGCGAACTCGCGGCGCCGCTGCTGGATGGCGAGGCCGAGCGTGCTGGCGACCACCAGCGCGACGATCAGCAGCATCGTGCCGCCGAACGAGCCCGCCACCAGCACCAGGAACGAGCGCGCGGCCCCCACGTCGAGGAACTCCGCCTCCGCCCGGTCGTCGCCCGTGAACGTGGCGACCCCGGGCACGGCCTGCCCGATGCGCTGCGCGAGCGCGCCGGCGGACACGCCCGGCTCGGCGAACACGGCGACGGCGTCGACCTGGTCGGGCTTGCCGGTGAGCGCCCTGGCCCGCTCGTCGGACAGGAACGTGCCCGTGGCCGTGCCGACCACCCGGTACGGCGCTGCGACGGCACCGACCGCCAGCGAGACGGTGTCCCCCACGTGCACGCCCGCCTGCGCGGCGAGCGACGCGTCGAGCACGACCTCACCGGCACCGGCCGGCTCCCGGCCGTCGTGCGCGCCGCTCCCGAGCCTGATCGACGACCAGCCGTGTGCGACCAGCGGCAGGGTGCCGCCGGGCGAGCGCAGTCCGGCCCGGACGGTCACATCGTCCACAACGGACTGGACCCCGGGCACGCGGGCGATCTCGTCCGCGCGGGACACCGGCAGCGGCACGCGCTCCGCGAAACGCTGGTCCATGTCCTCGGTGACGGGCAGCACCTGCTGCGCCGTCACGACGACCGGCGCCGTGGCGTAACGCTGCGGCGCGGCCCCGGCGCGCAACCCGGAGTCCAGCAGCACGCCGCTCCCCGTGATCAGCACCGAACCGCAGAACACCGCGACGAACGCGGCCGCGAACGAGCCCCGCCGCGCGCGGATCATCCGCCATGCCATGGAGAACACGTCGATCACCACTCCCCGAGGTGCGTCATGTGCTCGGCGATGGCCTCGGGCGAGGACGGTCCGACCTCGCCCGCGATCCGGCCGTCCGCGAGGAACACCACCGAGTCCGCGTAGGACGCCGCCACCGGGTCGTGCGTCACCATCAACGCCGTCTGCCCCCACCGGTCCACGGCCTGCCGCAGCGTGCCGAGCACCTGCTTGGCGGTCCGCGTGTCGAGCGCGCCCGTGGGTTCGTCGAGGAACACCACGTCGGGCCGCGTGACCAGCGCGCGGGCGATCGCGACGCGCTGCTGCTGCCCGCCGGAGAGCTTGGCGGGCCGCCGGTCCAGCGGCACGGTCAGCTCCACCGAGCGCACCACCTCGGCGAGGAACTCCGGGTCGAACGGCCGGTTCGCCAGCCGCAGCGGCAGCACGATGTTCTGCTCGACGGTCAGCGCGTCGAGCAGGTTGTAGGCCTGGAACACGAACCCGATGCGGCTGCGCCGCAGCTCGGTCAGCTGGGCCTCGCGCAGCTTGGTCAGGTCGTCCTCGCCCAGCAGCACGCGCCCCGACGTCGGGCGGTCGAGCCCGGCGGCGCAGTGCAGGAACGTGCTCTTGCCGGAACCGGAGGGGCCCATCAGCGCGGTGAAACTGCCGCGCCGCAAGCCGATCGACACGTCGTCGAGCGCACGGACCGCGGTCTCGCCGCTGCCGTAGACCTTGCTCACGGACTCCATGCGCACCGCGCAGACGAGCCCGTCCTGGACTGTGGACATCCCCTTTTTCCTTCCTCTGAAGCTGATTTCGACGCTAGGCAGGGCGGGGGTGCGGCACACTGGCTCCAGCTCCCGGACCGGGGGTGTAGCCAGGTACACCCCGGCGGGTGTGCGCAGTAGAGTTCCGCAGCGTGCGGGGGGTGGCCTTGAAGGCAGCGATCAGGCGCAGCGCCGACGCGACGGGCGCGCTCGCCGGTGCGCTGCGGACCGCGCTGCCCGCGCTGCTGTCGCTGGCCGTGGTGCCGGTGTCGGTGCTCCTCCTGCCGGTGCTGCCCACCGCGGCGGAGCCCCTGCGGTACGTGACAGGGCTCGAACGGAACCGGCGCGGCATTCCCGCGCCCTACCGGCGGATCGCTCCCCTGCGCGATCCCGCGACGTGGCGGGACGTGGCGTGGCTCGTGGTGCACGGGGTCACCGGGCTTGCCGCCGGCATCCTCGCGGTCGCGCTGTGGCCCGCGATCCTGAGCAGCGTCACCACCCCGCTGTATTGGTGGCTGGTGCCGGACGGGGTGACGGCGCTCTTCGTGGACGTCAGGACGTGGCCGCAGGCGCTGACGCTGCCGTTCGTCCAGGCCGCGTGCTACGCCGCCATCCTGTACTGGCTCGTGCCCCTCGCGGCGCGCGCCCAGGAGTGGACGACACGCACGCTGCTCGGCCCCACCGACCACGACCTCCTGGTCCAGCAGGTCGAACGGCTCACCGAGACCCGCACCGAGGCGCTGGAGTCGCACGGCGCCGAGCTGCGCCGCATCGAGCGGGACCTGCACGACGGGATCCAGGCGCAGCTCGTGGCCGTCGCGGTGCGGCTCGGGCTCGCGGAGCGCGCGCTGGCCGCCGACCCCGACACCGCGCGGTCGCTGCTGAACGACGCGCAGTCCGGGATCGAGGACTCGCTGGGCAACCTGCGGGGCGTCATCCGCGGCATCTACCCGCCGATCCTCGCCGACCGCGGGCTCGGCGGGGCCGTGCACGCGCTGGCGAGCGGGCAGCGCGTCCCGGTCGCCGTGCACATCCCCGAGGACCTGCCGCGCCCGCCCGCGCCGATCGAGGCGGCGGCGTACTTCGTGGTCGCCGAATCGCTGACCAACGTGACCAAGCACAGCTCGGCTCAGCACGCGGAGGTCACGGTCGAGCGCGACGGGCCGAACCTGCGGGTGGTGGTCCGCGACGACGGGCAGGGCGGCGCGACCGAGGGCGACGGGAGTGGGCTGCTCGGCATCCGCCGCCGGGTCGCCGCGCTCGACGGCACGGCCCGCATCGAAAGCCCTGCCGGCGAAGGAACGACGATCGAGGTGCTGCTGCCGTGCGGATAGTGATCGCGGAGGACAACGCGCTGCTGCGGGAGGGCATCTCCCTGCTGGTCCGCACCGCCGGGCACGAGGTGGTCGGCAACGCGGCGAACGGTCCGGAGATCGTGCCGCTGCTGCTGGAGCACCGGCCGGACATCGCCGTGCTGGACGTGCGCATGCCCCCGACGTTCCGCGACGAGGGGCTGCGAGCCGCGATCGAGGCCAGGCGGTTGCTGCCGGGGTTGCCGATCCTCGTGCTGTCGCAGTACGTGGAGCACACGTACGCCACCGAGCTGCTCGCGAGCGGCGCGGGTGGGGTGGGCTACCTGCTCAAGGACCGCGTCGGCCGGGTCGAGGAGTTCCTCGACGCGCTCAACCGCGTCGCCGCCGGGGGCACCGCGCTCGACCCGGAGGTGGTGTCACAGCTGATGAACCGCCGCGACCCGCTCGACGCGCTGACCGCGCGGGAGCGCGAAGTGCTGCACCTGATGGCGCAGGGCCACGACAACGCGGCGATCGCGCGGCAGCTGGTGGTGACCGAGCGCGCGGTGACCAAGCACATCGGGAACATCTTCCGGAAACTCGACCTGCCGCCGACGGACAGCGGGCACCGGCGGGTGCTGGCCGTGCTGGCGTACGTGAACGCTTGAGGTAGGCCGTTTTCGGGCCTCCCTCAACCGGAGTAGCCCCTCCTGACGGATGGCGACAGGCCGCAGCAAGGCCCTCAGTCCTCTTCACCGGACCGGACACGAATCCGACTTGTGGAGAGAACCGATGCCTCGAACACCGAAAACCAGCAGGATCCGGAGAACCGCCGCGAGGTTCGGCAGCCTCGCCTCGGTGGCGGGGATCGCGGCGCTGGCCGTCGTGGGCGGCGCCACGACGGCCTCGGCCGCCGACAACCCGGTGGGCTGCGGTTACGCCACCAGCGGACCGGCCGCGAGCACGTTGTGCTGGCTGGACATGAGCGCCTACAACGACACCGCCGCCTCGTCCACCGCCGGGCAGAACATGACGGTGACCCTGCCCGGCGGGTACACGATGACGTTCAACGTCATCAAGCGCCCGGTCGGCTCGAACCCCTCGGTCGCGTTCGCGTCCCGTCCCGCCACCGGCCGCCCGCTCGGGGACCAGCTGTACCCCGGCCTGCCCGGGAACGCGGCGCTGGCGAACACCGCCGCCGCCAGCTTCTCCAACACCGTGACCCTGCGGAACATCGTGGTCCGGGACTCGGCGGGCGCCCAGGTCAGCGGCTACGCGATCGCCAGCGGGGACGCCGAGATCACGGCCGACACCGAACGCATCACGTGGACCTCGAACGCGCCGATCACCCAGCTCGGGTCCGTCGCCGCGGCGAACGGGTGCCAGGCGAGCACCGCGACGGGGTTCGGCACGACCACGGTGTCCTGCACCGGAACGGGACTGAGCGCCCCGTACGGCACGCTCGCGGTCAAGTCGGTCGGCGCGACGACGTTCTCGGCCAGGCTCGACAGCACCACGGGTGTCGAGGCGGTCGCCTTCGCGGTCCAGACCGCCAAGGTGACGCTGAACAAGCAGGTGGTCGACCGGCGCCTCCCGGCCGATTCGTTCGACCTCGCGGTCACCTCGCCCGAAGGCACCACGGTCGGGACGGCGACCACCGGTGGCGCGGACACCGCCACCACGGGCCCGTTGACCGCCATGCCGCGGACGGCGGGGCAGAGCTTCACGCTGAGCGAGGCGGCGAGCGCGGGCAGCTCGCTGGCGAACTACGACCAGTCGTGGTCCTGCACCAACGCCACCGCCGGCAGCACCACGTCCCTGCCCACCGGTACCGGCACCAGCGTGGCGGTCTCCCCGCAGCCGGGCGACGACATCTCCTGCACCGTCACCAACACGGCCAAGCAGACCGACCTGTCCATCGTGAAGGCGGGCCCGGCGACGGCCGGCGTCGGCGAACCGGTGACGTACACGCTGATCGTCTCCAACAACGGTCCCGGTGACTCGACCGGCTACACCGTCACCGACCAGCTCCCGGCGGGGCTGACCGGCGTCACCACGAGCACGCCGGGCTGCACGGTCACGGGCCAGGCGCTGACGTGCACCGGCGGTCCGCTGGCGTTCAACGAGCGCGCGGTGATCACGGTGTCCGGCGTCGCCGACGGCAGTGTGCAGACGCTCTTCAACACCGCGGCGGTCAAGTCCAACGAGGTCGACGGCAACCCGGGCAACGACACCTCCAACGAGGTCACGACCGAGGTGGTGCCGCTGGTGTCCGTGGCGGTCGGCGGTGGTGCGCTCGCGCTGCTCGGTGGCGGCTACGCGCTGCGCCGCCGCCCGAAGACGACGGCGTGACCCCGGAATGAGCAGGAGGCGGCGGAGTCGACCTCGTGAAGGGAACTCCGCCGCCCCTTCCCGAGAGCCGGCAAGGGGACTCGAACCCCTGACATCTTGCTTACAAGGCAAGCGCTCTACCAACTGAGCTATGCCGGCCGATGGCCCCGAGGCCGAGCCGATGATACCCCTACCACCTGACGGGCGGCTCCTTGCGCGGCACCCCCGGGGCGCGGAACGCTTTCCCCAGGCGCCGGGGAAGGAGGCCAGGGCGATGAACTCCGCCCGGATGGCACTGCACGCCGTGCGGCTGCTGGCCGCCCGCGGCTCGCTCACCGTGACCGAGCTGGCGCGCGAGCTGGCTGTCGCACCGTCGACCGCCCACCGCGTGCTCACCAACTGCGTCGCCGCGGGGTTCGCCCGGCAGGACCACGCGGGCGGGCCCTACCGCCCCGGCAAGGCGATGCACGAGCTCACCCTGAGCGTCACCTCGCCGGTCACCCTGCGTGAGGCCGGTGCGGCCGCGCTCGCCGACCTGCGGGACCGGACGGGCCTCACCGCGAGCCTGCTGGTGCTGGAGGGCCGCCGCGCCCGGTTCGTGCAGTCCCTCGAAGGCACCGGGCCACGCCGCGCCGCCGCCCGGCTCGGGCGCGTGCTGCCCGCGCACTGCGCCTCCGGCGGCAAGGCGATGCTCGCCTTCCACCCGCCCGGCGACCTGGCCCGCCGCTACCCCGGCCGCCGCCTGGAGCGCCTCACCGACCGCTCCCTGACCTGCTGGGACGACCTCCTGCGCGAACTGGCCCAGGTCCGCGCCCGCGGCTGGGCGGTCAGCCTCGGTGAGTGCGACCGCGCGGTGACCGGTCTCGGCGCGCCGATCCTGCTCGGCAGCGGCGAGCCCGTCGCCGCGCTGGCGCTCGCCGCGTCCGCCGCCCACGTCGGCACGCGCGCCGAGATCGCCCCGTACGTCGAACCCCTGCTGCACGCCGCGAACACCGTGCAGACGCAGCTGCGTGGCGGGATCCCGGTGCACCCTTCCGCATAGGGGAACGTCCGCGCACACGCTTGTCCGCCGGTGCCCGCCCGCGCTGTCGTGGAGCCCAGGAGCACCGGATCGAAGGAGATCGGCGTGTCGAGCACCGAGGAGACGACGGAGGCCGCGGAACTACGGCGCACGGTGGCGGAGCTGGCGGAGCGCGTGCGCACGCTCGAAGCGGCGTCGGCGATCCGCACCCTGCACCACAAGTACGGCTACTACCTGGACAAATGCCTGTACCAGGAGGTCGTGGACCTCTTCAGCGACGACGGGGAGGTGGTGTTCGCGGGCGGTGTGTACCAGGGCCGCGCCGGGGTCGAACGGCTGTACCTGCACCGGTTCCGCGAGCGCTTCACCCACGGCCACAACGGCCCGCTCCGCGGATTCCTGTTGGAGCACATCATGATGCAGGACGTCGTGACGGTGTCCCCCGACGGCCGGACCGCCTGCGCCCGCATCCGCGCGCTCATGCAGGCCGGGATCCACGAGTCCGCACCGGAACTGCGGGGCCGCACGTCGTTCGAGCAGTGGTGGGAGGGCGGCCTCTACGAGAACCGGTACGTGCTGGACGACGGCGTCTGGAAGATCAAGCGCCTCGGCTACTTCCCGTTCTGGCACGCCGAGTACACCAAGGGCTGGGCACACACCCCGCCGCTCAACGCGATGATCGCCACCAGGACCTACCCCGACGACCCGCTCGGCCCCGACGAACTGGTGGAGGGCTTCGAGTTCTTCCCCGCGACCGACGTGGTCCCGTTCCACTACCCGCACCCCGTGACGGGAAAGCGGTCATGAACTTCAACGCGCCGATGCGGGTCGAGGCCGACATCTACGACCTCGAAGTGGCACAAGGCGAAGTACCCGAACAACTCGACGGCACGTACTACCGCGTGGTGTGCGACCGGCAGTACCCGTCGTTCGTGCCGAATGACATCCCCTTCAATGCCGACGGCATGGTCACGTCGTTCCGCTTCTCGAAGGGACACGTCGACTTCAAAAGCCGTTACGTGCGCACGCCGCGGTTCCAGGCGGAGCGGAGCGCACGCCGCGCGTTGTTCGGCGCGTACCGCAACGCCTACACCGACGACCCGTCCGTCGCGGGGATGAACCGGACCTTGGCCAACACCAACGTGTTCTGGCACGGCGGGCGACTACTGGCGTCCAAAGAGGACAGTCCGCCGATCGAGATCGACCCGCTGACGCTGGACACGGTGGGCGTCCACACCTTCGACGGCGCACTCACGTCGCAGACCTCCACCGCGCACCCGAAATTCGACCCGCGCACGGGCGAAATGGTGTTCTTCGGTTACGCGGCGAAAGGTGAAGGCACGCCGGACATCGTGTACTACGAGGCCGACCCCGCCGGGAACCTCGTGCACGAAACCTGGTTCCAGGCCCCGTATCCGAGCATGGTGCACGACTTCGCGGTGACGCAGAACTTCGTCGTGTTCCCGATCATCCCGCTCGTGTCGGACCTGGGCAGGCTGCGGCAGGGCCTGCCGTTGTTCGCGTGGGACCCGGAAAAGGACGTGTTCCTCGGCGTGCTGCCGCGCAAGGGCGGCGTCGAGGACCTGCGCTGGTACCGCGGCAGCACGCGGTTCGCCAGCCACATCCTCGGTGCTTACGACGACGGGCGGCACATCCACGTCGACACCCCGGTTTCGGAGACGAACTACTTCCCGTTCTTCCCGGATCTGTCGGGCGCGCCCGTGGACCCCGAGAAGACCAAGGGCTACCTGTCCCGCTGGACGATGGACACCCTGGGCGACTCGGCGACGTTCACCGAGGAACGGCTGACCGCCCATGCCGGGGAGTTCCCGCGCATGGACGACCGGTTCGAGACGCTGCCCTACTCCTGGGGCGTGCTGGGCCTGTACGAGGTGCCGGGCGAGCCGCGGCCGGGCGGCGGGTTCCGGTGGATCGGCGCCGTGGACCTCGCCCGCAAGCGCACGACGTCCCACTACGTCGGTGACGCGTCGTCGGTCGGCGAGCCGCTGTTCGTGCCCGCGCACGCGGACGCCGCACAGGGCAAGGGTTACGTGCTGGCCGTGGTGGGCCGCCACGACGAGATGCGCAGCGACCTGCTGATCCTCGACGCGCAGCGGATCGACGCCCCACCGGTGGCGACGGTGAAGCTGCCGATCCGCGTGCCCTACGGCCTCCACGGCAACTGGGTGACGACAGCCGAACTCCAGGCGGCGGGGAAGGTCTAGCCGAACATCCCGACCTCGTAGCTGCCCGCGGGCTGCCGGATGATGACGTTCAGCCGGTTGTACGCGTTGATCGTCGCGATCAGGGCCACCAGCGCGCCGAGCTGCTCCTCGTCGTAGTGCTTCGCGGCGTTGGCCCACGCGTCGTCGCTGACGCCGCCCGCCGCGTCGGCGATGCGCGTGCCCTGCTCCGCCAGCTCCAGCGCGGCGCGCTCGGCCTCGGTGAAGACCGTGGCCTCCCGCCAGGCCGCGACGAGGTTCAGCCTCGTCGCGGTCTCGCCGGCGTGCGCGGCGTCCTTGGTGTGCATGTCGGTGCAGAAGCCGCAGCCGTTGATCTGGCTGGCGCGGATCTTCACCAGCTCCCGCGTCGCGGCGGGCAGGGACGAGTTCTCCGCCACGGCGACCGCGTTGTTGAACCGCCGCACGAACTGGGCGGCGAGGGTGTTTTCGAAGAGGTTCAGACGGGCTTCCATGTCGGCTCCCTCGAAGGTGTCGGTGCTTCCACCACCCCTGACGGACCCGGCCGCGAAGATGTGACCGGTGGGGTCACCGGCCGCGCCGGTGACCCCACCGGTCAGGGGGCTAGGTTGTGTTTCATAAGCGGCGTCAGCCGCTTGCTGTGGGCCGTCAGCTTGCACCGCCGCGGGTTCTGAGGTGGTTCCTCGCGAGGACAGCGCCTCCGTGGTGACTGGCGGTCATGAGGAGGCGATCCCGGAGCGAGGAGCCGCCTCAGGTTCCGCTAGCCGCACCGGCTCGCACGCCACTTCTGAAACAGGACCTAGTGCCCCATCGCGGTGCTGCGGCGGCCGGTGCCGCTGTGCGACCTCTTCGGGTACACCGCCGACGCGATCGCCACCACGACGACCGATCCGATGATGTCCAGGACCCAGCGGAACCACGGCAGGCCACCGTTCGCGTTGGTGTAGCCCACCCAGCTGGCCACCAGGTTGCCGAGGAAGGCACCCACGATCCCCGCCAGGATCGTCAGCCACAGCGGGATGCCCTGCTTACCGGGCAGGATCGCCTTCGCGATCAGGCCGAACACGAGGCCCGAAACGATCAGCACGATCAGTCCCCACACACCTCCGAAGAAACCCATTTCGAACCCTCCTCTGGTTCGCTGTTCTTCCCTGGCACCCCGAGGCATACCCGGCCGGGACGAGCCGACGGGGTCTCGATCAGGTGACGTGGGGTACCCGTCGTGTGGAAGATCGGCAGGGTGGCGCACGCCACTGTTTCTTTCTTGCAACAGCGGACATGGCCGTGGCGATGGTCCCCGGGGACATCCCCTGCGAGGAGGTGAAGGGCCATGAAGAGCACCCAGCGCGCCCGGACCGCCGCGGTCCGGCGGCGTGGCTGGCACATCCTGGAAGCGCCCCGGGATCAGAACGTCGAAAGAGAGCACCGGCGCAAGCAAGGCGGGCCCCGGCGGCGGGCCTGGCACATCCTGGAAGCCCCGACCGGCGAGCAGCCGGCACTCGAGACCGGCGCCGAGCACGGCCCGGCACTCCCCGACGACGCCACCGTCAACTTCGTCCTCGACCTGGCCCTGCGCATCGGCGAGGTGCAGATGGCCAGCGGCGCGGGCGCCTCCGACGTCACCGCGACGATCCTCGCGCTGACCTCGGCACTCGGCCTGCCGCACTGCGAGGTCGACGTCATCTTCACGTCCATCACCGTGACGTGCCACCGGGGTACGGACATGAACCCGGTCAGCGCGCTGCGGGTCGTCCGCTCCCGCAGCCTCGACTACACGCGCCTGTCCCAGACCGAGATGCTGGTCCGGCAGATCACCCGCGGCCACATGGGCGCGGAGGAGGCGTACGCCGAGCTGCACCGCATCACGACCGCCCCGCACCCGTACCCGCGCTGGGTCGCGACGCTCGCCTGGGGCGGGATGGCCTTCTTCATCACCCTGCTCATCGGCGGTGGTTTCGACATCGCGGTCGGCGCGCTCGTCATCTCCGCGCTGATCGACCGGCTCGGCCGCCAGCTCAACAAGTACGCGCTGCCGTTCTTCTTCCAGCAGGTCGTCGGCGGGCTCGTGGCCACCATGCTCGCGACCGTGGCCGTCGAGACCGGGCTGGTGCCCACCAGGTTCTCCACACTCGTGGCGGCCGCCGCGATCACCGTGCTGCTGTCCGGGCTGTCGACCGTGTCGGCGGTGCAGGACGCCATCACCGGCTACAACGTGACCGCCGCGGGCCGCACGATGGAAACCGCGTTGATGAGCGCCGGGCTGATCACCGGTGTGGCACTCGCGTTGAACCTCGCCAGAGCCCTCGGCTTCACCCAGGTCGTGCCCGAGATCCCGGCCCAGACCGCGCTCGGTCTCCCCGTCGTCGTCCTCGCCGGTGCCGGCTCGGCCGCGTGCTTCGCCGTCGGCAGCTACGCCACGCTCCGATCGATGCTGGTCGCGGCCGCGGCGGGCGCGATCGGCGCCGGGGTCTACGGGAGTATGGTGCTCGCGACCTTCGACACCATCACCTCGTCCGCGGTCGCGGCGACGCTCGTCGGTTTCTGCGGCGGGGTGCTCGCGCGGCGGCTGCGCGTCACGCCGCTCGTCGTCGCGGTGTCGGGCATCACGCCGCTCCTGCCCGGTCTGTCGACATATCGTGGCCTTTACGAACTCGCGACGCAGGCGAACGGCAACGTCTCTACCCTGATGAAGGCGGTCGCCATCGGACTGGCGCTGGCGGCGGGCGTGGTGCTCGGTGAGTACCTGGCCCAGCCGGTCCGCACCGGGCTGGGCAGGCTTGAGCGCAAGCTTGCGGGCCCGCGGATGGCCGGACCGTTGCGCCCGTCGGAAGGACGGCTGGAGTAGCACCTCCGGCACCGCGCGGTCGATCTTGGTCGCCGGTCACGGGATAGTCTTTCGTGGCGCCGCGCCCGAAGAGCAAGGGAGCACGAAGCGTGAGTGAGCAGGAGATCGGGAACGGCTCGGCGGACTTCGTCGTCGTCGCCAACCGGCTGCCCGTCGACCTCGAAAGGGGCCCCGACGGGTCGCAGCGGTGGACGGCGAGCCCCGGCGGCCTGGTCTCCGCGCTCGAGCCGTTCCTGCGGTCCCGCAAGGGGGCGTGGGTCGGCTGGCCCGGGGTGCCCGGCGTCGAGGTGGACCCGTTCAGCGACGAGGGCATGGTGCTCTACCCCGTCACGCTGACCGCCGACGACGTCCGCGACTACTACGAGGGCTTCTCGAACGCGACGCTGTGGCCGCTCTACCACGACGTCGTCGAGCGGCCGGTGTTCGACCGCGGCTGGTGGGAGAGCTACGTCAAGGTCAACCGCCGGTTCGCCGAGGCGGCCGCGGACGTCGCGGCGGGCGGCGCGACCGTGTGGGTGCAGGACTACCAGCTCCAGCTCGTGCCGAGCATGCTCCGCGAGCTGCGGCCGGACCTGCGCATCGGGTTCTTCCTGCACATCCCGTTCCCGCCGGTCGAGCTGTTCATGCAGCTGCCGTGGCGTGCGGAGATCGTGCGCGGGCTCATCGGCGCCGACCTCGTCGGGTTCCACCGGCCCGGCGGCGCGCAGAACTTCCTGTGGCTGGCCCGCACCCTGGTCGGCCTGGAACCGAGCCGGGGCGCCGTCGGCGTGCGGTCCCGGCCCGGCATGATGCAGGTCGGCAACCGGACCGTCCGCGTCGGCGCCTTCCCCATCTCCATCGACTCCGCCGGACTGGACGGCCTCGCGCGCACCAAACAGGTCAGCGAGCGGGCCGCCCAGATCCGCCACGACCTCGGCAACCCCAAGACGGTGCTGCTGGGCGTGGACCGGCTGGACTACACCAAGGGCATCGACCTGCGCCTGCAGGCGCTGCACGAGCTGCTCCAGGAGGGCCGCGTCAAACCGGAAGACGTCACCTTCGTGCAGCTCGCCACGCCCAGCAGGGAACGGGTCGAGCACTACCAGCGGATGCGCAGCGACATCGAGCAGATGGTGGGCCGGATCAACGGCGAGTTCTCGCGCGTGGGCCACCCGGTGGTGCACTACCTGCACCAGTCGGTGAGCCGCACCGAGCTGGCCTCGTTCTACTCCGCTGCCGACGTCATGGTCGTGACCCCGCTGCGCGATGGGATGAATCTGGTCTGCAAGGAGTACGTGGCCTGCCGCCACGATCTCGGCGGCGCGCTCGTGCTGTCGGAGTTCGCGGGCGCCGCGGCCGAGCTGACCAGCGCGTTCCTCGTCAACCCGCACGATCTCGACGGGGTGAAGAACGCGCTGGAGGCGGCCATTACGCTCGACCCTGCCGAGGGCAGGCGCCGGATGCGAGCATTGCGGCGCCAGGTCCTCACCCATGACGTAGACCGGTGGGCCCGATCATTCCTGGAAGCGCTCGGAACCGAGACGACTTCCTGAATCCCGCCAACTTGTCGACATTGCTGCTTTGAACTCCCCGAGGAGGAGTGGTGACCGCCGAGTCCCTGCCCGCCGAGCTGCGCCGCGCGATCGTGCAGATCGCCCGCACGCCGCGACTGCTGGTCGCGTGCGACTACGACGGGACCTTGGCTCCGATCGTGACCAACCCGGACGAGGCGCGACCGCTGCCCGAGTCCGTCGGCGCGCTGCGTTCGCTCGCCGGGCTGCACGAGACGACCACCGCCGTGATCTCCGGTCGCGCGCTGCGGGACCTCGCGATCCTGTCCCGGCTGCCGTCCGAGGTGCACCTCGTCGGCAGCCACGGCTCGGAGTTCGACATCGGGTTCGTGCACGCGCTGGACGCGCAGGCCCGTGAACTGCACCGGAGGCTGGAGACGGCGCTGGACGAGCTGGTGTCGGGCACGCCCGGCGTGCAGCTGGAGGTCAAGCCCGCCAGCATCGCCGTGCACGTCCGGCGCGCCGACCGGACCGACGCGCAGCGCATCCTCGAGGCGGTCCACAACGGACCGTGCACGTGGGACGGTGTCACGACGACCGACGGCAAGGAGGTCGTGGAGCTGGCGGTGGTCCAGACCGACAAGGGCCGCGCGCTGGACACCCTGCGCCACCAGGTCGGTGCCACCGCCGCGGTGTTCCTCGGCGACGACGTCACCGACGAGAAGGCGTTCGCCCGCCTGTCCGGCCCTGACCTCGGCGTGAAGGTCGGCGACGGGGAGACGCTGGCGGCGTTCAGCGTGCCCGGCACCGAGGACGTCGCGACCGTGCTCGCGTTCATCCTGGAGGAGCGCCGCAACTGGCTCTACGGCGAGCAGGCGCCGCCGATCGAGCGGCTGTCGATGCTGGCCAACGAGCGCTCGGTCGCGCTGGTCACCCCGGACGCGCGGCTGACGTGGATGTGCCACCCCGGTCCCGACGCGCCCGCGGTGTTCGCCGACCTGCTCGGCGGCGCCGGTGCCGGGCACTTCTCGATCCGGCCCTCGCGCGGCGCGCTGCCGCTGGGCCAGCGCTACCTGCCCAACACCATGACCGTGGAGACCCGCTGGTCGCGGCTGCTGGTCACCGACTACCTGGAGCCGGAAACCCCGGCGCACCGCACGGACCTGGTGCGGGTGATCTCGGGGGCGAGCGAGGCGACCGTGGTGTTCGCGCCGCGGCCCGAGTTCGGTGCGGTGCCGGTGAGCCTGGTGCCGGAGGAGGACGGCCTGCGCGTGGTCGGCACGTCCGAGCCGATCGTGCTGCGCTCGCCGGGTGTCCGGTGGGAGATCAGCAACGACGGCCTGCACGACACCGCGACGGCGACGGTGCAGCCCACGCCGGAGCAGCCGGTGGTGCTGGAACTGCGGTGCGGCACCACGGAGCTCGGCCCGGCCGAGCTGCCCGAGGTGGAGCGGCGCGCGAAGGCGGGCCGGTACTGGAGCGAGTGGGCGTCGGCGCTGAAGCTGCCGAACGTGGAGCCGGAGCTGGTGGCCCGGTCGGCGCTGACGCTGCGCGGGCTGTGCAACACCGACACCGGTGGGGTGCTGGCGGCGGCCACGACGTCGCTGCCGGAGGAGATCGGCGGCGTGCGGAACTGGGACTACCGGTACTGCTGGATCCGCGACGCGGCGATGACCGTCCGCGAGCTCGTCGGCCTCGGTTCGCTGGAGGAGGCCGACGGCTACCTGAACTGGCTGCACGGCGTCCTGTCCACGCTCGCCGGTCCGGAGCGCCTGCACCCGCTGTACACCCTGTCCGGCAACCAGCTGGGCGCGGAGGCCGTCATCGACACCCTGCCGGGGTACGCGGGCTCGCGGCCCGTGCGCGTCGGGAACCTGGCGAACCACCAGGTGCAGCTGGACGTGTTCGGCCCGGTGGTGGAGCTGGTGTGCGCGCTGGCCGAGGCCAGGGGCGACCTGCGGGACCAGGACTGGCAGATGGTGCGCGCGATGGCGGAGGCCGTGACGCGGCGCTGGTCGGAGGCGGACCACGGCATCTGGGAGGAGCGGCACGTGCCGCGCCACCGGGTGTACTCGCGCGTGATGTGCTGGGTGACGATCGACCGCGCGATCAAGCTGGGCGAGGTGTACGAGCGGGAGATCCCGGCGGCCTGGCACGAGCTGCGCGAGACCATCGCGAGGGACGTGCTGGAGAACGGCTGGAACGATGAGGTCCAGGCGTTCACCACGGCGTACGACGGCACGGACCTGGACGCGGCGTCGCTGTTCGTGGGTCTGACCGGGCTCATCGACCCGTCGGACGAGCGCTTCCAGTCCACGGTGACCGCGATCGAGGCCGAGCTGCGCAGCGGGTCGACGGTGTACCGCTACCGCAGGGATGACGGGCTGCCCGGCGGTGAGGGCGGGTTCCACCTGTGTGCCGCGTGGCTGATCGAGGCGTACCTGCTGACGGGCCGCCGCACCGAGGCGGAGGAACTGTTCGAGCAGATGGTCGATGCGGCCGGCCCGACGGGCCTGCTCCCGGAGCAGTACGACCCGATCGCGGAGCGTTCGCTGGGCAACCACCCGCAGGCGTACTCGCACATCGGCCTCATCCGCTGCGCCAAGCTCCTCGCGGCGCAGTAGGCGCGGCGGGGGTTGCCGGGCCCCTGCGGTGCTGGGACCGACCACGGTCGAGGAATGGCTCGCGCCGAGAGATCTCGGCTCGAGCTGCTCCTGGGCCACCTCGCGCCCGCCTCACCGCGGCGGGCCGCGTCCGCGGCGGGGGCTTGCCGGACCCCTGCGGGAAGCTGGCCCCGTGCTGGGACCGACCACGGTCGAGGAATGGCTCGCAGCCGAGAGATCTCGGCTCGAGCTGCTCCTGGGCCACCTGTATGCACCGTCGCGCCCGTCGGGCTCTCACCAACGGGCGTCGTTCCGGCTGGCTCGCGCCGTCGATGACTCGCTGCAAGCCGTCGGCCGCCGTGACCTGGAGGTACTGCCCGCGGTCGCCGTGCGGATCAGCACGCCCTTCCGCACCGTCCTCGTCCCCGACCTCGCGGTGGTGAAGGTCGGCGAGGACCGCCGGCTGTACGAACGTGGCGACGTGCTCCTGGCGGTCGAGGTGTGGTCGCAGGACAACAGCCAGGACGAACGCGAGACCAAGACGGCCGCCTACGCTCAGGTGGGCATCCCGCACCTCTGGTTGTTCGACCCTCCCGTCAGCTTCACCGCCTACCGGCTCGAGGACGCGAAGTACGTCGAGGTGGTGCACGCCGACAACGGCGAGACCGTCACCGCTCCCGGCCCCGTCCCGGTCGAGATCGACACCGCCAAGCTGCCCTAGGCCTTCATCGCAGCGTTCAACGCCTCCGCGACCGTCGCCACCTCCAGGACCCGGATGCCGTCCGGCAGCTTCCCCGGATCGGGCGGCACGATGGCGTGCGTGAACCCCAGCCGCACGGCCTCCGCGAGCCTGCGGCCCACCCCGGTCACCCTGCGGATCTCCCCCGCGAGCCCCACCTCGCCCAGTGACACGAGCCGCGGGGACAGGGCCACGTCCTGCACCGACGAGGCGATCGCCAGCACCACCGCGAGGTCCACGGCAGGCTCGGTCACCTTCATCCCGCCGACCGTCGCCGCGTAGACGTCCTGCTCCCCGAACCGCACGCCGCCGCGCTTCTCCAGCACCGCCAGCACCATGCCCACCCGCGCCGAGTCCAGCCCGCTCACGGCACGCCGCGGCTGCGGCAGGCTCGACTTCGACACCAGCGCCTGCACCTCGCACAGCAGCGGCCGCTTGCCCTCGACGGTCACGGTGATCGCGGTGCCCGGCACGGCGTCCTCGTGCCGGTTCAGGAACAGCCCCGACGGGTCCGGCACCCCCACGATCCCGTCGTCACGCAGCTCGAAACAGCCGATCTCGTCTGCGGGCCCGAACCGGTTCTTCACGCCGCGCACCAGCCGCAGCGTGGAATGCCGGTCACCCTCGAAGTGCAGCACCACGTCCACCAGGTGCTCCAGCACGCGCGGCCCCGCGACCGAACCGTCCTTCGTCACGTGCCCCACCAGCACGATCGGCAGGTTCCGCTCCTTGGCGAGCGCCACGAGCCCCGCCGTGACGGCCCGCACCTGCGTCACCCCGCCGGGCGCCCCTTCGACCTGCGGGGACGCCATGGTCTGCACGGAGTCGACGATCAGCACGCCCGGCCGCACCGCGTCGACGTGCCCCAGGATCGCCGACAGGTCGCTCTCGGCGGCCAGGAACATGCGCTCGTGCAGGTTGCCCGTCCGCTCGGCGCGCAACCGCACCTGACCGGCCGACTCCTCGCCCGTGACGTACAGCGCGGGCTGCTCCGCCGAGGCCGCCCACTGGTGCGCGACCTCGAGCAGCAGCGTCGACTTGCCGACCCCGGGCTCGCCCGCGAGCAGCACCACCGCACCGGGCACGAGCCCGCCGCCGAGCACCCGGTCGAGCTCCGGCACCCCGGTGGCCCGCGCCCGCGCGGACTCCAGGTCGACCTGACCGATCGGCCGCGCCGGCGCGCTCGGCGCACCGGCCGCCACCCGCGCTATCGCGGGCCGGGCGTCACCACGCTCCTCGAGCGTGCCCCACGCCTGGCACTCCGGGCAGCGGCCCACCCATTTCGCGGCCTCGTAGCCGCACTCCCCGCAGCGGTAGCTGATGCCCTTCTTGCCCACGGACGCAGACGCTAGCGGGGGGTACCGACAATCTCAGTGACCCTCGCCGGCCTTCGCCGGCTGCGGCTCGCAGGTGAGGGTCTTCGTCGGCGCCGCGACGGGCAGCTGGACGGTGACCGGCCCGGCGTTGCGGAAGACGAACGTGACCGGCATGGTCTGCCCCGGCCACACGACGGTCTTGATGCCCTGCAGCTCCACGACGGCGCGGCCGATACCGGCACCCTCGTTGCCCACCGGGGTCGAGCTGGTCGGGGCCGACGCCGACGAGGACGCCGAAGCCGAGGACGAAGCCGGCCGGGACGACGAAGGCGAGGTCGAGGAGGTCGGCGTGGAGCCCTGCGAGGCGGCACCGGCCTCGGCGGCGTCCTGCCTGCCGATGACGAGCGTGCTGCCGCCGACGATCGCCCGCTGGCCGTCGATGGTCGCGCCGGCCGCGTTCGCGGACGAGACCGAGACGAGCTCGTCGTCCTGGCCGCTGTCGTTGGCGATCGTCAGCACGAGCGGGGCGGTGGAGCCCGGCGCGTACGCCTGCTCGCACTCGTCGCTGTTCGCGATGGCCGCGTTGCGCAGCGAAATGTGGCCGACCTGGGCGAGCGCACCGTTGACCGCGGGCAGCATGGTGTCGGTCTGGGTGATCTGCCCGGCACCACACCCGGCCAGCGCCAATGCGGCGCCGAGGCCCAGTACGCCCGAGGTGAGCACACGACGTTTCTGCAGCCTCACGGTCTTCAGTCCCTCCTAGAGCCCGCGCGTTACCAATGCGGAGCCTAGCCGGGGCCGTTCCACCCGGCAGAACCCGGTGGCCACTGGCCGCCGCGAACCGTCCACAGTGGATTCGTGATCAACCGGTGGACCACCTGCATGAGCACGCCGAAAGGAGATTTGTCAACCCCCCGCCGAACCCCCTTCAGGCCCCTGACCTGCGAGGACGATCTCGGCCCGCTAGGTGGGCCCCCTCGCCGCGTGCTAGTATGGAGTCAGCGAAAGGGGCAGAGGACACATGGTTTTCAAGGTCGGAGAGACCGTCGTCTACCCGCACCACGGTGCCGCACTCATCGAAGCCATCGAGACCCGGGTGATCAAGGGCGAGGAGAAGCAGTACCTCGTGCTCAAGGTCGCCCAGGGTGATCTCACGGTTCGCGTTCCCGCCGACAACGCCGAGATCGTCGGCGTGCGGGATGTCGTCGGGCAGGATGGTCTGAACCGCGTCTTCGACGTGCTGCGTGCTCCCCACACCGAAGAGCCCACCAACTGGTCTCGTCGGTACAAGGCCAACCTCGAGAAGCTCGCCTCGGGCGACGTGAACAAGGTGGCCGAAGTGGTGCGCGACCTCTGGCGGCGTGAGAAGGACCGGGGCCTTTCCGCTGGCGAGAAGCGGATGCTGGCCAAGGCTCGGCAGATCCTGGTGAGTGAACTCGCCCTGGCGGAGGGCACCGACGAGGGCAAGGCGGAGACCCTCCTCGACGAGGTGCTGGAAACCGCGACGGTCTAGCCGGACGGCGCGGCACGGGGTCGGGCACAATCCGCTGATGATCACGGCTGCGCTCGTTCTCGCCGACACCGAGGGGCTGGACACCAGCGTCCGTGGTGAGCCGTTGCTGGCCCACTGCGTGCGTGGCGTGGCCGAGGCGGGCTGCGCCGGGCAACTGGTCGTCCTCGCCCCCGAGCGGCGAGTCGTCACATTCGAAAAAATCCTGCAGGCAGTACCCGGTACCGGGCAACGGTGCCGGGTACTGCCGTGTTCGCCCCACCGCGCCGAGTCGATCCGCTCGGCGCTCGACAGCCTGACCGGCCCGGCCCCCGACGTCGTCCTGCTGTGTGAGGCGGCGCGCGCGTTCGTGCCGCCCCCGGTCATCCGTGCGGTCGCGGAAACCGTTTTCGCGGGGGCGCCCGCCGCGGTTCCGGTGCTCCCCGTCACGGACACCGTCAAGCTCGTGGACTCCCGAGACGTGATCATCGCCACCGAGGACCGCGCCCGCCTGCGCACCGTACAGGGGCCGCTCGGCTGCACGCCCGAAGTGCTGCGTGAGGCGTGTGAACGGGGTGTGGACCCGGTCAGCGAACCCCCCGGTACGGTGCGGACGATCGCCGGGCACCAGAACGCGCTCCGGCTCGCGACGCCGTTCGACGTGGCCGTCGCGGAGGCACTGCTGAGCGAGGAGCAGGCGTGAGGATCGGTACCGGCGTCGACGTGCACCCGGTCGAGCGGGGACGTGAGTGCTGGATCGCGGGGCTGTTCTGGGAGGGCGTGGACGGGTGCGCCGGGCACTCCGACGGGGACGTGGCCGCGCACGCGCTGTGTGACGCGATGCTGTCCGCCGCGGGCCTGGGCGACCTCGGCGCGGTGTTCGGCACCGGCGACCCGCGCTGGGCCGGGGTGCACGGGCCGGAGTTCGTCGCCGAGGTGCGGCGGCGGATCGAGGCGGCCGGATGGCGGCTCGGCAACGCCTCCGTGCAGGTCATCGGCAACGCGCCGCGCATCGGCAAGCGCCGCGAGGAGGCGCAGGACGTGCTCGGGAAGGCCGCGGGCGGCCCCGTGAGCGTCAGCGGCACCACCACCGACGGGCTCGGCCTGACCGGCCGCGGCGAGGGGATCGCGGCGGTCGCGAGCGCGCTGCTGCTGCCGGCCGAGTAGCTCACAACTCCTGCCGGTGCGGCTGGCGCCCCGTTACGGTGGAGGCGTGATCCGTGCGGTGATGTTCGACTTTTCCGGCACCCTCTTCCGGCTCGAGCAGAACGAGAGCTGGCTGGTCCACCTCACCGACACCGACGGCGACCCGCTCGACATCGAGGCGCAGGCCGAGCTGATGCGGCGGATGACCGCTCCCACCGGGCAGGTCGTGCAGCTGTCGGAGGAGTACCAGCACGCCTGGGAGAACCGCGACCTCGACCCGGCGCTGCACGAGAAGATCTACCTCGAGGTGCTGCGCAAGTCCGGCGTTCCGCGCGTCGAGCAGGCCAAGGCGCTGTACAGCCGCCTGATCGACCCCGACGAGTGGACGCCGTACCCCGACACCGAGACGGCTCTCAAGGACACCGCGGCGAAGGGGCTGAAGGTCGGGGTGCTCAGCAACATCGCCTTCGACATCCGGCCCGCGTTCACCGCGCGCGGCCTCGACCAGTACGTCGACCAGTTCGTGCTGTCGTTCGAGGAGGGCGTCATCAAGCCGGACCCGGAGATCTTCCGGATCCTGCTCGGCCGGCTCGGCGTCGCGCCGGAGGAGGCGCTGATGGTCGGCGACAGCGAGGAGGCCGACGGCGGGGCCCGCGCGCTGGGGTGCGCGTTCGCGCTGGTCGACCCCCTGCCCACCAGCGAGCGCACGGACGGCCTGGTCACCGCGCTGCGGGCGCACGGGGTGCTCTAGCACACCGCCCCGGCGGGGCCCGTACCATTTCGGGGTGGCCTTACACCTCTTCGACACCGCGACCAGGAGCGTGCGGGAGTTCCACCCCGCCCGTAGTGGGACGGCGTCCGTCTACGTCTGTGGGGCCACCGTGCAGGGCGTTCCGCACATCGGGCACGTGCGGGGTGCGCTGAACTACGACGTGCTGCGCCGCTGGCTCGTCCACAGTGGACTGGACGTGCTGTTCGTGCGCAACGTCACCGACATCGACGACAAGATCCTCACCAAGGCCGCCGACGCGGACCGCCCGTGGTGGGAGTGGGCGTTCACCCACGAGCGTGCTTTCGAGGACGCGTACACCACGCTCGGCTGCCTGCCGCCCTCGATCGCGCCCCGCGCGACCGGGCACATCACGCAGATGGTCGAGCTGATGCAGCGCCTCATCGACAGCGGGCACGCGTACGCGGCGGGCGGTGACGTGTACTTCGCCGTCAGCACGTTCCCGGGGTACGGCGAGCTGTCGCGGCAGAAGCTCGACGAGGTGCAGCAGGGCGAGTCGCTCGGCGAGGGCAAGCGGGACCCGCGGGACTTCACGCTGTGGAAGAGCGCGAAGCCGGGCGAGCCGTCGTGGCCGACGCCCTGGGGCCCCGGCCGTCCGGGCTGGCACCTGGAGTGCTCGGCGATGGCGACGACGTACCTCGGCGCGGAGTTCGACATCCACGGCGGCGGCGTCGACCTGGTGTTCCCGCACCACGAGAACGAGCGGGCCCAGTCGAACGCGGCGGGCGACCCGTTCGCGCGGTACTGGCTGCACAACGCCTGGGTGACGCTGTCGGGCGAGAAGATGTCGAAGTCGCTGGGCAACACCGTGTCCATCGAGGCGATGCTGCGGAACTACCGACCGGTGGAGCTGCGGTACTACCTCGTGCAGCCGCACTACCGGTCCACGATCGAGTACTCGGACGGTGCGCTGTCCGAGGCGGCGCAGGGCTACCGGCGGATCGAGCAGTTCCTCCGCCGGGCCGTGAGCAGGCTGGGCGCGGTCGAGCCGGGCGCGCTGGCGCCGGAGTTCACCGCGGCGATGGACGACGACCTGTCCACCCCGGCCGCGGTCGCGGTGGTGCACAACGCGGTCCGCGAGGGCAACGCCGCACTCGACGGCGGGAACGACGAAGCGGCGCGGGAAGCGGCCGGTTCGGTGCGGGCGATGATGGGCGTGCTCGGGCTCGACCCGCTGGCGCCGGAGTGGGCGGAGAGCACGAGCACGGAGAGCCCGGCGCGGGACGCGCTGGCCGACCTCGTGGACGGCATGCTCGCCGAACGCCAGGAAGCCCGTGCGGCGCGTGACTTCGCGCGTGCGGACGCGGTGCGGGACCGGTTGCTCAAGGCCGGGATTTCAGTCGAAGACACACCAGATGGTCCTATGTGGACTGTGAGGGACGCGTAGGAACTATGGCAGGGAACTCGAAGCGCCGGGGTGCGATCCGCAATCCGGGGACGAAGAAGGGCGCCGTCAAGGGGTCCGGCGGGCAGCGTCGCAAGGGGCTGGAGGGCAAGGGCCCGACGCCGCGCGCCGAGAACCGGCCGGGGCACCCGGCGCAGCGCCGGGCGGCCGCCGCGGCGAAGGCGGCCGAGCGGGCTCGGGACAAGAAGGCCGAGGGGCCGGAGATCATCGCCGGGCGCAACCCCGTCGTGGAGGCGCTGCGGGCGGGCGTACCGGGTACGACGCTGTACGTGGCGCTGAACATCGACGCCGACGACCGCGTGAACGAGGCCGTGCGGATGGCGGCCGACAAGGGCATCTCGGTACTGGAGATCCCGCGCGAGGAGCTGGACCGCAAGACGAACCGGGCGGTGCACCAGGGGCTGGGCCTGCAGGTTCCGCCGTTCGAGTACACCCACCCGGACGACCTGCTCGCCATCGCCCGCGATTCCGGTGAGCCGCCGCTGCTGGTCGCGCTCGACGGCGTGACGGATCCGCGGAACCTGGGCGCGGTGGTGCGTTCGGCGGCGGCGTTCGGGGCGCACGGCGTGTTGTTGCCGGGGCGGCGCAGCGCCGGGATGACGGCGGTCGCGTGGCGCACGAGCGCCGGTACGGCCGCGCGGATGCCGATCGCGGTGGCGACGAACCTGACGCGCCAGCTGAAGGCGTGGGCGGGCGAAGGGCTGATGGTCGCGGGCCTCGACGCGGACGGTTCGGTGGACATCGACTCGATGGACCTGGCGACGGACCCGCTGGTCATCGTGCTGGGCTCGGAGGGCCGCGGCCTGTCCCGGCTGGTGCGCGAGACGTGCGACGTGACGGTGTCGATCCCGATGGCCGCCGGGGTGGAGTCGCTGAACGCCTCGGTGGCGGCGGCCGTGCTCCTGGCGGAAGTCGCCCGCAGGCGGCGGATCGCGGGCCGGATCTAGGGCTTTCGCTCCGGGCGGGGCTCGGTGGCTCGCGGCGGGTGACGAGGTCCGCGCTTCGGGCGGATCGCGCGCTTGGCGCCCCTCGCCCTGCTCGCACGCTTGAGGGCAGGGCGGCCGGTCGCTGCCCCGGGCGACGGTCTTCCGCTCCAGCAAATGCGGCCATCCCGGGCGGGGAATCCCGCCCCCCGGCGGCAGGCACTTGCTCCCGGCCGTTTCCTCAACAGCGCCGCCGCCTGCGGCAGGTGCTCCCGCTCGTGGCGGGCGCCACCGTTCCCAGGCAGGATTTCCGCTCGCGGCAATGCCACCCGGGCGAGGCTCCCGCCCCGTCACTCCCGGGGCGGCCCTCCGCCCCTGCGAACAAACCCCGCCTCCCGCCGACGCCCGGCCACCGCAGCCACTAACCCCGTCTCCCGTCCGCGCCCGGCCCCCGGCGAACAAACGCGCCTCCCGTCGCCAACCCGGCACCCCCGTCACCAACCCCACCTCCCGCCGACACCCGGCCACCCGAGCCACAGCCACCCACCTCCCGCCGATGCCCCCGATCCCTGTGAGGTCCAGGCCTTTTACCCCGGCGCGCGGCGTGCGTCGGTTAAGGTTCTCGGGCTGATCCTGATGGGGGGCCTCCGCACCGATGTCGTTCGTCTCGCCACTGTTCCTGTGGTACTTCATGCCGGCGTTGCTGCTCGCCGTGCTGGTGCTGCCGCGGAGCTGGCGCAACGGCATCGTCGCGGTCGCGAGCCTCGTCTTCTACGCGAGCGGCGCGGGCGCGTTCACACTGCTGCTGCTGGCGTGCATGGTGGTCAACTTCTTCGCGGGCACCGCGCTCGAACCGAACGAGTGGGACGTCCGCGCCGCCCGGCGGAAGCGGTTGCTGATCGGCGTGATCTGCTTCGACGTCGGCATGCTGGTGATCTGGAAGTACGCCGGGTTCGCGACGCAGCAGTTCGCGTTCCTGGCGCGGCTGCTGGGCGGCGACTTCCCGATCGTGCACCTCGCGCTGCCGATCGGCATCTCGTTCTTCACGTTCCACCACATCTCGTACGTCGTCGACATCTACCGCGGTGAGCGGCGGGCGTTGCGGAACCCGGTGTCGTTCGTGACGTACATCGCGATGTTCCCGCAGCTCGTGGCCGGGCCGATCGTGCGCTACCGGGAGATCGCGGACCAGCTCCCCCAGCAGCGGTCCCACCGGCTCGACGACATCGCGGCCGGCTTCCCGCGGTTCGCGCTGGGCCTGTGCAAGAAGACGATCATCGCCGACTCGCTGAACCCGATGGTCGAAGCGTGCTTCTCGACGCCGCCGGACAAGATGACGTTCGGGGTCGCGTGGCTGGGCGCGGTCGGGTACACGCTGCAGTTGTTCTTCGACTTCTCCGGTTACTCGGACATGGCGATCGGGCTCGGGCGGATGCTCGGGTTCCGGCTGCCGGAGAACTTCGCGCGGCCGTACTCGTCGGTGACGGTGACGGAGTTCTGGCGGCGGTGGCACATGTCGCTGTCGCGGTGGTTCCGGGACTACGTGTACATCTCGCTCGGCGGCAACCGGAAGGGCGCGGCGCGGACCTACCGGAACCTGTGCATCGTGTTCGTGCTGACCGGTTTCTGGCACGGCGCGAACTGGACGTTCCTGGTGTGGGGGTGCTACCACGGCGCGCTGCTGATCATCGAGCGCGCGTTCGGCTGGGACACCACCCCGGCCGCGCGCTGGCCCCGCCTCGGACGGCGGTTGCTGACGCTGGTGCTCGTGGTGTTCGGGTGGGTGTTCTTCAAGGCGCCGGACCTGCAGCAGGCGCTGACGATGATCGGCCACATGTTCCTGCCGGACTTCGCGGGCCTGACGGACGTCGTGTCGGCGGCGCTGACGAACCAGCGCCTGGTGATCCTCCTGCTCGCGCTGCTGGTGTTCGCCCTGCCCGCGCACCCCGTGACGGGCCCGCTGCTGGAGTCGTCGCGCACCCGCCCGGCGACCACGCTGCGGATCGGGGTCATGACGGCGGGCCTCGCCTACGCGACGATCCTGGTCGCGAACGGCACGTTCAGCCCTTTCCTGTACTACCAGTTCTGACGGCGGGGCTAGGCGTCCCTGACCTCGTCGACGTGGAAGTAGCCGACAGGACTGAACCCCTCGGTGACCACGACCACCGTGCCCGGCTCGATGTGGTACGGCCCGGTGTTCTCGACGACGAGCCAGCACGCTTCGGCTGGCGAGACCAGCACACCCGGGGTGACGTTGCGGAGCACGAACGAGGCCAGGCCGGAGTCGGCCGTCTGCGGCGGCACGAACGCGGTGGTCGCGTAGTCGACGTGCTCGTCCGCCCGCGGTGGTTCCGATCTGCGGCTGCCTTGCTCTGGCGTGAGCCACACGACTCGTCCACGAAACGGAAAGGGGATATCGTCCGCCAGCTTCGCCACGAGCGCGAGTATCCCAGTGGCTTCAGCCTCGTCCGACAAGCGATCCCGCGCATGACGGGCCACCCCGGCTTCTTGATCCAAAACGCCCCGCGCCCCTGCCCCTGTGGGCAAAGATGGTCCCCATGCACGTCACCCGCCGGAGGATGCCCGGCCAACTCGTCGGGTCGTTGGTCGCCGTCGTGTTCGGCGTGGTGTTCGTCGTGGTCAACAGTGGTGGGCTGCCCTCGCCGTGGCCGCTCGTGTCGCGGATCGCGGCCGCGGTCGTCGCCGTCGGGTTGCTCGTCGGGCTGCGCGGGGTCACGGCCCGGCCGGACGAGGGAAAGGGCTTCACCGACCGCCGTTACTGGCTCGTCGTCCTCGCGGAGGCCGTCGCCTTGTTCGGCGGGCTCGCGCTCATCAACGGCGTGTGGCGGCACAGCGAACTCGCCGTCGCGTGGATCGCGTTCGTCGTCGGGGTGCACTTCTTCGGGCTCGCCGTCGTGTTCCGGCTCCGCCGGTTCCACGCGCTCGGCGCGGTGCTGACCGTGCTCGGCCTCGCGGGGTTCGCGCTCGGCGCGGCAGGCGCCTCCGCGGCGACCATCGCGCTCGTGTCCGGGGTGCTGTCCGGCGCCGCGCTGTTCGCGACCGTCGCGGTGTCGCTGCGCCTCACACCGCCGGCAACCGCCGCTTGAGCAGGCAGAACTCGTTCCCCTCCGGATCGGCGAGCACGTGCCACTCCTCGGTGCCCGTCTGGCCCACGTCGGCGCGCACCGCGCCCAGCGCGAGCAGCCGCTCCAGTTCCGCGTCCTGCTCACGGTCCGTCGGGTTCACGTCCAGGTGCAGCGGGAGCTTGCCACGCTTGGGAGCCGCCGAAGGGCTGAGCACCAGCGTCGGCTGCGGCCCGCCGAACCCGACGCCCGGCGGGCCGATTTCGATGCTCCCGTCGTCCTCCCTGCCGACCTCCACGTAGCCCAGCACCGCGCACCAGAACGCCGCCAGGCGCTCGGGATCACGGACGTCCAGTACGAGTTCGCTGATCCGGCAGGCCATGCGGGACAACCTACCCGTGCGCGACGAGTTCCTCGGTCTCCCGCTCGATCGCCGCACGCACCTTGTCCGTGGACACGGCCAGCGCCACCGCCCAGTAGAAGACCACCAGGCTGAACACGATCACCACGACCAGGTCCCACCACTCCGGCAGCGCCTTGAGCTCGCCGCCGTCGCCGTACCGGCCGAGCCACGCGATCAGCACCATCCCGCCCAGCCAGACCGGCACCCACGTCACGGCCTTCCAGTCCACCGGCAGGCGGTCGGCGGGCTTCGTCGTGGCGCGGGCGATGAGGAACAACACGAAGCCCACCACGATCGCGATCATGATCTTCCACGTGATCTCGAACCCGGTCCAGTAGATGATCAGGTTCGCCGCCACGAACCCGGCGGGCGCGAGCACGTGGCCCGCCGGCGCGCGGTACGGCCGCGTGCGCTCCGGGTCCCGCTTGCGCAGCGCGATCATCGACACCGGCGCGAACGCGTACATCAGCGCCGTCGCCGACGTGATCACCTCGACCAGGTCCTGCCAGCTGGGGAACGGCAGGAACATGATCTCGCCGACCACGAACGACAGCAGGATCGCCCACACCGGCACCCCGCGCACGCTCAGCTTGCCCAGCTGCTTCGGCAGCACCCGCTCCTTGCCCATCGCGTACGACAACCGCGACGACGTGCCGAGGTAGAGCAGACCGGTGCCCGCCGGGGAGACGAACGCGTCCGCGTACAGGATGTACGCCAGCCAGCCCGCGCCGGCGAGCGTCGCGAGTGTCGCGTATGGACCGAACGAGCCCTGCGTGATCGGGTTGTCCCAGTTCTTCGCGATGGACGCTGGGTCGAGCGAACCGATGAACGCGATCTCCAGCAGCAGGTAGACGATCGTGCCGATCACCATCGCCGTGATGATCGCGCGCGAGATGTCCTTCTGCGGGTTACGGGACTCGCCACCCAGCTGCACCGCCTGCTCGAAACCCTGCAGCGCGAACACGACACCGACCGGCAGCGCCGCGAACACCCCGTGCGCACCGGACGGCGCGAACCCTCCGCCCGCCGTGAAGTTGCCGGGGTGGAACCGCAGCGACAGCAACACGACCACGGTCAGCACCGGGACCGCGACCTTCCAGATCACCGTCGCCGAGTTGCTCTCCGACAACAGCTTCACGCCGACCAGGTTGATCACCGTGAAGACCAGCATCAGCAGGGAAGCCCAGGCGAACCCGCTCGCCGTCAGCGTTTCCCCACCGGTGTGCAGCAGGTTCAGGTGCTGTTTGACCCAGGTGATGTTGTCCAGGTACTGCAGGCTCGCCTCGACCTCCACCGGCGCCAGCGCGACCGCCTGCAGCCACGCGACCCAGCCGCCGGCGAACCCACCGAGCACGCCGTAGGCCAGCGCGGGGAACCGCGCCGTGCCACCCGCCATCGGGTACGCGGCGCCCAGCTCGGCGTGCACCAGCGCGAGGGTCGCCATGATGACCGCGGTCAGGACCCACGACAGCAACGACGCGGGGCCGGCCACCTTCGCGGCTTTCAGCGCGCCGAGCAGCCAGCCGGATCCGATGATCGAACCGAGCGACACGAACATCAGGCCGTAGAAGCCGACCGACCTGCGCAGGTGCGGAGTACCTGCTTTCGTGGACTGGACGGGTTTGACCATGGAAAGCCTCGCTCCCGAATTCACCACCGGCGATGATGGCGAACTCTACGGGACGGCGGAATGGTGTTTCCCCCGCAGGTGGGTTTTGGCCGAGGAATTCGGACTTCTCGTTAATAGCGGACAAACCGCAGGTCGGGGCCCATCCGGGAACGAAAAAGCCGCCTTTCCGCGTGAGCGAAAAGGCGGCTGCGAACGGGAAATGGGACGTCAGGCGGGCACCTTCGGCGATTCCTCCGCCGGCACGAGTTCCTTGAGCGCCTCCTGCAGCGCGGAATGCGTCGCGGTGAGCCGTTCGGTGACCTCGCGCTTGAATTCCGCGGCCTGCGTGCGGTTGTGCTCGGCCTCGGCCAGCTGCTGCTCGGCGTCGGCGACGAGCACCGCGGCGCGCTCCTCCGCCTCGCGGGTCTGCGTGGACAGGCGCTCCTCGGTGGCGGACACCTTCGCGGCGAGCGCCTCCTCGGTCTCGCGGACCTTGGTGGACAGCGATTCCTCGGTGTCGCGGACCTTCGTGGCCAGCGACTCCTCGGTCTCGCGGACCTTCTTGCTCAGCGCTTCCTCGGTGGTCGAGACCTTGGTCGCGAGCTGCTCCTCGGCCTCGGCGATCTTGAGGGAGAGCTCCTCCTCCGCCTTCTGCTCGGCGGCGGCGCGGCGCTGGTCGGCCTCGGCGTCGAGGCGGGCGCGCTCGGCCTCGGCCTCGCTGTTGAGCCGCTCGATCTCGGCACGCGCGTTCGCCATCAGGTCTTCGTGCTCGGCCTTGAGCTTCGCGGTGAGCGCCTGGTACTCGGCTTCCAGCTCGTTGCGCCGCTCCGCGATCTCGGCCTCGCGCTCGGAGACCCACTTGTCGGTCGCCTTGCGGGTGTCGTGGTCGTACTTGTCGGCCTCGGCGCGGATCTGCTCGGCCTGGTTCTCCGCCTGCTGGCGCAGCTCGGCGATCTCCTCCTCGGCCAGCTGCATCATGGACCGGACGCGCTCGGTCATGGTGGCGGCGCTGTTGGGGTCGCTGGCCATGCGCGACAGGGCGGCCTTGGTCTCGGCCAGCTCCTGCTGCGCGTAGCTGAGGGCCTTCGTCAGCTCGGACACCGAGGACACCGCGTCGTCGCGGGCCTGGGCGAGCTCCTTCATCTCGGCGGCGAGCTGGTTGAGGCGCTCGTCGACCGGTACCCGGTCGTAGCCGCGGAAGACGAGCGGGAAGTGGGGGTTACCGACGGACGGTTCCGTCGACTGGATGGGGGACTGGGCAGGGGGCATGCGGCGACCTTAGTGGGTCCGCTCGCCGGATTCCATACCGCCATTCGAACGCTTCACTCACGGTGGATGGACCATGCACGTGCGGCCGAGCCGCCCAGTACGCCGGGCCCGGACCGCCGGTTACGGTTGCCGCGGGAGCCGGGAGGGGGAGCGGGTGGAACTGCAGCGGATCGTCGCGGACCTGGGCGCGCACTGGCCGGTCTACGTCACGATGCCGTTCGTCGCGGCGCTGATCGGGTACGTCACCAAGCGGGTCGCGATCGAGATGATGTTCCGGCCCATCGAGTTCGTCGGGATCCCCCCGTTCCTCGGCTGGCAGGGCGTGCTGCCCGCCAACGCCGAGCGCATGGCCACGACCGCGACCCAGACCCTCACCCGCAACCTCGTCGACCCGAAGGAGGTCTTCTCCCGGCTCGACCCGGACGAGCTCGCGAAGCAGATCGAGGGCCCGCTGCTGGAGGTCGTCGAGGACGTCACGCGCGAGGTGATGGAGCAGTACCAGGCGCGGCTGTGGGAGGCGCTGCCCGAGGGCGCCAGGCAGCTGCTGCTCAACCGCGTGCGGGCGGAGTCGCCGAAGGTGATCGCCAAGATCATGCGCGAGATCTCGCACGACGTCGACGAGGTGCTGGACCTGGAGCACATGGTCGTGAAGAACCTCGTGCGCGACAAGGCGCTGCTCAACCGCCTGATCCGGAACATCTCGCGGCCGGAGATGCGGTTCATCGCGCGCTCCGGGCTGGTGTTCGGGTTCGCGCTGGGCATCGTGCAGCTGGTCGTGTGGGCGGCGACGAAGTCCCCGATCGTGCTGCCGTTGTTCGGGCTCGGCATCGGCTGGTTCACCGACTGGCTCGCGCTGAAGATGATCTTCCTGCCGCGCGAGCCGCGGGAGTTCTTCGGCCTCTACACCTGGCAGGGCGTGTTCCAGAAGCGGCGGGACCAGGTCGCGGCCGACTACGGCGACATGATCGCGCGGGAGATCATCACGATCCCGAACCTGCTGGAGGAGGTGCTGCGCGGCCCGCGGTCCGACCGGCTGTTCCAGATGATCACGCGTGAGGTGCAGCGCACGATCGACACGCAGGCGGGGCTGGTCAAGCCGCTGGTGGTCGCGGCGGTGGGCAGCCGGCGGTACCAGGAGATGAAGCAGGCCGCCGCGATCAAGGCGGCCGAGCGAGTGCCGGACACCATCCGCTACGCCGAGGAGTACGCGGTCAACGCGCTGGACGTGCGGAACACGATCGTCGAGCGGATGCGGCGACTGTCCCCTGTGGAGTTCGAGGGGCTGCTGCGCCCGGCGTTCCGGCAGGACGAGTGGAAGTTGATCGCGGTGGGTGCCGTCATCGGCGGTCTCGTGGGCGAACTGCAGGTACTGCTCCTGCTGCACTAGTCTCCCGGAGAAAGGGAGGGAGGTCAGGAGGTGGCGCAGGACCTCGCCGCGCACTGGCCGGTGTACCTCCTGATCCCGTTCGTCGCCGCGCTCATCGGTTACCTCACCAAGCGCGTCGCGATCGAGATGATGTTCCGCCCGCTGGAGTTCGTCGGCATCCCGCCGTGGCTGGGCTGGCAGGGCGTGGTGCCCAAGCACGGCGGGCGGATGGCGGCGATCGCCACCGAACTGCTCACGTCGAACCTGCTCGACCTCAAGGAGATCTTCGCCCGCATCGAGCCCGCCCGGCTGACCGCGGAGATCGAGCAGCCGCTCCTGCGCGCGATCGACGACATCACCCGCGACGTGCTCGCCGAGTACCAGCCGAGGTTGTGGGAAGCACTGCCGGCGATGGCGCAGGAGCTGGTCGTCAAGCAGGTGCAGGCGGCGGCGCCGCGGTTCGTCCAGGACCTGGTGACGGACCTGCGGGAGAACCTGGACGAGGTGCTCGACGTCAAGCACATGGCCGTCCAGCGGCTCACCCGCGACAAGGCGCTGCTCGTCCGGCTGATCCGCGAGACCACGCGGCCCGAGATGGCGTTCATCGCGCGCTGCGGCAGCTACTTCGGTTTCGGGCTCGGGCTCGTGCAGGCCGTCGTGTGGGCGCTGACGAAGAACCCGTGGGTGCTGCCGGTGTTCGGCGGCTGCATCGGGCTGTTCACCGACTGGCTCGCGATCAAACTGATCTTCCTGCCGCGGGAGCCGGTGCGGGTGCTGGGGCTGACCCTGCAGGGCAAGTTCCAGCGGCGCCGCCGCGAGGTCGCGCGCGAGTACGGCGAGGTGATCGCGCGCGAGGTGCTCACGACGCGGAACCTGCTCGACGCGATCCTGCGCGGTCCGCGCGCCGACCAGATGGTCGCGATGGTGCGGCGGGTCGTGTCCAAGGCCGTCGACGAGCAGGCCGGGCGACTGGTGTCGCTGACGGTCGGCGCGCCACGGCTGCGGGAGCTGAAGACCGCGGCGGCCGACCGGGCGGTGGCGCTGCTGCCGGACACCGTGCGGCACGCCGAGGGCTACCTGACCGGGGCCATGGACGTCGCGCACGTCGTGGAGCGGCGGATGCTCGCGCTCAGCCCCCGCCAGTACGAGAACCTGCTGCGTCCGGCGTTCCGGCAGGAGGAGTGGAAGCTGATCGCGGTGGGCGGGGTGATCGGTTTCCTCGTCGGGGAGCTGCAGGTCCTGCTGATGCTGCACTGAGCGGCGTCAGCCTGCCGGTGCCGGCGCGAGCTCCGGTGCGGCGACCTTGCCCGCGCGGCCGCGGCGGTACGCGATCACCCGGCACACCAGGTAGATCAGGAACGAGATCGCCGTGACGAAGGCGCTCACCGGGACCCCGGGCGCCAGCGACAGCACGATCCCGCCCAGTGCGGCGGCCTCCGCGAACACCACGGCCAGCACCGTCGCGCGCCAGGGGCTCGCCGTCACGCGCATCGCGGCCGCGGCCGGGGTCACCATCAGCGCCACCACCAGCAGCGAGCCGACGATCTGCACGCCGAGCGCCGTCGCGATGCCCACCAGCACCGCGAACACCACCGACAGCACCCGGCCCGGCACACCACGCGCGGCCGCGACGTGCGGGTCCACGCTCGCGAACAGCAGCGGCCGGTAGATCCCCGCGAGCACGAGCAGCACGACCACCGCCGCGGCGACCAGCACCACGATGTTCGTCGTGTCGATCGAGACGATCTGGCCCACCAGGATGCCGAACTTGTTCGACGTGCGCCCCGGGTAGAACGTCAGCAGCAGCACCCCGAGCCCCAGCCCGAACGACAGGATCACGCCGATCACCGAGTCGCGATCGGACTCCCGGCCGCCGAGCAGGCCCAGCAGCAGCGCCGCCAGCACGGACCCGGCGAGCGCGCCGTACTCCACGCCGATGCCCAGCAGCAGCGCGCCGGCCGCGCCGGTGAACGCCAGCTCGGCCGTCCCGTGCACGGCGAACGACATCCGCCGCGTCACGATCAGCGGCCCCAGCACACCCGCGACGAGCCCGAGCACCGCCGCCGCCAGCAGCGCCGTCTGCACGAACGGCTGGGCCAGCAGCTGCCCGGTCAGCCCGAAGTCGAACATCCGGTCCACTCAGGACACCCGCTCTTCCGGTTCGAGGTGGTGCGCCTCGTCCTCGCACAGCGCGCTCTGCGCACCGGCGATGTGGATCTGGCCGCCCACCCGCAGCACCTCGATCTTCGTCCGGTACAGCTCCGACAACGTCTTCGAGTTCATCACCTCTTCGGGCGTGCCGATCCGGAACCGGCCGTCCACGAGGTACAGCACTCTGTCCACATAGGACAGAACGGGGTTCAGCTCGTGGGTCACGAACAGCACCGCCGTCCCGGCCTCGCGCCGCCGCCGGTCGATCAGCGCGCTCACCGCGCGCTGGTGCCCGAGGTCCAGCGACAGCAACGGCTCGTCGCACAGCAGCACGTCCGGGTCGCCGATCAGGGCCTGCGCGACACGCAGCCGCTGCTGCTCGCCACCGGAAAGCCGGCCGACGGGCGACTTCGCGTACGCCGACGCGCCGACGGAGTCGATCGCGGCCGCGACACGGCGCCGCCGCTCCCGCAGCCCACGCAGGCCGAGACCCCAGCGGTGCCCGTCGAGCCCCAGCCCGACGAGGTCGACGCCACGCAGGGTGAGCGCCTCCTGCATCGCCCGCTGCTGCGGCACGTACCCGACCGGGTGGTCGCTCGCGATCCGCCAGGAACCGGCGGACAGCGGCTGCAGCCCCAGCAGCACCTTCAGCAGGCTCGTCTTGCCGGACCCGTTCGGCCCGAGGATCGCGACGAACTCGCCGGGCTGGACGCTCAGGTCCAGCCCGGACCACAGCGTGCGCCCGCCGAAGGCCAGGCTCGCGCCGGAGATCTCGACTGCGGGACTCAAGAGTTCAGTGCTCCTGCCAGTGCGTCGACTTCGCTGGTCATCCAGGAAATGTAGTCCGTGGCACCGGCGGGCAGCGTCTCGGTCACGTCCACCACGGGCAGTCCGGCCTGCTTCGCGTTGTTCACCACCTGCTGCGTCACCGGCGTGACCGTCTGCGCGTTGTTGACGACGGCCTTGACCTGCTTGCCCGAGATCAGGGCGTTGACCTCGGCCAGCGCGGCGGCCGGGACGTCGCTCTCCTCCTCGACGGCCTCGGAGAACTCGTGCGGCGTGGCGTCGGTGACCTTCGCGGTCTCCAGCAGGTAGTGCGCGACCGGTTCGGTGGCGATGACCTTGCTGTCCGGGTGTGCGGCGCCGGCCTGCTCGGTCTTCGCCTGCAGCTCGGCCACCTTGGTCTTGAACGCGTTCGCGTTGGCGGTGAAGGTCTGGGCCGCCGAGGGGCGCAACTGCCCCAGCTCGGCGGCGACCTGGTCGGCGACCTTCTGGACGGAGGCGAAGCTGTACCAGACGTGCTCGTTCTCATCGCCCGTCGCGGCGATGTCGTACGCGACCAGCTTCTTGGCGTTCGTCGCCTGGTCGGCCAGCTTGGTGAAGAAGTCGTCGTAGCCGCCGCCGTTGGCGAGCGTCAGCTGCGCCCGCTGCGCGGCGAGCGCGTCCTGCGGGGTGGTCTCGTACGAGTGCGGGTCGGCGGCCGGGTCGTGGATGATCGACGTGACCTGCACCTGGTCGCCCCCGACGGCCGACACCACGCTGCCCCAGACGTCGGTGGACGCGACGGCCTCGACCTTCCCGCCGCTGTCGCCCGCGGTGTTACCACCACCACACGCGGCGAGCGCCAGCACCAGTGCGGTGGCGGCGGAGGCCAGGCCGATCAGGCGCGGCAAACGACTGGAACGCATCACGACTTCTCCCGAAAGTGGCAGGTAGCGGCACCGTCAGTAGTTATTGGAAACGGTTTTCGAGTTCACCTTACGCTACCGGGTGACGATCTTGGCAAGCCGGGTTACGGCTGTCTGAACGCCGCGTTGCGGGCAGCACTTCCCCCACGTGCTCCGCGCCGACTTCAGGAATCCGTTCTGAACCGTTACGGTTCCCTCATGGGGCGTCCTATGCGCATGAGGCGACAGGCGACGTTGGCGTCGCTCGCCGCGGAACTCGGCGTGTCCAGGACCACGGTGTCCAACGCCTACAACCGGCCCGACCAGCTCTCCCCCGAACTGCGCCGCCGCGTGCTGGAGACCGCCCGCCGCCTCGGTTACCCGGGCCCCGACCCGGTGGCCCGCTCGCTGCGCACGCGCAAGGCCGGCGCGGTCGGGCTGCTGCTCACCGAGAACCTGTCGTACGCCTTCCGCGACCCCGCCGCCATCGGCGTGCTCGAAGGGCTCGCGCTCGCGTGCGAGGACGCCGGCGTCGGTCTGCACCTGGTGCCCGCCAGCCCCGGCCGCGACGACGTCGCCGCCGTGCACCGCGCGGGCGTCGACGGGTTCGTCGTCTACTCGGTGCCGGACGACGACCCCCACCTGGCCGCCGTGCTGGCCCGCCCGGTGCCCACCGTGATCATCGACCAGCCGCAGGTCGACGGGCTCGACCGCGTGGGTCCCGACGACGCGGCGGCGATCACGAAGCTCGCCGAGCACCTCGTCGGGCTCGGCCACCGGCAGGTCGGCGTGCTGTGCATGCGGCTGGGCCGGGACCGCAACGACGACTTCGTGTCGCTGGAACGCCAGCGCACCGCGCACTTCCACGTGCAGCGCACCCGGCTGGAGGCGCTCGCGACCGCGTTCGGCAAGGCCGGGGTGGACTGGGCGACCGTGCCGGTCGTCGAGCGCTTCGAGCACACGGTGGACGAGGGCGCCTCGGCGGCCCGGCAGCTGCTCGGCGCGTACCCGCAGGTCACGGCCCTGATCTGCACCTCGGACATCCTCGCGCTCGGCGCGCTCGCCGAGGCGGAGCGCCGCGGCCTGCGCGTGCCCGCCGACCTGACCGTGACCGGGTTCGACGGCATCGCCGAGGCCGAGCGGCTCGGGCTCACCACCGTGCACCAGCCGGTGCTGGAGAAGGGCCGGGCCGCGGGCAAGCTGCTGCTCGCCGCGGGTGAGCACGTCAACCCGAAGGTGATCACGCTCGAGACCGAGCTGCGCATCGGCACGACCTCCGCGCCGCCGCGCACGATGGAGGAGCACTGGTTCGGACCGTGATGTTCGTCGGTCCCGATTGCCCCGTGCCCGCCGGCCAGGTCAAATGGAGCAGGCCGACACCGATGCCGGGAAGAGACGGATGACCGCGATCGAGGAGCTGCTCAAGCGCCACCAGGAGCTCGAGGACAGGTTGCGGGGTGACCGTTCCTCGCCGCAGCCCTCGCTGCACGTGGCGATCCTGACGTGCATGGACGCCCGCATCCGGGTGTTCGAGCTGTTCGGCCTCATCCAGGGCGAGGCGCACATCCTGCGCAACGCGGGCGGCGTCGTGACCGACGACGTGATCCGCTCGCTCGCCCTGTCCCAGCGCAAGCTCGGCACCACCGAGGTGATCATCGTCCAGCACACCACGTGCGGCCTGTCGATGGTGACCGAGGACGACTTCAAGGACGAGCTGGAGCAGGACACCGGGCTGCGGCCGACGTGGGCGGTGGAGGCGTTCCGCGACGTCGCCGACAGCGTGCGCACCTCGATGCGGCGGGTCAAGCGCAGCGCGTACCTCCCGCACACCGACAACGTGCGTGGTTTCGTCTACGACGTGCACACCGGCGACCTGACCGAGGTCGACGGCTAACCTGGGCGCCGTGCCGATCGACGCCGAAACCCTGATCGACTGGTTCGACCGCACCGCGCGCGACCTGCCGTGGCGGCGGCCCGAGTGCACCGGCTGGGGTGTGCTGGTCAGCGAGATCATGCTGCAGCAGACGCCCGTCGCACGCGTGCAGCCGATCTGGGAGGAGTGGCTCGCGCGGTGGCCGGTGCCGTCCGCGCTGGCCGCCGAGAGCCAGGGCGAGGTGCTGCGGGCGTGGGGCAAGCTCGGCTACCCGCGCCGGGCGCTGCGGCTGCACGCGGCCGCGTCGGTGATCGCGGCCGAGCACGGCGACGTCGTACCGTCCGATGTGGACACTCTGCTCGCGTTGCCCGGCATCGGCGCGTACACCGCGCGGGCCGTAGCGACGTTCGCCTACGGCAAGCGGGCGCCCGTGGTCGACACCAACGTGCGGCGCGTGGTGGCGCGGGCCGTGCACGGTGCCGGGGACGCCGGGCCGCCGTCGACCACCCGCGACATGGCGGACGTCGAGGCGTTGCTGCCCGTCGAGGAGGCCCGTGCGGCGCGGTTTTCCGCCGCGCTGATGGAACTCGGGGCGCTGGTGTGCACGGCCCGCTCACCGAAGTGCGCGGACTGCCCGATCTACGACACGTGCTCGTGGCAGCGGGCGGGGCGGCCGGCGTACGCGGGCCCGGCGAAACCCGTGCAGAAGTTCGCGGGCACGGACCGCCAGATCCGCGGCCGGTTGCTGGACGTGCTGCGCGGTACGCCGGAGCCGGTGTGGAAGGAGAAGCTGGACGTGGTGTGGCCGCAGGACGCCGGCCGCCGCGACCGGTGCCTGGCGTCGTTGCTGACGGACGGCCTGGTGGAGCAGATCCCCGACGGCCGTTTCGCCCTGCCCGGCGAACACGCGGCGAACTAACCCGCCCGGAGCACGCGTTCGGTGAGCCCCCGGGCCGCTGCGACCAGCTCGGGCGTGAGCGGGGCGGTCAGCGCGTTGGCAGGCGCGAGATCGGCATCGAAGACGGTGCCGGTTTCCAAGCCCGGGGCGGTCGCGGCGTGGATGATCGGGGCGATCACCTCGGCCGCCGGCCGCTGCACCCCCTGCCACACGGTGTCCCAGAGCGGACGCAGCGGCGGGGGCAGGATCTCGGGCTCCATCTCCGCGGCGTTGGGTGTCGCGGCGGCGCCGGGATCCGCGGCGAACACCGAGACGCCGGTGCCCCGCAGGCGCTCGGCCAGTTCGAGCACCGCGGCCAGGTGCGCGAGCTTGGCCCGGCCCGAAACGGCCATCCCGTAGTACTCGCCCGGCACGTCCACCTCGTCGTACTCCGGCACGCCGAGCGTCATCGCGGCGGTGATGGAGGACGACGTGACGTCCACGATCCGGCTCGGCGCGCCTGCCTGCAACGCGTCCAGCAGGGCCTCGGTCAGCACGAGCGGCGAAAGGTGGTTGAGCGCGAAGGCCGCCTCGATCCCGTCCACCGTTTCCCAGCGCCGCACCCACATGCCGCCCACGTTGTTGATCAGCAGCCGCAACGGTCCCTCCGCCGCGAGCCGGGCGCCGAGCACACGGACCTCCGCGAGCGACGACAGGTCGGCTCGCAGGAACCGGGCATCCCGGCCGAGGCTGTCGGCCACCCGCTTGCCGCGCCACTCGTCGCGCCCCACCACGGTCACCGCGTACCCCCGCCGTGCGAGCTCCCGCGCGACCTCCAGCCCGATGCCGCCGGTGCCCCCCGTGACGACCGCCTTCTCCGCCATGTGCGCCCTTCCGTCCGCGGGGCGGCTGATCTGCCCCTCGGGGCCAGCTCAGCAACGCGGGGGACGGTCGGGCCAAGTCCCGGGTGACATGGTGCGATGCCGGTGCGGCATGGGTGCAGGTCGTGACAGGCTGGGCAGGTGCGGGACGAGGTGGAACTCAGGCAGCTGCGGTACTTCCTCGCTGTCGCCGACGAGCGGAACTTCACCCGCGCCGCCGCGCGGCTGGGCATGACGCAGCCGGCGCTGTCCCGGGCCATCCGCGCTCTCGAAAAGTCCGTGGACGCAACGTTGTTCCTCCGCGAGCACCGCGGCGCCGAGCTCACCGCGGCCGGGCGGGCACTGGCCGCGGAGGCCGGGGACATCGACTCGTTCACGAAAGCCGCCCTCGCCCGCGTCACCCGCCTCGGCGGCGACTCACCCCACCTCCGGATCGCCGCACTGGGCTGCGAGATCGGCTGGCTGGAGCTCCTGGTGCGGTCCTACAACGAGCGCTACCCGGAGGAGGTGCCGGCGCGAGCGGTCTTCGCCAACCGGGGGCTGCAGGAGGACGAGCTGCGCGACGGCACGGCCGACGTCGCACTGTTGCGCACCCCGTTCGACAGCCGAGGCGTCGACAGCGATCTACTGTGGACAGACGAGCACGTCGTGCTGGTCCACGAAGGGCACCGGTTCGCCGACGGTACCTCGGTCCACAGTGCGGATCTCGCCGGCGAGGCCTTCCCGGTCTGGGCCGAGGAGGCGGCGGCAGGCAGGCTCGCGCCCGTGTTCGAGCAGTACGGCCTGAGGCCGGGGCCGGTGGTGCACGACACCGCCCAGTACGTCGGCGCGGTCAGACTGGGTCAGGCGATCGGCGGCCTGCCGGTCCCGATGCTGTCCGGGATCCCCTTGGACGGCATCAAAGCGCTACCCCTCACCGGGGCGCCGCCGAGCGAGGTCCACGTCGCGTGGCTCGCGACCGCCACCTCCCCCGACGTGGCCCGGTTCGTCCGGCACGCGGTGGCGCAGGCCCTCGCCACCACGGACTAGCGGCTCACAACGGGACGACGGCGTTCTTTCCGCCGTCCACGGGCAACGTCACACCCTGGACGTAGGACGCCTTCGGCGAGACGAGGAACCGGATCACCTCCGCCACCTCCCCGGGCTCGGCACCCCGGCCCGCGGGCACACCGGCGAGGTACCCGCCGTACATGTGGCGCACGTGCTCGTTGAGCGGGGTCAGGACGTAACCGGGCTCGACCGCGTTGACCCGCACGCCACGTGGTCCGTACTCCGCGGCCCACGACTTCGTCAGCATCATCAGCGCGCCCTTCGCCGCCTGGAAGGCACTCGTACCCGCGGTCGCCGCGGTCGTGCTGAGGCTCCCGACGTTGACGATCGCGCCGCGGCCGCACTGTGCCATGGCGGGTGCGAACGCCGCGGTGAGGAGGTAAGGCGCCTTCACGTGCAGGTTGAACGCCGCGTCGAACATCTCCTCCGTCGTGTCCTCGGTCGGGGAGAACGTGCCTCCTCCGGCATTGTTGATCAGCACCTCCACGGTGCCGTCGCCGACGGCCTCCTTCATCTCGGCGATGAAACCGCGTACGGAGGCGGGGTCCGCGAAGTCGGCGACCAGGTCGGCGGCCCGCCCGCCGGCCGATTCGACCGCCTTCCGGGTCTCGGCGGCCCGGTCGCGGTCGCGGCCGCACACCACGATCGAGTAGCCGTCCTCCGCCAGCCGCAGCGCGGTCTCCCGCCCGACCCCGCTCGTCGAACCCGTGACCAGGGCCCACTCACCGCGTGACTGTGCCCTTTCCGGTTCAGCGCCCCAGCACCTCCGACAGGAAGGCCTCGACAGCGCCCCGGTACGCCTCCGGGGCGTCGTCGTGCACGACGTGACCAGCGCCTTCGACCACGACGTGCCTGCCCTTCGGCACACGGGCCGCCAGCTCCGCCTGCTGACCGGGCGGCATGGCCGTGTCACCGGCCTCGACCACCAGCAGCGGGCACCGCACATCGTCCACAAAGGACCAGTACTCGCGCCGCCCCCACTCCGCCGCGATCTCGTACAGGTCCTCGAGATCGGCGATGAGGTGGTAGCCGTCCTCCCGTTCCTCCACGCACTCGGCGAAGTAGTTCCCCGTGCTGCCGAAGAACTCCCGCACGTGCGCGAGCGACTGGAACGGCACCGGCCACGACTCGAAGTACCCCCGCCACGTCTCGACCGTCCGGCCGCGCTGGTCCGGCGCCATGTCCTCGACCACCACCGCCCGCACCAGCTCCGAGTGCGTCGCCGCGGTGGCCCACGCGTGCAGCCCGCCCATCGAATGCCCGATGAGCACCGCGGGCTCGTCGAACGTCCGCAGCAGCGCGGCCACGTCCTCGACGAACTGCTCCGTCGTCCACGGCCCGGTCCGCGCCGCGCGCCCGTGGCCACGTGCGTCGAGCCCCACGACGTGACCGTAGGGGAGCAGCCACTGGGCGACCGGCCACCACGTCCGCGCCCGTCCCATCAACCCGTGCAACAACACGATGGGCTGCCCCTGCCCACCGAAGTCCACCACGCCCACGTGCGCCGCGTCCTGTCCCCGCAACTCGGTCATCCTGCCAGGGTGGCACGAGACGGCCACCCCCAACGGAGACGCTCCGCGTCGCAGTACAGTCTTTTCATGGCAGTCGTCAAGATCAACGCGATCGAGGTGCCCGAGGGCGCCGGTCCGGAGCTGGAGAAGCGCTTCGCCCACCGGATGCACGCGGTCGACTCGCAGCCCGGCTTCCTCGGCTTCGAGCTGCTGCGCCCCGTCGCGGGCGAGAACCGCTACTTCGTGTACACGAAGTGGGAGTCCGAGGAGCACTTCAAGGCGTGGGCCGAGGGCCCGTCCCGCGAGGCGCACTCCGGCGAGCGCGCCAAGCCGGTCGCCAGCGGCGCCAGCCTGCTGGAGTTCGAGGTCGTCGACCTCGACAGTGCGCACTGACGACGAACTGGACCGCGCGGCCGCGCTGATCGCGGCCGCCGACGCCCTGCTGGTCTGCGCCGGCGCCGGTATGGGCGTCGATTCCGGCCTGCCCGATTTCCGCGGCGATGAGGGGTTCTGGCGCGCGTACCCGCCGTACGAGCGGCTGGGCCTGCGCTTCGCGGAGATGGCCGACCCGCGTCACTTCGCCGAGGACCCGGCGCTGGCGTGGGGTTTCTACGGCCACCGCCTGGAGCTGTACCGCCGCACCGTGCCGCACGAGGGGTTCGCGCTGCTGCGCAAGTGGGGCGAGGCCAAACCGGGCGGAGCCGCCGTCTTCACGTCCAATGTGGACGGACAGTTCCAGAAGGCGGGGTTCGGGCTCGTCGCCGAGGTGCACGGGTCGATCCACCACCTGCAGTGCACGGTGCCGTGCGGTGAGCGCATCTGGTCGGCCGCCGACCTCCACGTCGAGATCGACGAGGACACGATGCGGGCCGCCGAACCGCTGCCGGAATGCCTCGACTGCGGCCGCCTCGCGCGGCCCAACATCCTGATGTTCGGCGACTTCGACTGGCTGTCCCGCCGGAGCGACGAGCAGCTGCGCGCGGTGAACGAGTGGCGCCGCGAGTGGCCGGACGTCGTCGTGCTCGAACTGGGCGCGGGCCAGGCCGTGCCGACCGTCCGGCGCTACGCCGAACTGGCCAGCGCCGCGAACGGCGCGCTCGTCCGCATCAACCCGCGTGAGCCCGACGTCCGGCACGGCCGCGGCGTCTCGCTCCCCTACGGCGCGCTGGACACGCTCACCGCGCTGGACGAGCTGCTCACGGCAGGCTGACCTCCGCCAGCACCGCGTGGTGGTCGGAGTCGGGCACGTCGAGCACGCGGTAGCCGTCCACCGCGACACGCGGGTCGACGAGGACGTGGTCGATGGTCACCGGCGGCGGGAAGAACGACGACGGCCACGTCGGCTTGAACCCCTCGCCCCGGCTCAGCCCCGCGTCCGTGTACCCCGCGTCGAGCAGGTCCCGGAACGTCGCGTGGTCCACCGTGGAGTTGAAGTCCCCGGCGAGGATCCGGACCGTGCCACCCGGGTTCGGCCTCGGCAGCCCCGCCATCTCCTTCTTCCACTCCTGCGGGTCGGTCGTCGGCGGGATCGGGTGCACCGCGACCACCTCGACCGCCGTGCCGTGCACGTCCACCCGCGCGCTCGGCTGCTCCATCCGCGAGGGACCGGTCAGGGACAGCTCCGTGAGCGGGTAGCGCGACGCGATTCCCGAGCCCGCGCCGCCGAACTGCGGTTTGAACACCCGGTACGGCAGCAGCTGGAACAGCCCGGCCCGCTCCAGCGCGGCGGCCTCGCGCGGGGTCAGCTCCAGCAGGTTCAGCACGTCGACCTGGTTCTCCCGCACCAGCCGCACGACACTGGCCACGTCCGCCTTGCCGAGGTACTGGTTCGACGACATCACCCGCAGCTTCGGCCCGTGCGCGACCGGTTGCGCGGAGGCGAACGCCCTCGGCAGCAGCATCCCGACCAGCGCGATCGCGACCACCAGCACCACGCCGCCGATCCACCAGTGCCGGAAGGCCAGCGACACCCCACCGAGGAGGAGCCCGCCGACGGCGACGTACGGCGTCAGCGCGAGCAACGCGGCGGTGATCCGGTTGCCGTCGATGCCGAGCAGCCGCAGCGCGGCGATCTCCAGGAACCCCAGCGCCAGCACCGCGAGCGCGATCATGCGCAGCGTTCTGGCCGGTGAACCGTGCTGGTGGACCGCGGTGCCCGCGCTGTCGGTGATCTGCACACGCTCCTTTCTACGCGAACCGCTGCCAAGCCGGTGTCAGCTGCTGACAGCGCGCTGTGCGCGGGCTGCCAGCGCGGGGGTGCACCGTGGTCCCCACGACGAGGGAGGATCACATGTCGCTGGCGATCCGGGCGGAGGGCCTGGTGAAACGCTTCGGGGACACGGTCGCGCTCAACGGCGTCGACCTGGAGGTCCCCACGGGCAAGGTGGTGGGTGTGCTCGGCCCCAACGGGGCGGGCAAGACCACGGCGGTCCGCATCCTGGCCACGCTGCTGCGGCCGGACGGCGGGCACGCGACGGTCGGCGGGTACGACGTGGTGCGCGACCCCGTGCGGGTGCGTTCGCTGATCGGGCTGACCGGGCAGTACGCGTCGGTGGACGAGGACCTGTCGGGGACCGAGAACCTGGTGCTCATCGGGCGGTTGCTGGGCCTGTCCCGGCCGGACGCCCGGCACCGCGCCGTCGAGCTGCTGGAGCAGTTCGAGCTGACCGAGGCCGCGGGCCGCGCCGCCAAGACGTACTCCGGGGGGATGCGGCGGCGGCTCGACCTCGCGGCGAGCCTCGTCGGCCGCCCCCAGGTGCTGTACCTGGACGAGCCGACGACGGGCCTGGACCCGCACGCACGCAACGAGGTGTGGGGCGTGGTGCGCAAGCTCGTCGCGGACGGGGCGACCGTGCTGCTGACGACGCAGTACCTCGAGGAGGCCGACCAGCTGGCCGACTCGATCACCGTTTTCGACCACGGCCGGGTCGTGGCGAACGGGCGGGCCGACGAGCTGAAGCGGCGCGTCGGCGGGCAGACCATGCTGGTGCGCCCGACGTCGCTCGCGGACCTGGACGCGGTGTCCCGCATCCTCGGCGACCTGACGGGGGTGCAGCCGATGCGGGACGACGACACCGGGTTGCTGACCGCGCCCGTGTCCGACCCGGTGCTGTTGTCCACTTTGGTCAGGAAGCTCGACGAGGCGGGGATCGTCGCGGACGAGGTCGCGCTGCGGCTGCCCAGCCTCGACGAGGTTTTCCTCGCCCTGACCGGAAAACCGACTGAGGAGGTGGCGGCATGACGGCCGCTGTTCTCGCGCCGCCGCAGCGGGTGAGCCCCGCGAAGGCGGTGCAACACGGGCTTTCGCTGGCCTGGCGGGGCGTGCTGAAGATCCGGAAGAACCCGGAGCAGCTGATCGACGTGACGCTCCAGCCGATCCTGTTCCTGGTGATGTTCGTGTACCTGTTCGGCGGCGCGATCTCCGGCAGCACGGGCACCTACCTGCAGGCGCTGGCGCCGGGGCTGCTGGTGCAGAACACGATCATGGCGAGCCTGTCCGCGGGCGTCGCGCTGAACACCGATGTCAGCAAGGGCGTGTTCGACCGGTTCCGCAGCCTGCCGATCGCGCGTTCGGCCCCGCTCGTGGGCGCCGTGCTGGCCGACATCGTGCGCTACCTGGTCGCGATCGTGGTGCTGCTGGTGATGGCGACGATCATGGGTTTCCGCATCACGACGAACCCGCTGGCCGCGGTCGTCGGCGCCGCGCTGATGATCGTGGCGGGGTTGTGCTTCTGCTGGATGGCCGTGTTCGTCGGGATGCTGGTCCGCACGCCGGGCGCGGTGCAGGGGATCATGATCGCGCTGGTCTTCCCGCTGACGTTCGGCAGCAACGTGTTCGTCCCGAGCACGACGATGCCGGGGTGGCTGCGGGCGTGGTCCGACATCAACCCGGTGAGCCTCCTGACCGATGCGATGCGCGGTCTGCTGGTCGGCGGTGAGGTGGCGGGGCCGCTGCTCGGAGCGCTCGCCTGGCTCGCGGGGATCGTGCTGGTGTTCTTCCCGCTCGCGATGCGCGCCTACCGGCGCCGCGTGGGCTGATCACAGGGGGTGCGGGCAGCCGGTCCCGGGGGGACCGGCTGCCCGCCGTTTTCGTTCGGGGGCGGGCCTTCGGGGGCGGGCCTTCGGGGGCGGGCCTTCGGGGGCGGGCCTTCGGGGTGGGCGCTGTGGTCTCGGGCCGGGCGGTTCGCCGCCGTCTCCGCTCAGGGGCGGGCGCTGTGCCCCGGGTCGGGCGGTTAGCCGCCGTCTCGGGCCAAGGGCGGCTGCCCCGCCGTTGCCGTTGAGGGGGCGCCGTTCAGGGGCGGCCGCCACCTCTCGGGGCAAGTGCGGCCGGCCTCGCCCTTCAGAGGCGGGTGCCGTTGCCGTTCAGGGCAGCCGCCGTGGTTTCTGTTCGGGTGCGGCCGCCACCCTCTCGGTTCAGGCGGTTCGCCGCCCGCCGTCCCATCCAGGCAGCCCGCCGTTCTCATTCCAGCGACCGGCCGCCCACCGTCACCATCCAGCCACCGGCGCCCGTCATCCCCTCCAGGCCGCCAGCCACCCGTCGCCGCCGCCCCGGCCACCGGCCGTTTACCGTCCCTGGCCCGGCCGCCCGTCATCCCCCTCCAGGCCGCCAGCCACCCGCCGCCGCCAGCCGCCTACCGTCCCTCGCCAGGCCACCGCCCACCGGCCGACCACCGGCCCCCGGTCACCCGCAGAACTCCCGCCGCAGCGCCTCGATCGCTTCCTCCTTGCCGAGCCCCGCCCCGGCCTGGAAAGCGCTTTCAAACCCCGCCCCCAGCACCGCCTTCAGCTCGGCGACCAGCGCCCGCAGCTCCGGGTCACCCTCGTCGAAGGCGCCGCGCACCACCTTGGTCACCCCCAGCGCCCACGCCGCGCGCTCCGCCTTCCCTTCCAGCGCCAGCAGTCTCGCGCCGACCTGTGCCGCGGCCGCCACGTCCGGCATGTCCTGCCGCCGGGTGGAGGTGCGGACCGCGGTGGGCAGCGCCTCGCGCGCGGCGGCCGCGTCGCCCTCCGAAACGGCGAGCGAGGCGCTCAACAGGGACACCCACTCCTCCGCCATCGCCATCGGGAACGGCAGCCGCTCCGCCGCCCCGGTCACCCACTCCAGCACCTCACGGGCCTGCGCGAAGTCCCCGTCCCGCCGCGCCAGGTCCATCAGGGTGAACCGGACGATGGCCCGGTGTTCCAGCTGCCCCAGCTCGTCGGCGAGCTGCTGCGCCTCGCGGATCTCCCGCCACGCTCCTTCGACGTCGCCGGACCGGTACAGCTCGTTCGCCAGCCGGGACTGCTGCTGCACGGTGTCCTCGGCCGACGCCAGCTCCCGCGCCAGCGCCAGCCCGTGCCGGTACCCCGCGATCGCCTCGGCGTGCCTGCCGCGCAACGAATGCGCGCTCGCCTGCATCCCGATGGTCATCGCGACGCCCCACCGGTCACCCAGCTCGCGGAAGCCTTCGAGCGCCTGCTCCCGCACCCGCTCGCTGCCGTCGAGGTCCCCGGCGTCGTCGAGGACGAAGCCCTGCACCCACCGCGCCGCGGCACGGGCCCACGGGTCCGGCAGCTCCAGCGCCCGGCGCAGCTCCCGTTCGGCCAGCTCCCAGTCCCGCGCGAGGAAGACCAGCATCGGCACGGCGAGGGCGAGCGCCGGAAAACGCCGCCACGCCTCCGTCCGCGCGTACTCGTCGACCAGCGAGTGCAGCTGGGGCATGTCCTCGATCATCGGAGCCGCCTTGACGAGCGCCGCGAGCACCTCGAACGCGGCACGCACGTCCTCGGGGAGCCGGTCACCGAAGGCGAGCACGTCCCCCATGAACGCGCCGGGTTGCTCGCCCAGCCCGCGGATCACCCAGTACCAGCACAGGGCCGCGGTGAACCGGTACGCCGTCTCGGGGTCGCCGGTGTCGATCGCCCTGCGCAACGCGGTGAGCATGTTGTCGTGCTCGGCCTCGAAGACGCGGATCGCCCGCAGCTGGTCCGCGGTGCGCAACAGCGGCTCGTGCTCCTCGGCGATCCGCAGGTAGTGGTCGGCGAACCGCCTGGCCACCAGCTCGCGCTCGCCCGCCTCGTCGAGCCGCTCCTCGCCGTAGACCCGGAGCGTCTCCAGCATCCGGTACCTCGGCTCGTCCCCCTCCACGGCGTCCACAATGGACTTCTCGACGAGCGAGCCGAGCACGTACAGCACGTCCTCCCGTGGCAGCAGCTCGTCCGCGCAGATCTCCTCCGCCGCGGAGGTGGTGGCACCGCCGGGAAAGACCGAGAGCCGCCGCGCCAGCACGCGTTCGGGTTTCTCCAGCAGGTCCCAGCTCCACTCGACGACGGCACGCAGCGTCCGCTGCCGGGGCAGTGCGATCCGGCTGCCCGACGTGAGCAGGCGGAACCGGTCGTCGAGCCGTCGCGCGATCTGGTCCACGGTCATCGAGCGCAGGCGGGCCGCGGCGAGTTCCAGCGCCAGCGGCATCCCGTCGAGCCGGCGGCAGATCTCACGCACGGGCTCGGTGGTCGTCTCGTCGAGCGCGAATCCGGGGCGGACCGAGGCGGCTCGCTCGGTGAACAGCCGCATCGCCTCCGGCACCTCCAGCGGCCCCAGCTGGCACAGCAGCTCACCCGTGATCGCGAGCGGTTCCCTGCTGGTGGCGAGGATCCGCAGGTTCGGCAGGCGCGTCAGCAGCTCGTGGGCGAGCTCGGCGGCCGCGCCCACGACGTGCTCGCAGTTGTCCAGCACGAGCAGGCCGCCCGCGCTGCCGATCAGGTCGGTCACGCGGTCGAGCGGCTCCATGACGTGCAGCGACGGCGGCGTGTTGAGCACCCGCATGTCCAGCGAACGCAGGGCGGCGAGCACAGCGCTGATGACGTCGCCGGGATCGCGGACGGCCGCGAGCGCCACGAACCACACCCGGCCGCGCTCGGCGTCGGGATGGCGGACGGCGGTTTCCGTGGCGAGCCTGGTCTTGCCCGCACCACCGGGACCGGCGAGCGTGACCAGGCGGGCGGACGCGAGCGAGCGGGCGAGCAGGTCCAGCTCCCGTTCGCGCCCGACGAAGCTCGTCAGCCGCACCGGCAGGTTGTCGTTGACGGGTCGCGGGGTCGCGAGTTCGCCGCGCAGCACGGCGAGGTGCACCTGCCGGAGCTCGGCCGAGGGATCGACCCCCAGCTCGTCGGCGAGCAGGGCGCGGGTGTGCTCGTAGACGGCGAGGGCGTCGGACTGGCGCCCGGCCGCGTAGAGTGCCCGCATCCGCAGCCCCGCGAGGCGCTCCCGCAACGGGTGCTGGGCACCGGCGGTTTCGAGGTCCGCCAGCACGTCCGCGTGGTGGCCCAGCTCCAGCTCCGCCTCGAAGCGGTCCTCACGCGCGCTCGCCCGCAGCTCGTCGAGCCGCGCCGCGGGAGCCTGGGCGAACGGTGCGTCGAGGACGTCGGAAAGCGCTTCCCCGCGCCACAACGCGAGCGCTTCGGTCAGCGTCGTGGCCGCGGCCGCGTGGTTCCCGGCCGCCAGCTCGTGACGGCCACGCGTCGCCAGCTCCTCGAACCGGGCGGCGTCGACCTCCTCGACCTTGAGCACGTAACCGCCGGCGGTGGAGGACAGCCGGGCGCTGTCACCGAGAGCGCGCCGCAGCCGCGAGACGAGGGACTGCAACGCGTTGACCGCGTCGGCGGGCGGTTCGGCACCCCACAGCCCGTCGACGAGCGACTCGGGGCTGACCGGGCGGTTCGCGTCGAGCGCGAGCCTGGCCAGGAGCATGCGCAGACGGGCGCCGCCGACCTCGATCGGCGCCCCGTCGTCCCCCCGGACCCGCAACGGGCCGAGCACATCCACGCGCACGGTTCCAGCTTCCCAGATTCCCCCGACCGATTTACCTCCGACAACGCGAACGCCCCCAGGGAGTTCCCTGGGGGCGTCCGCTACGGCCTACCGGTCGTCAGTCGTTCTCGGCCTCGTGCCGCGGGTCGTTGCCGGCACCGATGGACACGGGCGGGGCGTCGGGCACCTCGAGCGGCTTCGGCTCGCCGCGGAAGGTGAACTTCGCCTGGTCGTCCCTGTCCTCCGGGTTGCCGCTCCAGCCCTCGACGTCGACGATGACGATCTGCCCCGGCTGCACCTCGCCGAACAGGATCTTCTCGGACAGCTGGTCCTCGATCTCCCGCTGGATGGTCCGGCGCAGCGGACGGGCACCGAGCACCGGGTCGAAGCCGCGCTTGGCCAGCAGCGCCTTCGCCTTGTCGGTCAGCTCGATCGCCATGTCCTTGGCCTTGAGCTGGGTCTCCACCCGGCGCACCATCAGGTCCACCATCTGGATGATCTGCTCCTGGGTGAGCTGGTGGAAGACGATGATGTCGTCGATGCGGTTGAGGAACTCCGGCCGGAAGTGCTTCTTCATCTCCTCGTTGACCTTCTGCTTCATCTTGTCGTACCGCGACGTGTCGTCGTTTCCGGCGGAGAAGCCGAGGCTCACGGACTTGGAGATGTCCTGCGTGCCCAGGTTCGAGGTGAAGATCAGCACCGTGTTCTTGAAGTCGACCGTGCGACCCTGCCCGTCGGTGAGGCGGCCGTCCTCCAGGACCTGCAACAGGGTGTTGTAGATCTCCTGGTGGGCCTTCTCGATCTCGTCGAACAGCACGACCGAGAACGGCTTGCGGCGCACCTTCTCGGTGAGCTGGCCGCCCTCCTCGTAGCCGACGTAGCCCGGAGGGGCACCGAACAGCCGCGAGGCGGTGTAGCGGTCGTGGAACTCGCCCATGTCGATCTGGATGAGCGCGTCGTCCTCGCCGAACAGGAAGTTCGCCAGCGCCTTGGACAGCTCGGTCTTACCGACACCGGACGGGCCGGCGAAGATGAACGAGCCGGACGGGCGCTTCGGGTCCTTCAGGCCGGCGCGGGTGCGGCGGATGGCCTGCGAGACCGCCTTGACGGCGTCCTCCTGGCCGATGATCCGCTTGTGCAGCTCGTCCTCCATGCGGAGCAGACGCGTGGTCTCCTCCTCGGTGAGCTTGAACACCGGGATACCGGTCCAGTTGGCCAGGACCTCGGCGATCTGCTCGTCGTCGACCTCGGCGACGACGTCCAGGTCACCGTCCTTCCACTGCTTCTCCCGCTCGGACTTCTGGCCCAGCAGGGTCTTCTCCTCGTCGCGCAGGCGCGCGGCGCGCTCGAAGTCCTGCGCGTCGATCGCCGACTCCTTGTCCCGGCGGACGGCGGCGATCTTCTCGTCGAACTCACGCAGGTCCGGCGGCGCGGTCATCCGGCGGATGCGCATCCGGGCACCGGCCTCGTCGATCAGGTCGATCGCCTTGTCCGGCAGGAACCGGTCGTTGATGTACCGGTCGGCCAGCGTCGCGGCGGCGACCAGCGCCGAGTCGGTGATCGAGACGCGGTGGTGCGCCTCGTACCGGTCGCGCAGGCCCTTGAGGATCTCGATGGTGTGCTCGAGCGACGGCTCGCCCACCTGGATCGGCTGGAAGCGGCGCTCCAGCGCGGCGTCCTTCTCGATGTACTTGCGGTACTCCTCGAGCGTGGTGGCGCCGATCGTCTGCAGCTCACCGCGGGCCAGCATCGGCTTCAGGATCGAGGCCGCGTCGATGGCACCCTCGGCGGCACCCGCCCCGACCAGCGTGTGCAGCTCGTCGATGAACAGGATGATGTCGCCGCGGGTCTTGATCTCCTTGAGCACCTTCTTGAGGCGCTCTTCGAAGTCACCGCGGTAGCGGGAGCCCGCGACCAGCGAGCCGAGGTCGAGCGTGTAGAGCTGCTTGTCCTTGAGCGTCTCGGGCACCTCGCCCTTGACGATGTTCTGGGCCAGGCCCTCGACGACGGCGGTCTTGCCCACGCCGGGCTCGCCGATGAGGACCGGGTTGTTCTTGGTGCGGCGCGACAGCACCTGCATGACCCGCTCGATCTCCTTGCTGCGCCCGATGACCGGGTCGAGCTTGCCCTCGCGGGCGGAGACGGTCAGGTTGCGGCCGAACTGGTCGAGCACCAGCGACGAGGACGGCGTGCCCTCCCCACGGCCGGCACCGGCCTCGGCCGGCTCCTTGCCCTGGTAGCCGGACAGCAGCTGCAGCACCTGCTGGCGCACGCGGTTGAGATCCGCGCCGAGCTTGACGAGCACCTGCGCCGCCACGCCCTCGCCCTCGCGGATCAGCCCGAGCAGGATGTGCTCGGTGCCGATGTAGTTGTGGCCGAGCTGGAGCGCCTCGCGCAACGACAGCTCGAGCACCTTCTTGGCCCGCGGGGTGAAGGGGATGTGCCCGCTCGGAGCCTGCTGGCCCTGGCCGATGATCTCCTCGACCTGCTGGCGGACGCCCTCCAGCGCGATGCCCAACGATTCGAGCGCCTTGGCGGCGACACCCTCACCCTCGTGGATCAAACCCAGGAGGATGTGCTCGGTGCCGATGTAGTTGTGGTTGAGCATCCTGGCCTCTTCCTGGGCCAGGACGACCACCCGCCTCGCGCGGTCGGTGAACCTCTCGAACATTCCCACTCCCTCGACTGCTGCGCCGGCGGTGAGCCTCCATCCCGCGTTGGCGATGGATTCAGCACCGTGAGTCCACTGTAGTAGCCGACAGCTTCCACCGGGCTACCACTGGGGCGAATCAGGTCACAGAAGTCAGTACGCCGACCTTCGCCGGCCTCGCGTTTTCGCTGCTTACTGACGTTCTTTCCAACGCGTGGCCCCCGCCGGGGATTCCGCCGGCGGCCTTTGTCCGCTCACCGCGAACAGACGCCGGATACCCCGGTGGCGCCTCCCCCAAAAGCCGGTAAGGTAAGGCAGACCTAACACCCGGATGGAGCAGCGGGAGGCCGTGATCGACACCGTGCGACGGCACCCCGCCGTGCCCGGCCTCGCCGACTCCGTCACCAGGGTGGCACCGCTCCAGCGGCGCACCGAATTCCGCCCCGACCTGCCCGGGGACGGCGAGTGGCAGCGCTGCGCGGACCTGCTGGCGGACCCCGCGCGGTTCGTGGCGTGGCGCAGAACCCTCGCCGGGTGGCTGCGGGCGCGGTTCGGAGAAGCACCCGGAAGGACCACGGCCGGTTACGTCATGTCGTGGTACCTGCACGTGCCCGCCTACACCGCGGCGCTGCTGCTGCACCACGAACGGAGGGTGCCGCTGCTCCGGCCGGAGGAGCTGGCCTTCCGGCTGGGCGGCGACCGGCCGCACCCGGAGGGGATCGCCGTACTCGGGAGCGAGTTCTACTGCCTGCCAGCCGACCCCGCGGCGGGCTGCCCCGACGCGACCGTCGTCAGGGACGAACGGGCACTGGCCGCCGCGCTGCGCGCCCGCTACACCGGACACGCCGCCCGGTTCGTCGCCGCCTACGCACCGGTGAGCCGGCTCGGCCGCCGCATGCTGTGGGCCGCGGCGACGGACGCGCTCGACAACGCACTGTGGTGGGCCGGGCGCCAGGGCGGGGACGAAGGCGCCGGGGTCGCCGACGCGGCACTGGTGCTCGACGCCCGCTACCCACCCCTCACGGCCGCGTCGGCACTGCGGCTGGAAGGCCGGTGCTGGACCCGCCGCCGGGAGAGCTGCTGCTTCTCCTACCTCCTGCCCGGCGAGGCGGAGTGCGCCGAATGCCCGCGCCTGCGCGCGCAGTGATCTTGACCACTACGCGGCCGAGCGCATCCGGGAAATGGTGCCCGCGGAACGCACGGGGCGAATGTGCCATCGGACCCCTGCGCGTACCGCCACGGACTCCGTGCGGGGAATCGATTACTCGTGTTCGGTGATCACACCCGCAACGCGCAAGTTGCAGTCGCGGATTAGCACGGAACCGAATTCGACCTATTGGACGATGCCGAAGACCGGCCGGACCGGACGCCCCAGAAGCGTAGAACAGAGTTCAAGAAAGCCGGAGACGTGAACGGGGCCGCCGAGTGTAATCCCGGCGGCCCCGTACGCGGCTATTGCCCCCGAAGGGTCAGTTCTTCTTGTGGTAGGCCTCGACGACCTCGGACGGGATACGTCCGCGGTCGGAAACCTGGAAGCCGTTCTTGCGCGCCCACGCACGAATGGCCTGGTTCTGCTCGCGGTCCACCGAAGCGGAGCTGGCCGCGGGCTTCGCCGAGGGACGGCCCGCGCGCTTGCGGCCACCGGCCCTGCGGGCGTGCTCGACGTACTGGGCGAGAGCGTCCCGCAGCTCCTCCGCGTTTTCACTGGACAGGTCGATCTGGTAGTTGATCCCGTCCAAACCGAACTCGACGGTCTCGTCCGCCTCGGAACCGTCGAGGTCGTCCACGAGGGAGACCAGCACCTTCTGTGCCATCAGTTTCCTCCTGTTTTGAACTAGCCGCGAATGTCTTGGGTAGGGGCGAGTGCCCCTGTTCGAAGCCATTGACTAGGACATTAATACCCGGAATCAGCGCACAACGCAAACTTCGTTTGCATTGCGCGTCTGTGCGAGCGGGCCGGCAACTATTCCGGACGCACGAGCGGGAACAGGATCGTCTCGCGGATACCGAGGCCGGTCAGCGCCATGAGCAACCGGTCGATGCCCATTCCCACACCACCGGATGGGGGCATTCCGTACTCCAGGGCCCGGAGGAAATCCTCGTCCAGGCTCATGGCCTCGCTATCCCCGGCCGCGGCCAAACGGGACTGCGCGGTCAGCCTTTCCCGCTCCACGACCGGATCGACCAGCTCGGAGTAGCCCGTGGCCAGCTCGAAACCGCGTACGTAGAGGTCCCACTTCTCGGCCACGCCTGGCCGGCTGCGGTGCTGCCTGGTCAGCGGCGAGGTCTCGATCGGGAAATCACGCACAAATGTGGGTTCGTGGAGGTGATCCCCGACCAGGTGCTCCCACAGTTCCTCGACCAGCTTGCCGTGCCCCAGTTTCGGGTCCGGCTCCAGGCCGTGCGCCCGGGCGAAGCCCCGCAGCTCCTCGACCGTGGTGTCGGGCGCGACCTCCTCGCCGAGGGCCTCGGACAACGACCCGTACATGGTGAGCGACTTCCATTCACCCGACAGGTCGTAGGGCGTTCCGTCGGCGAGTGTCACTTCGAGGCTGCCGAATACGGCCTGTGCCGCTTCCTGGATCAGCTCCCGGGTCATCACCGCGTTGGTGTCGTACGTCGCGTACGCCTCGTAGAACTCCAGCATGGCGAATTCGGGCGAATGCGAGGAGTCACTGCCCTCGTTCCGGAAGTTGCGGTTGATCTCGAAGACCTTCTCGATACCGCCCACCACGCAGCGCTTGAGGTACAGCTCCGGCGCGATGCGCAGGAACAGGTCGATGTCGAACGCGTTGGAGTGCGTGACGAACGGCCGGGCCGCGGCGCCGCCGTGCTGCGTCTGCAGCATCGGCGTCTCGACCTCGACGAACCCGCGCCGTTCGAAGGAATTGCGCAGCGAACGCACGACACCGGCCCTGGTGCGGACGACGTCACGCGCCTTCGGCCGCAGGATCAGGTCGACGTAACGCTGCCGGATCCGCGTTTCCTCGGCCAGCTCCTTGTGCGCGACCGGCAACGGGCGCAGCGCTTTCGCCGCCATCTGCCAGCGGTCGGCCATCACGGACAGCTCGCCGCGCCGGGACGTGATGACCTCACCGTGCACGAAAACGTGGTCGCCGAGGTCGACCTCCGATTTCCAGTCGGCCAGCGCCTCCTCGCCGACACCGGCGAGGCTGATCATCGCCTGCAACTCCGTGCCGTCGCCTTCGCGCAGAGTGGCGAAACACAGTTTTCCGGTGTTCCGGATGAACAGCACGCGTCCCGTGACCCCGACGACGTCACCGGTCGAGGTGTCGGCGGGCAGGTCGGAATACTTCGCCCGGATCTCCGCGAGGGTGTGCGTGCGCGGCACCTCGACGGGATACGGGTCACCACCTTCCGCGATTATCCGGTCGCGCTTGGCCCGGCGAACCCGCATCTGTTCCGGCAGGTCTTCTTCGGGCAGGGGGCGCTCGGAAGCGGCGGAATGGGTCATACGCATAGGGTACGAAGCCCGTCCCACGCTGGGCCAACCGGATTACCTTTGCCCGCGAATAGTATCGATCGGGTGACCGATCCCACTTCTGCCGCGTACCAGCGGCGCGCCCGCTCCTTCGGCGCACGGGCGAAGGCCTACGCCGAGCACCGCCCGGACTACCCGCTGCCCGCCCTGCGCTGGGGGCTGCCCGAGGGGGCAGCAAGGGTCCTGGATCTCGCCGCGGGCACCGGCAGGCTTTCCGAAGGGCTGCTCGCACTCGGCCTGCACGTCGAAGCCGTCGAGCCGGATCCGGAGATGCGCGCCGAGCTGACCCGCCGACTCCCCGGCGTGCCAGCCCACGCCGGGACCGCGGAGGAGATCCCGTTCGGCGACGGCGAGTTCGACGCCGTGCTCGCGGGGCAGGCGTTCCACTGGTTCGACCTGGACCGCGCACTGCCCGAGATCGCGCGGGTGCTCCGGCCGGGCGGCACGGTCGTCGCGCTGTGGAACCACGACGACGAATCCGTGCCGTGGGTCGCGGAATTCGCCCAGTTGTCCCGCACGAACTCCAGCACCCGGTGGCTGTCCCAGTGCCCGGAACTGCCGCCGCACGCCGCGTTCGGTGCTTACCAACGCGAGGAGTTCCCGCACCGACAGCGCCGCACCGCCGAGACGCTCGTCGAAACGATCGCGACGCACTCGCACCTGCTGACCGCCTCCGAGGAGGAACGGGCCGCGACGCTGGAGCGGCTCCGGCGGTTCCTCGCGAAGAACCCGGAAACCGCACAGGGCGAATTCGACCTGCCGATCGTGACGACGGTGCTGAAGGCGGTGCGCTCCTAGCGGGCGTACTGCCTTTCGAACACCAGCCGCAGGCCCAGCAACGTCAGGTCCGGCACGTGGTCGGTGATCGTCTCGGACTCGGAGATCACGAGCGGCGCCAGGCCGCCCGTCGCGAGCACCGCTACGGGACCGTCGCCGGACAGCTCCTTCACGATCCGCCGCACGAGCCCGTCGACCTGCCCCGCGAAGCCGTAGAGGATGCCGGACTGCAGGCATTCCACGGTGTTCTTGCCGATGACCGACCGCGGCGGCACCAGCTCGACCTTCCGCAGCGCCGCGGCCCGGTCGGCGAGCGCGTCCACCGAGATCTCGATGCCCGGCGCGAACGCCCCGCCCAGGAACTCGCCCTTCGCCGAGATCGCGTCGACATTGGTCGACGTGCCGAAGTCGACCACCACGCACGCCGTCTGGTGCAGGTGGTGCGCGGCGAGCGTGTTCACGAGGCGGTCCGCACCCACCTCACGCGGGTTGTCGACGAGCAACGGCACGCCGGTGCGCACGCCCGGTTCCACCACGACCTTCGGCACGCGCCGGTAGTAGCGGGACAGCATCACGCGCAGTTCCCGCAGCACGGCGGGCACGGTGGACAGCGCGCTGATGCCGGTGACGGCGTCGGCGTGCTCCCCGAGCAACCCGCGCATGGTGAGGGCGAGCTCGTCGGCGGTCATCTGCGCGTCGGTCCGCATCCGCCAGTTCCCGACCAGTTCGGACCCGTCGTAGAGACCGAGCACGATGTTGGTGTTGCCGACGTCGATCGCCAGCAGCACCTAGTTCTCCGCGTGCAGCAGGGCGTCGAGCTTCGCGGCGTCCACGGTCTCCGCCACCGGGAACGTGGCATCGGGCGGCAGGGCCACCGTGCCGCTGATCAGCCCCGAGCCCTCCGGCGCGTACGCCGCGTCCGAACCCTCGTGCTTGATCCGGTTGTCGGCGTCGACGAACACGATCCGCGGCCGGAACGACACCGCCTCGGCGGCGTCCATCTGCGCGTAGGACATCAGGATCACCAGGTCACCGGGGTGCACCAGGTGCGCGGCGGCACCGTTGATGCCGATGACCCCGCTGTCCCGCTCGCCCGCGATCACGTACGTCTCCAGGCGCGCACCGTTCGTGATGTCCACAATGGACACCTGCTCGCCCGGCAGCAGGTCGGCCGCCTCCATGAGCGTCTCGTCGACGGTCACCGAGCCGACGTAGTGCAGGTCGGCCTGCGTGACCGTCGCCCGATGGATCTTCGACTTGAGCATCGTGCGGTACATGTGCCGTTCCCTTTCATTCCCCTGCGGCGCCGAGCAGGACGGGCACGTTGTCGATCAGCCGGGTCGTGCCGACCCTCGCGGCGACCAACAGGCGTGCCTCTCCATCGACGGGCGCGGGACCCAGATCGGTTCCCCTGAGTTCGAGGTAGTCGACGGACACCGCGGGCCGGGCGGCGAGCGTCTGCCGCGCCATGTCGAGCACGGCTTCCGCGCCCTGCGCGCCGACGTGCGCCCCGGCGGCCAGCGCCGCCGACAGCACGGCGGCGTCGGCACGCTGCTCCTCGCTGAGGTAGACGTTGCGCGACGACAGCGCCAGCCCGTCGTTCTCACGGACGGTCGGCACGCCGATGACCCTCGTGGGGAAGTTCAGGTCGCGCACCATCCGCTTGATCAGCACCAGCTGCTGGTAGTCCTTCTCGCCGAAGAACGCGTAGTCGGGGCGCACGATGTTGAACAGCTTCGACACCACGGTCAGCACCCCGGCGAAATGCCCTGGCCGGGCGGCGCCTTCCAGTTCGTCGCCGAGCGGGCCGGGGTGCACCGTCACGGCGTGGCCCTCGGCGTAGAGGTCGCCGGCCTTGGGCACGAACGCCAGCTCGACCCCGGCGTCGGTGAGCACCTCCAGGTCGCGGTCGAGCGGGCGCGGGTACGCCTCGAAGTCCTCGCCCTCGCCGAACTGCAGCGGGTTCACGAAGATCGAGGCGGCCACGACGGTGTTCGGCAGGCGCTTGGCGCGGCGCAGCAGCTCGCGGTGCCCGGCGTGCAGCGCGCCCATCGTCGGCACCAGCGCGACCTTGCGGCCGACGGAGTGCAGGGCCGCGCTGACGCGGGCCACGTCGTCGGGCGTCTGGAACGTGTTCAGCTGCCCGCGGGTGAACTTCGGGGTGGGGGTCACGGTTGGGGTCCTTCGAGGAGTTCGGTGATTTCGGCGGCGGCGTCCGCGCCGAGCAGGCCCGCCGCTTCGGCTCGCGCGGCCGTCCGGCGGGCGAGGGCGGTGTAACAGGGGCGGACCTCCGGCGCTTCCGCGCCCAGCACCGCCAGGTGCTTGCGGACCGTGCCGGCGTCACCTCGGGCGACCGGGCCGGTGAGGGCGCGGTCACCGTGGCGCAACGTGTTGTCCAGCGCGGCCGACAGCAGCGGGCCGAGCATCCGCTCGCCGTTCGGGATGCCCGCACCGGCCAGCAGGTCAAGACAGTCTGCCACCAGTGTCGCGAGGTGGTTCGCGCCGTGCGCGAGCGCCGCGTGGTACAGCGGGCGGGCGGCCTCCGGCACGCGGACGGCCTCGCCGCCCATCTCCACGGTCAGCGCCTCGCCGACGTGCCAGGCGACCTCGTCGGACGCGGTGACGCCGACGCTGCACGCGGCCATCCGCTGCAGGTCCTCCTCGCGCCCGGTGAACGTCATCACCGGGTGCAGCGCGAGTGGGAGGGCACCGGATTCGACGGCGGGAGCCAGCACGTCGAGCCCGTGCGCGCCCGAGGTGTGGATGACGATCTGGCCGCTGCGCCAGGACCCGGTCGCGGCGAGCCCGGCGACCAGACCGGCCAGCTCGTCGTCCGGGACGGCGAGCAGCACCAGGTCGGCGGCACCGACCACCTCGTCGGGTGGCAGCAGCGGAACTCCCGGCAGCAGGCGTTCGGCCCGCGCGTGGGAGGCGGCGGAGATCCCGGAGGCGGCGACGACCGTGTGCCCCGCCCTGGCGAGGGCGGCACCCAGGACGCTGCCGACCCGGCCCGCGGAAACGACGCCGACGGCGAGCCTCGCCGGCCGCGTCATGGCGTGCCCCGGTGGACGCTCATGGCAACAAAGCTCCTCGATTTCGTTCCAGTCCCGCTCTTCGGTCGCGGGTACCGGACGACGGCGCGAGAGTAGCCCGGACGCGGGCGGTTGTTCCGGTGTTGGTGACTAGCTTCACCCGTCGGCGTGCTCACCGGCCAGCCGGACGGCCTCGGCCCTGGCCGCGCGCAGCTGCCCGAGCAGTTCGCCCTCACGACGGCGTGCCTCGGCATTTCCCTTGTGCCGCTTGAGGAAAGCCAGTTCGGTCACGGCGTTCTGGTACTCGGCGACGGCCTTCGCCGCGCGCCGCCCCGACTGCCGCCGCGCCTGCCTGCGCCACTCCCGGCGGCCGGTCAGGCTCGACAGCAGTTCCACCTCCGACGCCGCGATCCACCGCGCGCGGACCATACCCGGCAGCGCGGCCTCGACGATCCGCTGCTCACGCCGCCGTTGCAGGATCACGACGAGCACGACCGCGACGAACATCGGCACCATGATCAGGAAGTAGACGTTGAGGAACGTCTTCGCCCCGCCGAGCGTGGCCGCGCCGTTCCACAACGCGTGCAGGCAGACCGCACCGAGGTACCCGCCCAGCGGCGCGAGCACCTTCACCGGCCCGCGGGGTGCCCGTGCGGCGACGCCGATGCCGACACCGGTGAGCGCGGTGAACAGCGGGTGCGTGAACGGCGAAAGCACACCCCGCAGCACGAACGCCGCGATCACGCCGGCGCTGGTGCCGTCGCCGAAGCCGTAGTCGGCGAACGCCCGGCCGAAGTAGTAGATGTTCTCGGTGAAGGCGAAGCCCGCGGCGGTGAGCCCGGCGTAGACGATGCCGTCGATGATCCCGTCGAACTCCTCGCGGCGGCGCAGCAGCAGGAGCAGCACGAAGGAGCCCTTCGCCGCCTCCTCGACGAGTGGCGCCGACACGAGCGCGCTGACCCGGCTGCCCCGGCCGTTGCCCAGCAGGAGGTCCCCGACGGTTTCGGCGGTGTTGTTGATGAGCAGCGCGGTGATCGTCGCGATGCACGCACCCCACACGAAGGCGAGCAGCAGCAGTTTCGCGGGTTCCGGCTCCCAGCGGTCGACCCACAACACGGCGGCGACCACGACGGCGACCGGTACGAGCGCGGCCGCCACGCCGATCACGACGGCGAGCGGCCCGACGCGGACCGTGGCGAGCGCGAGCAGGGTGAGCCCGCAGACCGCGACCAGGACCAGGCCGAGGACGGGCAACAGCACGGTGATCCTGCGGGGTGCCGTCGTCACAGCCCGGAACTCTACGGTGACGCGCCGGTGTCGCAGAAGGGACGGGGTGAGGTCGGCCCCAGCCACCGGCGAATCGTCGGTGGGGCCGGTCGGTTGGTCCCGGGGTGCGCGGCGGGGGGGGTGTCCCTATGTGGTTGTCAAGCGGCGGCGGGCGTGTTTTTGGGTTGCGGGG